>NZ_CP089977.1:1779583-2106666 GCF_025643275.1 Moraxella nasicaprae
TAAAAAATGACATCACAGGCGGCAAGACGCCAGCGTCCTTTGAACCGTCTATTGACTATGTCGTTACCAAGATTCCTCGTTTTAACTTTGAAAAATTCCCACAAGCAGATAATACTTTGACCACACAAATGAAGTCGGTGGGCGAGGTGATGGCGATTGGTCGCAATTTCCAAGAATCGATGCAAAAAGCCTTGCGAGGCTTGGAAACTGGGGCGACTGGCTTTGATGAAGTGGCGGATTTGACGGGCGAGGCAAGCGACATCATCGCCAAGATTCGTAATAAGTTAAGCATTCCAACGCCAGAGCGTATTTTTTATTTGGCACAGGCATTTCGTGCAGGACTTAGTCTTGATGAGGTGTTTGAATTGACCAAGATTGACCCGTGGTTTTTGGTGCAGATTGAGGATATTGTTCGTACCGAACAACAAATCAAAGAACTGACGATTGATGATTTAAACAAGCAAATCTTGTATCAATTTAAACGCAAGGGCATGAGTGATTTGCGTATTGCGAAGTTGATGGGCGTTGACCAGCATCAAGTCAGACAAAAACGCTGGGATTTGGGCGTGTATCCTGTGTATAAACGAGTGGATACTTGTGCAGCAGAGTTTGAGACTTCAACTGCTTATATGTATTCCACCTATGATGAAGAATGTGAAGCACGCCCAACCAATAAAGATAAAATCATGGTCATCGGTGGTGGCCCAAACCGTATCGGACAAGGCATTGAATTTGACTACTGCTGTGTCCACGCTGCTCTTGCCATGCGTGAAGATGGCTTTGAAACCATCATGGTAAACTGTAACCCAGAGACGGTATCGACTGATTATGATACTTCTGATCGTTTGTATTTTGAGCCTGTCACACTTGAAGATGTGCTTGAAATCGTCCGTACTGAGCAGCCAAAAGGCGTGATTGTGCAATATGGCGGTCAAACACCACTCAAACTTGCTAGAAGTTTAGAAAAAGCAGGCGTGCCAATCATTGGTACAAGTCCTGATGCCATTGACCGTGCCGAAGACCGTGAACGCTTCCAGCAAATGTTGCATCAGCTTGCTTTAAATCAACCGCCTAATGCACTAGCAACCAGCACCGAAGATGGTTTGAGCAAGGCACAGGCGGTTGGCTATCCTTTGGTGGTGCGTCCATCTTATGTGCTGGGTGGTCGTGCGATGGAGATTGTTTATAACGAAGATGAGCTAAAACGCTACCTGCAAGAGGCAGTGCAAGCCTCCAATGATTCGCCTGTACTTCTTGACCGATTCCTTGATGATGCCATTGAAGTGGATGTGGACTGTGTGTCTGACGGGCAAATGGTGGTGATTGGTGGTATCATGCAACACATCGAGCAAGCAGGCGTGCATTCTGGCGATTCTGCGTGTTCGTTGCCACCATATTCGCTCAGCGATGAGATTCAAGACCAGATCCGTACCCAAACGATTGCCATGGCAAAAGAGCTTGGGGTGGTGGGCTTGATGAATGTGCAATATGCAGTCAAGGATAACACGGTGTATATCTTGGAAGTCAATCCACGAGCTTCTCGTACTGTGCCATTTGTCTCCAAGTGCATCGGTGTGTCATTGGCGAAAGTTGCCGCTCGCTGTATGGCTGGTAAAACACTATCAGAGCAGGGCTTTACTAAGGAGATTATCCCAAGCCATTATTCGGTCAAAGAGGCGGTATTCCCATTTGCTAAGTTCCCAGGTGTTGACCCAATTCTTAGCCCAGAGATGAAATCCACAGGCGAGGTCATGGGTGTGGGCAAATCCTTTGGCGAGGCGTATTATAAAGCGGTGATTGGCTCAAACGATCGTCTGCCAGGCTTGCCTGTGGCTGGTGAGATTAAACGAGCGTTCTTGTCTGTGCGAGATAGTGATAAGAAGCATTTGCCAGCACTTGCCAAGCAGCTGATTGATTATGGCTTTAAGCTGGTGGCGACAGGCGGCACTCAAAAAGTCTTGGCGGACTCTGGTATTGAGTGCGAACACATCAACAAAGTGTATGAGGGTCGTCCACACATCGTCGATGCCCTAAAAAATGGCGAAATTCATCTGGTCATCAACACCACCGAAGGCAAGCAGGCACAAGAAGATTCGTTCTTGATTCGCCGTAGTGCATTGCAAGGAAAGGTGTTTTATGTGACCACCATGAGTGCAGCTCAGGCAGTATGTATGGCATATCAGGTGCGTTTGCCATTTGATGTGTATAAGCTGCAAGATTTGCACGCCTAAATTAAGCCATTATACAAGATGGCGTCTTTGGCATCATCTTGTGCATGATGGTTGGTGCAAGCGTTTGGGTTTGGTATAATTCACACCCAAATGCTTGCATTTTTTAAAAAAGCCAGTAAAATTAGCAAAGATTTTTTAATTTGTCTTGCCAAAAAATTTTGGCAGGCTTTTTTATTTTCAAAGTATTGCAAAAAAGTAGGAATGTCATATGCAACGCTATCCCATGACCCCAGAAGGTCATCAAGCCCTAGAAGAAGAGCTAAAACAGCTTAAAACCATTGAACGCCCACGCATCACCACAGCGATTGCTGAGGCTCGTGAACATGGCGATTTAAAAGAAAATGCAGAATATCACGCCGCTCGTGAACAGCAAGGACTGTGCGAGGCTCGTATTCGTGACATCGAAGCCAAACTTGGCGGTGCTCAGGTAATTGACCCTGCTAAGTTGCCACAAGATGGGCGAGTGGTGTTCGGTGTTACTGTGGTGTTAGAAAATGCCGATAGTGGCGAAGAATGCCAATATAAAATCGTGGGCGATGATGAGGCGGATTTTAAAGTGGGTAAAATTTCAGTCAATTCGCCCATTGCTCGTGGCTTGATTGGCAAATCAGAGGGTGATGAAGCCCAAATTCAGACACCAAGCGGATTGGTGGTGTTTGAGATTTTGGAAGTGATTTATCAATAAGGTAAGCCTTCATTATGAAACATTTACATCTACTGATGGTGGCGATTACTTTATTGCTATTCATCGTTCAGGCTGTGCCTATTTTTGCAGGCAAAACCTTTCATCGCTCAAAGGTGTTCACAGGCATCAGTCATGCCGCTTATACTTTGTTGGTTTTGTCAGGTTTGTATTTATTTTGGCAGTTGTATCAGGCGGCAGGCTTGCAGCATTGGGCATTGGCAAAATTGGTGCTACTCATCGTGGCGGTTTCTGCAAACATCAAGGCATTACGCCGCCAAGCGGTCAGTCTATCTCAGAGTAGAGCTGGCATGATGATTGCTGGCGTGGCGTATGCAGGCATTGTGATTTTGGCAATTACCAAGCCAATGCTATGATGTCTTTTGCCCTAAAAAAGACAAACCTATTGATGGGTTTGTCTTTTTTTACATCAATGTTTGGCATTGTTTATCGTGATGATTGAAAAAATTGTGCGTCTTGTTTACAAAATTGCACTCATATTTTGTTGCCAAATTATGATAGAATTTGGCGTTTATTTATAAAATTCTTGCCAGATGAATGGCAACTTTACAAGGGGTGTTTATGCTCACTTTGACAACCGCAGATGTGCGTATGAATGCACAAGCCAGCGACAAGCAACAAGCGTTGCAAGTTTTGGCACAGATTTTACAAGACGATGGTTTGGCGACGGCTGACTATTTGCACGGATTGATGGCTCGAGAGTCGCAAGCCGCCACTTATTTGGGACAGGGTATCGCCATTCCGCATGGCACGCCAGAGTCTCGTGAGGCAATCATTCAGACGGGTGTGCGATTGGTGCATTTTGCTGATGGCGTGGCGTGGAATGATGCTGGCGACAAGGTATATTTGGCGGTGGTGATTGCTGCAAAATCAGATGAGCATTTGCAAATTTTGCAAAAATTGACACACGCTCTACAAGGTGATGTGGCAGACGGTATCGCCAAAGCCACCAATGCTGATGAAATCATGGCGGCACTTGGTGGTACAAGCTCATTACTGATTCAAGAAAGTTTGATTGACACCCAAGTTGGTAGCGAGCAGTATGATGAAGTGTTTTTGCAGTCTTTATCTCGTCTAAAAGCTCATCACGCCATCAGTTCACGAGCCATTACCGCACCTAAGCCAACCGTGCTCAGTCAGGCGGTTTCTTGTGTGATTTTGGAAAATCAGCCACAGATTCTCACTTCGGCTTTTGCTTTATCGGTCAATCCAAACAGCAAACAGGCGTTAGCGGTCATTACAGCTGACAAAAAAATCAATACCGATAAGTTATCATGGCTATATGATGTGCTGATGAGTGACGCATTCGCCCAAGCGGTACAATCAGGCGAAAAAGAGGCGATATTGTCACAGCTTGGTATTCAAAGTCAGTCAGATTGGCAGTCACTAAGCGTGGTTTTACCAAATGAACATGGCTTGCACGCCAGACCTGCAACCGCTTTATCGGAACTTGCCAAATCGTTTGATGGCGATATTCGAGTGCAGGTTGATGGTGGAGCGTTTGTTTCTGCCAAAAGCCTAACTCGTTTGTTGTCGCTTGGTGCGGTCAAAGGACAGACGCTGACCTTCATTGCTCAGCCAGATACCGATGCTCAAAATGCGTTACCAAAATTGGTTGAGGCGGTGCAAGCAGGCTTGGGCGAATCAGTCTCTGCCACTTCTGCAATACCAGTTGCTAAAAAACAAACCGACCAGTCGGATAATAATCAAGTTGCCCTAGTAGATGGGGAAAAGATTCGTGCTGTTGCTGCTTCAACTGGCTTGGCGGTGGGCGAGTCTTATGTATCCAAAGCGGTCAAATATAACTATCCAATGACTGCCCAAAATCCAGCAGAACAGATGACACAGTTGCAAACTGCCATCAATGCAGTCAAAGACGACCTAAGACAGCTGGTTGCATCTGCCAAGAATGCAGACATTGCCCAAATTTTCACAGCACACATTGCTTTATTAGAAGATGAAGAAGTGATGTTTGGGGCAAAAGATGGGATTGATGATGGCTTGTCTGCACCAGCAGCTTGGCATGCATTCATCGAAGAATTGGCAGCAGCTCAGGCTTCTTTGGGCAATCATCTACTTGCCGAGCGTGCTGCTGATTTACGAGATGTTGGGCATAAGGTATTGCTAAAATTGATTGGCAAAACCGAACAAACAGCACCCCAAAATCCATATGTGCTGATTAAAGAGGACTTATTGCCAAGCGATGTGGCAAATCTTGACCCAACCAAAGTGGCGGGCATCATCACAGCGGTGGGTGGTTCTAGTTCGCACAGTGCGATTGTTGCTCGTGCGTTGGGCATTCCTGCGTTGGTGGGTGCAGGTCAGCAGGTGTTGTCATTGGAGAATGGCACACAGATTTTGCTTGATGGTGGCGAAGGCTGGTTTGTTGTTAATCCTGAGCAGTCGTTGATTGAGGAGTGTCAGCAAGCCCAAAGTTTACGCCGTGAACAAAAACGCCAAGCCATGCAACACGCTCACGAGCCAGCCATCACTTTGGACGGTCATCGTGTTGAAGTGGCGGTGAATTTGGGTAATGTGGCGGATACGGCGACAGCGGTGGCAAATGGTGCAGAAGGCGTGGGTTTGCTTCGCACAGAGCTTGTATTTATGTCGCATCATCAAGTGCCTGACATTGACCAGCAAATTGCTGACTATGAGCAGGTCTTTGATGCGTTAGATGGTCGTCCATTAGTGGTGCGTGTGCTTGATATTGGTGGCGATAAAGCCCTGCCTTATTTGCCAATGGCGGCGGAAGAAAATCCATTCTTGGGTCTGCGTGGCATTCGTTTGTTGTTGTCTCGCCCAGAACTGCTCCGTAGCCAATTAACCGCTTTGATTAAAGCGTCAAAAAGGCGTGATTTACGCATCATGTTCCCAATGATTGGTCGCCTTGAAGAATGGCGAGCGGCTCGTGCGATTTTGGACGAGGTTTTGGCGGGGCATCCACATGACAATCTACAAGTTGGTATCATGCTAGAAGTGCCAAGTGCTGCGGTCATGGCTCCGATTTTTGCCAAAGAAGTGGACTTTTTTAGCGTTGGTACGAACGATTTGACCCAGTATGTGCTTGCCATCGATCGTGGACACCCATTATTATCCAAAGATGCTGATGGTCTGCACCCAAGTATTTTGACCTTGATTGCTCAGACCGTTGAGGCTGCCCATGCACATGGAAAATGGGTAGGGGTGTGTGGCGAGCTGGCATCTGACCCTGCGGCAGTGCCGATTTTGGTGGGTTTGGGTGTTGATGAACTTAGTATGTCTAGTTCCAGCATTGCCTTGACCAAAGCTAAGATTCGTGCCTTGACGCTGACTGACGCTCAATCGCTTGCCAAGCAAGCCTTACAGTGCGACAGTGCGATGGCGGTACGAGAGCTGTCATTGACGGTGGCACGATGAAACAAGTTTTGTGTATCACGCTCAATCCTGCGATTGACATGACAATTTTTGTGCATCAATTACAGGTGGGCGAAGTCAATCGAGCCACAAAAAGCCAAGTTGATGCGGCTGGCAAAGGGCTAAATGTCGCTCAGATTTTATCGGATTTGGGTATGCAGACGCTGGCATCTGGTTTTTTGGGTAATCAAAATGCACAAATTTTTGAGCAATTATTTGCCCAAAAGCACGGACAGCTGCTGGATAAATTTGTCAAAATCTCTGGCGAAACTCGCACCAATATTAAACTGGTCGATGATGGTGTTACGACTGATGTCAATGGAGCGGGGTTTGTGGTTGGTGCATCAGATAAGCAAGCATTATTTGATGAAGTTATCAGACTTGCCAACCAATCTGATGCGGTCTTGATTGCAGGCAGTTTGCCCAAAGGTTATGAGCTTGATGATTTTGAGCAGTTGCTGTCTGCTTTAACCAAGACTGATGCCAAAATTGCAGCCGATGTCAGTGGTCAGGCATTAACCGTGGCAATGAAGTATCCTTTATGGCTCATCAAACCTAACAGCGATGAATTGACCGAAAGTTTTGGTGTGGCATGCAACACTTGGCAAGCACAGCAGTCTTTATTGGAGACGCTTAATACACCCATTGATAATATTGTTATTTCGATGGGTGCTGATGGCGTGCATTGGTTTGCCAAAGATGGCGTATGGCTGGCAACACCACCGACCGTGAATGTGGTTAGCACGGTGGGTGCGGGCGATACTTTGGTGGCTGGCATGATTGCTGGTCTGCTTGATGGGTTGCCACACGAGCAACTGCTCAAACGAGCGGTTGCCTTATCAGCTCATGCTGTCACCATCATTGGTTTTGCGGCAGCATCACAAGATAGATTAGATGAGTTGATGGCACAGGTTGATGTGTCAAAATTATCTGAATGTTTATAAATTTATACTTAAAAAATAGGTAAATCCTATGCAAAAATTTACTTCGCTTTCATCGTTGCAAGCAGCAACCATCAGTCTTGGCGAACAATCAGCACAGGCGTTATTGATTGCCAAAAAATTACAAGCAACCCTACAAAAATCAGGCGTTGCCACTCGCATTGATGGCCAATTTGACGGTCAGGGCAAGCACATTGTGGTGGGTCAAGGGGCTGGTACGCAAGATGCCATCATTTTGGATATAAAAACTTTGCAGACCGAGCAGCTTGATAATGAGGATTATCTGCTTGGATTGTTCAGCAAAGATACCGCCAGTACCAGCCAAGATAAACCGTTGCATTTTGTGGCGATTACCGCTTGTCCCACAGGCGTGGCACATACTTTTATGGCGGCAGATGCCCTAAAAATCGGTGCAGAAAAGCTGGGCTACACCATCGATGTTGAAACACAAGGCTCAGTGGGGGCAAAAAATATTTTGTCCCAAGAAAGTATTGAGCGTGCCGATTATGTCATTTTGGCGACAGATATTGAAGTCAATAGCGACCGTTTTGTTGGCAAAAAAGTCTATCGCTGTGGTACAGGATTTGCCCTAAAACAAACCGATAAAGCCTTTGATGAGGCAATCAATACCGCCAGCGTTCAAAATAGCACCAAGACAGTTGCCAATACCGAACAGCCTACCCAAAAAGCTGGCGTTTATAAACATCTGCTGACAGGCGTGTCTTATATGTTGCCGATGGTGGTGGCAGGCGGTCTGCTGATTGCCTTGTCCTTTGTCTTTGGTATCAAGGCGTTTGAGGTTGAAGGCTCTTTGGCAGCTGCCTTGATGGGCACAGGTAAGGCAGCGTTTGGTCTGATGGTGCCAATGTTGGCAGGCTATATCGCTTATTCCATCGCTGACCGACCTGGTTTAACAGCAGGCTTGATTGGTGGTGCATTGGCTGGCACTTTGGGTGCAGGCTTTTTGGGCGGTATTGTGGCAGGATTTTTGGCAGGCTATGTATCGCTATTTTTGGCACAAAAGCTAAGATTGCCTGTAACTTTGGAGGCTTTAAAGCCAATCCTTATCATTCCTTTGGTCAGCTCACTGGTGGTGGGTTTGTCGATGTATTATGTCATCGGTACACCTGTGGCTTATCTTTTGTCACAAATGGAGGATTTCCTTGCCAATATGGGTACTGCCAATGCCGTGATTTTGGGCATGATTTTGGCGGGTATGATGTGTGTGGATTTGGGCGGTCCAATTAACAAGGCTGCTTATGCGTTTTCGGTGGGCTTATTGACCTCTGAAAGCTATTTTCCGATGGCGGCAGCAATGGCTGGCGGTATGGTGCCAGCGATTGGTATTGGATTAGCAACCATCTTTGCATCAGGCAAATTTAGCGACAATGAACGCAATGCAGGTAAGGCAGCTGTTGTTTTGGGTGCGTGTTTCATTTCCGAAGGGGCTATCCCGTTTGCCGCCAAAGACCCAATGCGTGTCATTCCATGCTGTATTGCTGGCGGTGTCTTAACAGGGGCATTGGTGGCATTATTCCAAATCACTTTGGTTGCTCCACATGGCGGTGTATTTGTACTGTTGATTCCTGGTGCGGTTAATCATGCCTTGATGTATCTGGTGGCGATTTTGGCTGGCAGTTTATTGACAGGTTTGGCTTATGCTTTCATTAAGCCCAAAGAATTAGCAACCGCTTAATCATCACACATGATGTGATTGACAAAAAAACACAAAACCTTAGCACGATGGGTTTTGTGTTTTTTTATGAGCGTGTTACAATAGGGGAGTATTTGTGTTAAAGATTGAGAGTGCTTTTGATGAATAATCAACCAAAAACTACCTTATGGAAAGTATGGATTCAGCCAGCCTTGGCAATGGGTGCTGCGGCAGTGATGTTGGTGGGCTGTGCCAGTAAGCCAACTTACAACAGCACAGCAAATAAAAATGGTGTGACTACCAGACAAATCATCACCAATAACAAAGGTGTGCCAAATTGGTATCAAGTCAAACAAGGCGACACGGTTGCCAAAATCGCTCAGCGATACGGTCTGGACTGGCGAGAGATTGGTCGCCTAAACAATCTAAATAGCAACTATACCATCTATACAGGTCAATGGCTGTCTTTGTGGAAGGGTAATGCTCAAAATGCTCAACCAGCCAAGTCTTCGACCGCTGTTCAAGCACCAGTACAACAGAGTAAAAATACCCAGCCAGCCCCAACCCAAAAATCTGGCAACACAGCACCAGTACACAACAGCAGTCAAAGCACGCCATTTACTACAGGCAGTGCTGGTGTGATGCAGTTTAAATATCCTGTTGGTAAGTCCAATCCTGTGGTGCGTCGTTTTGGTACAGCCAATGTACAAGGCTCTACCGTTACCAGTAATGGTATGTGGTTCTCAGGACGAGATGGCGACCCGATTTTGGCAAGCCGAGCAGGTACAGTCATCAATGCTGATGGGAATGCGGTCAATGATGCTACCATCACAATCCAACACACCGATGGCTTTATATCCAGCTATATCTACATCAAAGATGCTAAGGTACGGGCGGGAGACAGCGTGCAAGCGGGTCAGCAAATCGCCAGCATGAAAAAACAAACCAGCAACTCAGCATTATTTGAGTTTCGTATTGCTCGCAACAATGTCTATATCGACCCATTATCTGTGGTCAAATGATGCCCAAAACAAAAAAACCACCATCAAAGATAGGTGGTTTTTTTATGATGATGGATTGTCTGGTTGAAGATGATTCATAATGCACATCAAGACCGATGAAATACAAACCAATCATGCTAAGCCATCTGATTGGCATTCACCACAAAAAAGGCTTGTGATGTTCACAAGCCTTGATGACATTACTCATAAATCTTGATATATGCACTAGAACGCAATTCTTGCAACCAGTCTTCTTCGGCTTGTGGTGCTTGACGGGCAAACAAATACTCACGAGCGGCATTTTGACGGTATTGGGTTGTGATGTCTCTTTGGCGAGTGTTATCCACTTTTAGGATATGCCAGCCAAACTGTGAGCGAAATGGTGTTGAAAAATCTCCCGAAGAAGTCTTTTTCATCATGGCTTCAAACTCCGGCACCATTTGACCCTCGTTTACCCAGCCTAAGCTGCCATATTGTGATGCAGAACCTGGATCGTCAGAATAGGTTGCTGCCAAAGAGGCAAAATTCGCTCCTTTTTGTAGTTCAGCATACAGAGCATTGATTTTTTGCTCTGCCATGGCTGCACTTTGGGTATCGTCCACACGAGCCAAGATGTGGCTGGTTTGCCATTCTGGAATCAACACTTGTTCTTGGCTGATGATTTGCTTGGCTTCTGGTGAATTTAAGAATGAAGCGATTTCTTGATTACTGATGTGGATGCGGTTGGAAATTTGATTTTGCCACATCGCAGACAGGGCGGCATTTTCGATGATGCTTTGACGCAAGGCGGCATAGCTGCCCGCTTTTTCTCCATCTAGCTTGGCTTGAAATTCGCTCAGTGTGTTGATGCCTTGAGCCCGAGCAATTTGTAATATTTGCTCATTGATGATGTTGTCATTGGCGACCATGCCAGCACGATTGACCAATGCTAATTGTAGTTTGCGGGCAATCAGTTCATCAAGGGCTTTTTGAGTGATTTGTGCTTGGCTTGCTTGAATGCCTTTTTCTGAGGCTTGTGCAGCGATGATGGCACGAGCGGTTTCTAGTTCGCTTTTTAGAATGATTTCATCATTGACCACAGCGACAATCCCATCGGTGCTAGAACCGCTGATGGAGGCTTGTGCGGTCAATGCACTACCTGCCAGTGCAAGAGCAAGCAAGGTTTGTTTGAATGTTGTTTTCATAATAATCCTTAAAAAATGGCGATATTGCCAACAAATTTGGCATCAGATGTGTTCAAGTTTAGCACTTGACCAAGCAATCGTCAAATTTGTTGGCTTAGGTATTTGATGATTTTTTGTTAATAGGCTTTTTGCCACGCATTTTGGACACTATCATAACCCATGACTTTGTCGCTTAATAGGCGATTGAGACGACCACCGTTGCTGATGCCATTGAGGCGAAGTTCTGCCATGATGGCGGTATCGGCATTGGTGTGTGGATTTAGACCATCACGATAGCGGCGTGCATAGACCGACAAGCCATAGCAACAATCTTCATAATTAACCCCAATCAAAGAGTCCAGCAGGCGTTCGTGTTTGTGGTCGTATTGAGCCTGTCCGACCAATCGCCAGCGACTACTGATGGGTAGGATTGCTGATGCGGTATAGGCGGATAGGGCTTGTTGATTGGTTGCTTTATTTTCTTTGCGTTCAATCACGCCAATATTAAACAGACGCTGCTCATCTGGCTGATAGCGAATCTGTGCAGTGATGGCACTGATGTCATAATTGGTGGTCAAAGCCCCAGCGGTATCAATCCACAAAGATTCTTTGGGCTGAATGCTGGCTTGCCAAGCTGTGCCAGAGCTTCTACCGCTAAATGATTCGCTATGATTGATGCCTACACGCAACTCATCAAGCAAAATCTGCTCAGCAATACTGCCATCAAAGCGAGTGCGACCTTGCTCGTCAATATAGCGATAATTGATGGCTGGTGTGATGGCGTGTAAATCCTGAATGCGGTCATAGCCCAAAAACCACGAATCGGACAACAGCTGGTCATAGCTGATGTTAGAGACGATGGTTTCAAAGTTTGGTAGGCGACTTTGGTCTTTGTAAGGGGTGTAAGTATATTTTAGGCGTGGGCTTAGTACCTGATAACCGCCTGATTGCTTACCCTTCAAAGGAGAGCCTGCTTTTTCAAAAAACAGTCCAGCGTCCACACTAAACTGTGGTGCAAAGATTGAATAACTGCCATCTTTTTTGTTCAGATTTTGGTCATTAAGACTGTCTTCATCGTAGCTTGCGTAGAGATGTGTCAGGCTAAGTTTTGGGGTAATGTAGCCCCACGGACGCAGCATTGGATAGCTGGCTGACAGCTGGTTGTACATACGACCGCCACTTTTTTCTGGCTCGGAGGCGTCTTTGATGGATTTTTTGAAATAGGCTGAATTATGCACGCCTGTGATTTGTAGTTTGCTATTTAGCCCAAGCCAAGATTTTGGCAGACGATAGTTGATGGATAATTGTGGCAGTCTGGCGTAGGGACGGTCTTTGTCCGTGATGAGCGAGCCATCTGATTTTGTGCCATCAAGACGCTGGAAAGTCTCAAAACGAAAATCTGCGGCAACATGGTCATTGTGATAGTTTAGCCCAATGCGTCTGGGCAGATTTAGTGAGCGGTTTTCAAGACCTAAGCTGTCAAAATCCCCCAAATAGTCAGCGTCAGAGACATATTGATACTGAGCATAGCCTGTTAGGTTTTTGATGTTTTTGGCTTGCCATTGGTGTTCGTAGCGTAAGCGACTGCGGTCTTGATTGTTATATTTACGGTCGCTGGGTAGGTATGAGCCCGATAGACTACCCGCCCCAAAATTTTTGGTCAAATAGCGAAACTCGCCTGAAATCATCGGATTACGATTGGTAAAAATCGTCGGCGTGATGGTGGCATCATAATTAGGAGCAAGATTGAAGTAATAAGGCGTGCTGACCTCTAAGCCATCTGATGACCCAAAACCAACGCTTGGCAACAAAAATCCGCTAGAACGGCGACTATCAATGGGGAAATTAAAATAAGGCAAATACAATACAGGCACATCTTTGATACGAAGAGTGCTGTTTTTGGCGATGGCACGCCCTGTCTGACTGTCAATATCGATACGCTGAGCGTCCAAATGCCACTTGCGTTCGGTAGGCGGACAGGTCGTGAACATCACCTCGTCCATCTGATAGTGAGTGTCGCTGACTTTTTGCATCGAGCCAGCGTAGCCGTGAGCATTGATGGCGGTGCTGGCAAAAGCCACATCTTGTGCGGTGGCTAAGCCGTTTTGATTACCATAACTGATGCTTTGGGCGACACCAATCAAGCCAATGCCATTTTCGCCTGCATTCATGCCATCGCTAAATTGTACTTCGCCTTGTACCATCGCTTCGCCTGTGCGAGTGTTAAAGGTGGCCTTATCTGCCATCACCGTTTGCCCATTTTGCTCAATGATGACATTGCCAGCCAGCTCAGCATATTCATGAGCGTCCCAGTAGCCGTAGTCTGCTTCGGCTTTGATACCAGCAAAACTTTGGGCATTGTTACCGATTTGGTTGGCGTTTTTGGGCTGCGTCCATACACCCTGACAGCGAGCGTGTACATTGGGCTTGATTTGATAGTTTTGGGCAAGCTTGGCAAGGCTTTGTTGTTTGGCAGTTTGTTTGTCTGTGGCGACGGCAGGCTTGGTTAGTGCTTGTCGTGTTTGTTTTGCTGGGTCGTCATCGGGTGTGTGTTTGGCATTGATGACTGATGGTGTATCTGTGGATAAATCATCTGATGTAGTGATGTTGCTCATTGAGTCATCAGTGAGCAAGGCTTGTGTTTCTAAGGAGGCGGCTGTGTCGATGGTGTCGGTTTTTGTGGCATCAATCGCAGTGGTTTTACTCATCTCATCAGATTCGGATAGGGCTGTGTACTGAGTATCCATGATGAGTTCGGCATTGGCAAGAGGCGATGTCAAGGGCAATAGCATCACCCCAAATAACACATGGCGAACTGCCACGCTTAGATAGGTTGGCGTGGTATTGATGAAGTTAAGCTTAGAATGTGCGTGATTCACAAGCGTACACCTTTTTTAAGAAACGAACAATGGCTGTGGTCAAATCATGATGTCATACAAACAAGACTACTGATGGCATAAAAAAGTGAAATCATCACCTTTTTTAGACCCCAAGTCCATCTTGGCGTGTGTGATGAAATCTTACTTGATATGCTGTATCAAGCCATCGTCCAAAAGAGTTCATAGAAAAATAAAAATTTATTGGATAAACGGTTTATTCTACACCATTTTTGTCAAAAAGTGTTGATGATTTGGCGAAAGCAAAATGTATTTTTGATGTAACGCAGGCTAGTTAATTGGCATAAAATCAGCTAAACTAGATGGGTTTAACCAAATTTATCCAACAAGGAAATATTTATGAATGTCCGCCATGATGAAATGATGCAATTTTTGAATGCCAATTTGGCAGCAGGTTTTACCGTAGAGAGTTTGCCAGGCGATGCCAGTTTTCGCCGTTATCATCGTATTTATATGCCTGTGGTGTCTGAGGTTGGTCAGGCACAGATGAGCTATCTATTGATGGATGCCCCACCCGAAAAAGAACGAGTGGACGAGTTTGTGGCGGTTGCTCAGATTATGAGCGAGGCGGTCAATGTGCCTGACATCATCGCCAAAGATATGGATAGAGGTTTTTTATTATTGCAAGATTTTGGCACAACTGAGTTTGCTCATCTGATTGCTCAGGACAAGGCGAACAAAGATGGCTATTATACCAAAGCATTGCACACATTGGCACAACTGCAAACCATCTCAACTGGCGTTGAGCTACCAGCTTATACTGATGAAAAATTGGCAACAGAGATGGCGTTATTCACCGAATGGTTCTTGCCGTATGTGGGTGTGGAACTTGATGAGCAAGCAAGCACTCTTTGGCAAACGCTTAATCAAGTGCTGCTCAAAGAAATCGCCAAACAACCCAAAGTCATCGTGCATCGTGACTATCACAGCCGCAACCTGATGGCGGATAAGGGTAGTGATGAGCTGGGCGTGATTGATTTTCAAGATGCCGTGATTGGGGCTTATACTTATGATTTGGTGAGCTTGGTCAGAGATGCTTATATCGATGAAAATGAAACTTGGGTGAATGCCAAAATTCAAGAATTTTATCAGTTGATTCAGCCTGATACTGATTTGGGCAGTTTTATCGCTCAAACCAATGTGATGGGTGTGCAACGCCATCTAAAAGTGCTGGGTATCTTCATTCGTCTTTCTCAACGAGATGGTAAAAATCGTTATTTGGCAGACATTCCAAAAGTCATGAAAGACTTGCTTGCTGAGCTTGCTTGGCTTGATGAACACACCCAAGAGACAATTTATGGCGAATTTTTGGCGTGGCTTAATCAGGTGGTCTTGCCTGCTTATCAGGTCAAATTTAAGGGGTAATCCATGATTCGACAAGCGATGATTTTGGCGGCTGGCAAAGGGACTCGAATGCGTCCTTTGACCCTAACCACGCCAAAACCTTTGGTGCCTGTGGCGGATAAGCCTTTGATTGTTTGGCACATCGAGCGATTGGCACAGGCAGGGATTAAGCATATCACACTCAATGCAGGCTATCTGTCTGATGTACTCATCGCAGGGCTTGATGAGCTTGATTTGCCCAGCAGACTTGGCATCACGCTGAATGTTTCGGTGGAGACCGGCGAACCTTTGGAAACGGCTGGCGGCATCAAATACGCACTAAGCCAGCAGCTGCTTGCTGATGAACCCTTTATTTTGGTTAATGGCGATGTATGGACGGAGTTTGACTTCGCTCATCTAACTAAATACCGACCAGACGGTTTGTCACATTTATTGATGATTGACAACCCATCGCATAACCCATCGGGCGATTTTGTGCTGAGTGATGGCCGATTGTCTGCCAAAACCGATGATGCACACGCCTTGACTTTTGCAGGCATCAGTGTGATGTCGCCAGCATTGGTGGCGAGTGTGCCAGCAGGGCAGGTAGCGGCACTTGCCCCTTTATTAAAAGAGGCGATGGCACTAGGACTGGTCTCTGGCGAGAAAATCACGGATAAGTGGGTTGATGTTGGTACGATGGAGCGACTTGCCGAAGTTGATGCCTACGCCAGAAAAAAACTATCAATGTGAATGGTTCATCAATCAAAAACCCATCAGTCTTGATGGGTTTTTTGGTATCCGTTGGTCAAAAGCCCAATCATTGATTGCAAATTTATCAATAAAAAATATCAACAAAATCAACATCTTAAAAACTTTTTATCAAAAACCCCCAATTTTCTTTCAAAAAACATTTGACACTCAATCAAAATCCTATATAATACGCACCACAACGAACGAACACGAACAAGGTGACATAAAGTGTTCAAATTGATAATCAATCAATAAAAAGTTCGTTACTAAGATTTACTATCTTAGGGTGGTTAGCTCAGTTGGTAGAGCATCTGCCTTACAAGCAGAGGGTCAGCGGTTCGATCCCGTTACCACCCACCATTTTAGCAGCGGTAGTTCAGTTGGTTAGAATACCGGCCTGTCACGCCGGGGGTCGCGGGTTCGAGCCCCGTCCGCTGCGCCACTTTTAGTGTAGCTTTTTTAAAGCTTTTCACTTTCACCCCAAGTCTCCCCTGGCTTGGGGATTTTTTTGTTTTCAAAAAAAATCGGAGCTTGTGATGATTGTTCGTGATAAATCAAACAGTTGGTCGATATTTTTTGCGTGGCAAGGGACGATTTTGCCCAAGATTTTACCCAGTGTGCTGGCGATGATGTTGTTGTCGGTGTTGGCTTGGTTGATGGTGTATCATCAAGTGTATGCGGTTACCAGCGTTCCTATGACAGCTTTTACGATTTTTGGGGTGTTGATTTCCATCACATTGGGATTTTATCATCATGCCAGTTATGATAGATGGTGGGAGGGGAGAAAGCTGTGGGGTGCGTTGGTTGCCAACACTCGCCATCTAAGCCGTGATAGTTATTTTTTGAGTCCAGATGAGCGTGAAAAACTGCTTGGGTCGATGCTGCTTTTTGTGGTGGCATTAAGAGATAGATTACGACAGCAACCTGTCAATGCCTCTGATGATTTGTACTTTGGCAAGTGTGCTGACAAAATATCTTGGTTAGACACTCAGCTAAATGCACCTCAAAGAGTGCTAGAAGAGATGCAAAAGCAACTGATTGCTTTGGTTCGTCAAGGTCAGATGAGTGACATCATTTATCTATCAATCCAAAAGCACATCGTTGAGATGGGTGGTATTCAGGCGGGGTGTGACCGCATTGCTGGCACGCCATTGCCATTTGCTTATTCAGCACTATTATCGCATGCGATTGTGGGGTTTTGTTGGTTGTTACCATTTGGGGCTGGGGCAGTCATGGGTGGCTGGACGCCGTTGTTTGTGGGCTTAGTGGCGTATTTTTTGCTTGGATTGTACGAACTGGCTCGTCAAATGGAGATGCCATTTGGTATAGAGGATAATGATTTGTCGCTTGATACGCTGGTGCATATGATTCAAAGTGAAACTTTGATGCTGCTTGAAAAACCATTACCACAAAAAAGAGAAGTGACTGGCTTTTGTTTGAAATAAAAAAATCCCCCATCTTGGGGGATTTTATTTTTATTGCATAGGGCAGTCACTGATACCAGTGATGTATTCTAATAAATCCACTTCTGCCAATGCTGTGCTACCTTTTACGCCTTGATTGAGTAATAACTGCTGTGTCTGTGGGTGATTGACTTGGGCATAATATTGTTTGGCGGTTGGAATGTGTGACCAGTGCCAAGCTTCGTCATTATAGCCGTGACTGCGACCTTTGCCATAAGTCTGGCAAAAACCAAATGATGCAGCATTGGCTTGTAGCCATTCGTAGGTTTTTAGACCTGTTCCGTGCGTCCAATAATCAGTATCTACGCTATTAAAATCAACATCAGTACCCCAGTGATGACGGCTGGTACCAGGAAATGATGACCAGTTTAGAATTTCTAACGCTTTATTCACATCATCATCAGGAGTATCGCCCCATTTTCTCTCCCAAATTTGCTTTTGGCGGTCGTAGGAGCGATATGCTGATACTACGGTCAGATTGATACCATCTTTTTTGGCGGCGTGTATCATGTTCAGCAAAGGCTCATACACATCATGATGGATTTGCTCATCTTTGGTGGTGTATTCGCTTGGAATAGGGCGTAATATCTCCTCGCTGTTTTTGCCATGCATGACACCCAGCTTAGTTGGTGCGGGTACTTCTTGCTCAACAGGGGTTTGCTCAACCTGCTCAGTCACTGGCTGTTCTGTGGTTTGTTCAAGTGGCAGATGGTTATTGGTATTGCTTGCCAAGTTGTCATTTTGCTCTTTTTTGAACAATGATTTGCCAAAATAACCAAATAGCAGTATGCCAATAATCAAAATGATGATACCGCTGATGATATTTTTATTATTCTTTGTACTCATGATGTTCTCTTGATGATTGTGTGATTAGTAGTCTAGGTATCCACCAAAGCTATAACCTGTTAAGCCAACCGAATCACGAACCCTAACCCAGCAGTTGTGAATGCCTTGAATGGTTTCGCATTTATTGGTCTGTGCAATCACCCAAATATCCTCTGATGTATATAAATAGCCTAATTGACGACCACGACGAGATGGGGAATTTCGAACGATGACATTGCCACCATATCGAGTGATGACGGTTGCAGGCAGGTTGACAGGATACTCCTCGTATTGTACGGCTGTTTGTCTGACGGGTTTGGCGGTTTGGCGTGGTACAGGTTGGGCGGTTTGCATCGGTTGAGTGGCAGGGGCAACGCCCACAGGCTGCGGTGATGGTGCGGCTGATACAGGGGCAGCTTGTTCAGGTTGCTGCACCACAGGCTGGACAGGCTGTACTGGTTGTAGTTGAACAGTTTGTTCTTGACCGTTTACAGGTTGTAAAACTTGCTGTGTTGGCTGTTGGGTCGTGGTTTGTTCTGGTTTGTTTAGTTCATCTTTTAGAACTTCACGAGCGACACTTTTAGCAATATCGCCATCGCAGGCGGTCAAAGTTAATGCCAATCCAGCAGATAACAATGTAACGATATATTTCATTTTTGCACCTATTTGTTAGTATGTTATAAATAATATTACCAAATTGTTAATTTATTTTCAATATAAATTATGATAACATAACAACATGGCATGAAATTATGATAATTGTGCTTGGTGGTTTTATGCTAATCGGTTGTTTCGTGTTAAGATTTGCTGGCGTAATGTTATCTTTCATGGATTATTTGGTTGGCGATGGATATAATATTCAGTGGTTTTTTGATGATTTTTATGGAATTAAATGATGAATTTGAATAATGAATATCGAATGGCAAAAGTATTACTTGCCCTAAGTGGTACGATTGCCACGATGTCTTTTGCTCAGTATATACAGGGCTTGACCGAACAAAATCAACAAACTCAGATGAGCAAACCGACCAATCCTTTAACCGCACCTGTGGCAACTTATGACATTAATACAGTGGTAAATCTATATCAAAATACAGGTTTGACTGTTGTACCATCTGACACCAATACCCTTGTGTCAGCTCAATCTTTTCATCAGGCAGACAAACAATCGTCCCAACAGGTGGGTAATCAGACCAACAATAAGGACTTAAACAGTAAAGATTGCACACCCAATCCAGTGGCTAAAACTGTCGGTATTTATTTTTATAAAATGCCAGAGGCAAATGCAAAAGATTTGGTCAGTGTCAATGGTTTTCGAGTGCATAAAGAGGCGGCGACATCATTAAAACAAATGCTGGCAGATGCTAAATCGAGTGGCGTTAATCTAACGCTAGGTTCGGCATTTCGCTCAGTTGCTCATCAGCAACGCATCATCAACCGCAAAATCAAGGCAGGACAAACAAATAAGCAGATTTATCATATGTCAGCACCTGCTGGTTATTCTGAGCATCATACAGGATTTGCTGTTGATTTTAGTCCAATCAATAGTGAATTTGCCAAAACGGCAGGCTATCGCTGGCTAAAAGCCAATGCTCACAAATACGGGTGGTATCAAACCTATACCCCAGAGTATTCGGCAAAAAGTGGTGTATCAGAAGAATCATGGCATTGGAAATATAAAGGTAGTGCAACCGCTGTATCCATGCTACAAAATGATGATTGTCTATAAAAATTTAAACCAAGCCATTAAAGCTTGGTTTATTTTTATATCAATACCAATGAAAAAAGCCCAAATCTTTCGATTTGAGCTTTTTAAAATTTGGAGCGGGAAACGAGATTCGAACTCGCGACCCCAACCTTGGCAAGGTTGTGCTCTACCAACTGAGCTATTCCCGCTTGATGGTTGGATATTATATATAAAAAATTTTATTTGTCAAATGGTTTTTATAAAAAGTTTATAACTTATTGATTTTTATAAATTTTTATTCTTTTGATAAGCAGACGGTGAGTTTATCATATTTGTCTTTATTGACCAATTTACAATAAGGGCATAATGATTGATACACCGCCAAAGTCTCAGCAACCATCTGCTCGACCACATATTCATGGGTCATGGCAGGTCGAATACGGTTGGATAGTTGAAATTTGATGGCTTTGCACAGGGCGATGGCACTTTGCTCTTTAACCAAACCTTGCGGGAATAACGCACTTAGAATGTCAGCAAACGCTCCTTTTGCCCAACCGATGACAGGCGTACCCAAATGAATGGCTTGCAATGCTGTCATGCCAATACTTTCTGGACGATTGGCAAGTGCCAGTACAACATTGGCGGAGGCCAGCCATTCTTTTTTATCCACAGGATTGCGACCAATGAAAGTGACGCGTTTGTCCAGATTTAGTGCGTGCAGCCGCTGCAAAAATTCTTCATAAAAGACACATTGGGTCTGTTTATTTTCTGGGTCTTCGTCCATGATGATGATGTGGATATTTTCAAATTTATGTTGTAGATTTCCTAAAATATCAACCAGCCATTCCTGCCCGTATTGATTGCCAATCGGTGTAGGGAATAACAACCATTTTTTGTGTTCCAATTCTGGATATTGGGCAAATACTTGATGCAGCCAATAGACTGAGGAATGATGTCGGTAGGGATATTTGCGAACATCAACACCACGAGAAACGCAGACCAGCTGTCTGTCATGTTTTTTGGTTAATTTTTTAAGAAAATAATTTTCGATACTTTGTGAAGCACAGATTAACACATCAGCATCAAAGATTGCTTTACTATATTGGTTTAATGGATAAAATCCATACAAGCTACTGACGATTTTTGGGCGATGCTCTACATTGATATGACGCAACGCCCAGTGCAGCACCCATGCAGGCGTGCGAGAATGCACATGAATGACATCAGGGTGATGGGTGTTAATAATGCGTCTTAACGCCCAAATATGCCGCAATGCCCACCAGCTTTTTTTGGGCATATCCAAGCGATAATAATCTGCACCATCACGAATCAGGCGAGTAACCAGCTCATCATCTTCATCAGCGGAGGCAATGACAACCGACTCATGCCCTGCCTTGATGAGTGCATGAGAAATGGCGTAAACACCTCGTTCAGACTCATCGTGTTTGAGCGATGAACACAGCTGTAAAACTTTCATAAAATTAAATGGCGGTTTTTAGAAAATCAAGCAGGTTGGTCAGGTGTTCTTTGGCTTTGACATTGCGAAAGCTACCAATCATTTGACCATTACCATCAAATACAAAAGTTGAACGCACAACACCCAGATGAGTCTTGCCATACATCATTTTTTCTTTGATGACATCAAAATGCTGGCATAATGCTTCATCGGTGTCGCTGATGAGGTCGATGGTTAAAGCGTGTTTGTTGATGAAGTTTTGGTGTGATTTGACCCCATCTCTGGATATGCCAATCACTCGGTAGCCAAGCTGTGACAGGGTCTTGATTTCTTGGCTAAAATCGGTGGCTTGAACGGTGCAGCCTTGTGTGTTGTCTTTGGGATAAAAATATAAAATCAGCCCCTGTTTATCTGCACAGATTTCATCAAAATTGGTTTGGCAATGCGTGCCATCAGCTTTGACCAGATTGACAGAAAAGGTAGGTAGGGCGATGTTTTCTTGGGTGTTTTTCATACAAAAATAAGTAGATAAATTGGTGGTTATTCTACCGCTAATTGGTTGGCGGTGCGTTGATTTTTTACAAAAAATTAGGGCTATTTTACAAATGAATACAAAAATTTGCAAATGATTAAGTTTTTATTTGTAATTCTTTGGCATTTTCAGTAAAATTAGCGGATTTAATTGATTGTTAGGGCTTGCGATTGTTGTTACATCGGCTGGTGTGATGTGTCAATGATGGCAAAATTTTGTTAATTCTTTGGATTTGTCATGTCTTTATTTTCATTTTTGCAGGTTCAAGAGCGTGGTTCATCAGTTCGTCAAGAAGTGATTGCTGGTCTAACCACTTTTTTGGCGATGGTCTATTCGGTCATCGTAGTGCCAAATATGCTATCACAAGCAGGATTTCCTGCTGAGTCGGTGTTCATCGCAACCTGTTTGGTGGCTGGCTTGGGTTCGATATTGATTGGATTGTGGGCAAATGTGCCAATGGCGATTGGCTGTGCGATTTCGCTGACGGCATTTACTGCGTTTAGCTTGGTGCTTGGGCAGGGTGTCAGTGTACCTGTGGCGCTGGGGGCGATTTTTTTGATGGGTGTGGTGTTTACGCTCATCTCGGTCACAGGCATTCGTGCGTGGATTTTGCGTAACTTACCTGCCTCAATCGCTCACGGAGCTGGTATTGGGATTGGTTTATTTTTGCTATTGATTGCTGCTAATGGTGTGGGGTTGGTTGTGGGCAATGATGCTGGATTGCCTGTCAAAATGGGGCAGTTTACCTCCTTGCCTGTGATGTTGTCATTGCTTGGCTTGGTGGCAATCATTGGTCTAGAACGCCTAAAAATCAAAGGCAGTATCTTGTGGGTCATCATTGCTATTACCGCCATTGGACTGATTTTTGACCCACAGGTCAAGTTTACAGGTTCTATCCTAAAAGTGCCTAGCTTTGGTGCAGAATCGCTGTTCATGAGCCTAGATGTAATGGGGGCGTTGAATACGGCGATTTTGCCAGTGGTATTTGCATTGGTGATGACGGCGATTTTTGATGCCACAGGTACGATTCGTGCGGTGGCAGGACAAGCCAACCTGTTGGACAAAGATGGTCAAATCATCAACGGTGGCAAGGCACTAACTTCTGACTCACTGGGTAGCATTTTATCTGGTGTTTTTGGAACTGCTCCTGCGGCAGTGTATATCGAGTCAGCAGCAGGAACGGCTGTCGGTGGCAAAACAGGCTTGACCGCCATTGTGGTGGGTGTGCTGTTTTTGTTGATGTTGTTTTTTCAGCCATTGGCGTTCTTGGTACCAAGTTATGCTACTGCACCTGCGTTGATGTATGTTGGTTTGCTCATGCTGAGCAATGTCTCAAAACTTGATTTTGATGACTTTATCGGAGCAATGAGTGGTTTGGTGTGTGCTGTTTTTATCGTACTGACCGCCAACATCGTGACAGGCATCATGCTTGGTTTTGCAACTTTGGTATTAGGTCGCTTGATTGCAGGTGAATTTAAGAAACTTAATATCGGTACGGTGCTGATTGCCATTATTTTGGTGGCGTTTTATGTACTTGGTTATGCCATCTAATCTAAGTATAGCAAGCATCAAAAAACCCTGTCGCATGGCAGGGTTTTTTATTTGACTAAAACAAGGTGATGATGTGCTGATAGATGCGTTGTCGATGTGTTTCATCGGTGGTTAATAAGTCGTCCAACCAAGCACCATCAACGGCATAGCGAATGACGGCAAATTTTGGGTCGCCATCGGTTGTCTCAAATTGGCGTAGTTTTTGATTGAGCCAGTCCTGCCATTGTGCCTGCATTTGCCCATCAGCATTGATGACCTGACGCAAATTTGCCCAAGCACTCGCCATGCCAATATTAGGGTCATAAAATAGCACATCAAGATAAGACCGAGTAAAGATACCCGCCTGCTTGGGGTTTTGGTTAATTTTTGCCAAAATCGCTGTATTTAGCTGTGCGATGAACAGTCCAATGACCGCAGCAATCAGCTCTTCTTTGCTTTTAAAATGATGAAATAATCCGCCTTTGCTGGTGCCAGCGTGGTCAGCGACTTTTTGCATGGATAGATTGGCAATGCCTTCTTTGACCATCAGGTTTTTGGCGGTCAAAATTAGGGTGTGTCTGAGTTGTTCTGGATTGTTTTTGCGTTTTTTTGGGGTATTTTGATGTGCTTGATTGTCATCAAATAAAGTGTCTGCTTGCATTGATTTGCCTTAAAAATAAAAAACCATCTGGTCGGTATTTTATAAAAAAAGCAACCAGATGGCAAGCGTGATGATGGGTTTGATGATTGTATGGATGTCGTGTGATTGCTAAATCGACACCAAAAACCAATCATCTGCAATCCATCAAGGCTAAGACAAATCTTGATAGCGAGTTTGGTCAGCCATGCCTGCTTCTAAAAATCCTTGCATACGCAAATGACAGCTGTCGCACGCACCACATGCACGCCCAGATTCATCAGCACGATAACAAGATACAGTCTGTGCATAGTCCACGCCAAGCGATGAACCTAATTGTAGTGTTTGTGCCTTTGATAAGTGCTGTAAAGGAGCAATGATTTGCAGGCGGTTGCCTTGTCTGCCAGCCACCGTTGCTAGGTTTGCCAAGCGTTCGAAAGCCTCGATGAAATCGGGACGACAATCAGGATAGCCTGAATAATCCACCGAGCTGACACCGATGACGATGTGGTTGGCTTGGGAGACTTCCGCCAATGCTAACGCATAAGATAAAAAAATCGTATTACGAGCTGGTACATAAGTGATGGGGGCAACCTGAGCCTCGTCACTATATGTGGTGTTTTCATCATAATTTGGCACAGCAAGCGTTTCATCGGTCAAGGCAGAGCCACCAAGCTGAGCAATGTCAATATCAATAATGCGATGCTCCACGCCAAGACTGCTGGCAATATTGATGGCACAGTTTAGCTCGCTAGAATGTTTTTGACCATAACGAAAACTTAGGGCAATGACTTTATCAAAATGAGATTTTGCCCAATAAAGGCAAGTGGTTGAATCCAGTCCGCCTGAAAATAGTACAATGGCGGTTTGTTGATTGGTTGTTTGCATAAGTGTATTTTGCGATGAAAATAAACTGATAAAGATAGCTTATTTTGTCTTGCATTTCAAGAATTAAGCACGCTGTGCTGTATAATTTTTCAATAAATTTATGTTATAATGACACTTTTAGATATATTGGACTTGGTTTTTTGGTCATGGATACAGAAATTATCAAAATTATTTTGGCACTACTTGTGCTGATTAACCCTTCTGGTGCATTGATTTTGTTTTTACATTTTACCAGCGATTATGATTTGGTTAGTAAACGCAAAGTGGCACAGATTGCCTGTTTGACGGTGTTCATCACGATTGCTTTTTTTGTGCTGTTTGGACAGTCTATCTTAAACGGCTTGGGCATTTCTTTGGGGTCGTTTCGTGTTGCAGGCGGGGTGTTGTTATTTTTAATCGCACTTAGCATGATGAGTGATGGCAAAAACCCTGTCAAACCAAAAGGCGATGAAGTTGCTCAGGAAGTATCGCACTCGCTTGGTATTGCGGTTGTGCCACTTGCCATTCCGATGATGATTGGTCCAGGTGGTATCTCAACGGTCATCATCTATTCTGCCCAAATGCAAACCATGATGGATAAGATGACTATTATTGTGGCAGGCTTGTGCATCAGTTTATTTTGCTATTTGTCTTTGATGGCGGCAGAACGCATCAGTCGCTTGTTGGGCGATACAGGACTGAGTGTCATCAATCGTATCATGGGCATCATTTTGGCAGCATTGTCTATCGAAATCATCGTGTCTGGCTTGCGTGCCATTTTCCCCATGTTGGCTTGATGTGAAATTTGATAAAATTAAAAAAATCCCTCGATAGGCTCATCGGGGGATTTTTTATTGGGCAAATCATGCTCAATCTGCCGTCAGAGGTGTTTGTAATCTGGGGCGATTTGGGCTGATTTTTTTGAGCAGTTCTGCATCAATAGGTAGGATACCACCTGTGATGATGTCTGCCAAAATCTGTGAACATAGCGGAGCAAAACAAAAACCCTTTGACCCCATGCCGTACATGGCATAGCGTTTATCATCATCGCCAATCATGCCGACAATGGGGTGATAGTCGGGCGTCTGAGCTCTGATGCCAGCCTTCCCAAATAAGGGTTGATGGCTGATTTGTTTGGCAATCTCTGGTAGGGCGTGTGTCAATTTATCTTGATTAAACTGATGTTCTTCATCATACACACCATCATCTGTGCTATTTCGCACAAAACTTGCCCCAAATAATAGATGTGTTTGATTGTCTTCATGAAACTGCCCACAATAGCCGTCATATTTAATCGGCGTGCTGGGTAGTTGATGATGTTCATCATTCATCGCTACCCAAGATAATTGCCCACGAATTTTGCGACAAACAAACAACTCGTCAGACAAGGTATCGCTTAAAAATCCTGCACAAATCACCACATGGTCGGCTGTGATGTGATGTGTTTGGCTGACAAGATGAGCCTGTTGGTCGTCTGTGTTGATGTGGTGAATCGCTGTTTGCACAAAATGAATATTGGGCTGTTTTTTGATGGCTTGATAAATATTAGCAGGGCTAAGCAGTCCACCCATTGGGACATGGCAAACGATGTCAGCCGTTGGATAAAGATGTGTGTCTATTTGATGAATCAGTTCATCTGGATAGGGAGCGATTTGTTCGGCTCGTTTTTGGGCGGATTTTTGGCTGGGCAACAAAAAGTCAATCACGCCCGTTTCTTCAAAGACCGACTGGTCGGTATTTAGATGGCGATAGACTCGCCAAGCATACAAAAATCCCACTGTGGATAGATGTTGATGAGCAGTTTGAATCAGACTAAGTTTTGGAGCAAACAACGCTCGTGGATTGCCTGACGCACCGCTCATTGGTGGATTTTGGTCAATGAGTGTGATGTGATGTCCACGCTTGGCAAGTGCATCAGCCAACATCACACCACTGATACCAGCACCAACAATGGCGATGTGCTTGGGGTGTTGTTGCGTTAAAGAGGACGGGGTGTCTTGATGGATTGTGGCGGTCAGCATTTCTCTTTTAAAGCCAAAGCCTTTGGTTTTTTTGACCAAAAAACCTGCCGCCATCAAACCACGCCGAACAAATCCTGCTGCGGTAAAAGTTGCCAAAGTTGCCTGATGATGGCAAAGTTTGGCAATCAGCTCAAATAATTCATCAGACCACAAATCGCTATTTTTACTGGGGTTAAAACCGTCTAAAAACCACGCCATCACACCGCCAGTCCTCCCCAGCATTGTTTGGGTCTCCAAGAGAGTGGTCAGGCTTTGTTTGGCATCGCCATACCATAAATCAAGTGTGATTTGTTCGCTGATGTGTAAGCGATGACAGCCCATCATTGGCAAGGGATAATTATCCAGCAAGGCATCAATCCAAACACTGGTATCGTCATTTCGCCATGTAAAAAGAGCGGTGCTCAAATCTGATTTGGATAGGGGGAATTTTTCGGTGCTGATAAAATGCAGATGAGCGTCTTTGGGGGCGGTTTGTTGCCACAGTAGGCAAGTCGCCAAAAAATTTAACCCTGTGCCAAAACCCGTCTCAGCAATGACAAATCGACTGCCTGATGGCAAATTGGCAAATCGATTGGGCAAATCATTGCCTGCCAAAAACACATGATGAGTCTCATCAAGCCCTCCTGCTTTTGAAAAATACACATCATCAAAGATGGGAGAGGTGGGGACAAGATGACCTTGTGCGTCTGATTGCCAGTCGATGACGGCTTGCTCAATGTGATTCATGACTAATCAATTTTTGGTAAGGCTTGTACAAAAGGCTTAATATCCACATGACTATACACCCCTGCTGTGATGTAGGGGTCGGTCTCTGCCCATGCCTGAGCCGCTTCTAGACTATCAAAATGAGCGATGATTAGACTGCCGCTCATGGCAGGTTCTGCGTGTTTGATGGGGGTGGGGCCTGCGATGACGAGACGATTTTGGGCATCTAAGGCGGTCAATCTTTCGATATGAGCTGGGCGTGCTTGTAGGCGTTTTTCGGTGCTGTCAGCAACATCATATCCGATAATGGCAAACAGTGGCATTGATTTCTCCTTGTAATTCACTGGTGTTTGATGTGGTCTAAATTAAGCATACCAAGCCAGCTTGTATGGTGCAAAAACCTTTGTGGCAGATTGCCTTGATGTGTCAAGAGTGGCTTTTGGCGATATGCTTATTTCATCATTTTTTTATTGATGATAAGGTGTTTATTGGATTTTTAGATGTTTACGCATCACAAAAAACATGATAATCATAAAGGCAAACATTACCATCATATCGCCAAAAGCGGTAAACTCGCCCCAATACTTACCATCAGCAAAAACAAAAGCAAAGAAAGTATGTAAAACTGCCATCAGGACAAACAGTCCCACCCAAGCTAGGTTTAGGCGTTGCCAGCCTGCTTTATCCAGCTCAAATACTGGGGTAAATAGCTTTTGGATAATAGGCATTCTGTCTTGATTAAACCAAGGCGACAACAGTAAACCAATGGCAAAAACAGCATTGATGATGATTGCTTTTAGGCGGATAAAATAATCATCGCTTAATGCCAGCGTAATGCCGCCAAAAACAACCGTCATCAGCAAAATAAACCATTGCTGCTTATTTAAGGAAAATTTTTGTTGAATGAATAAAAAACCATACACGATGATGCTGGCAATCAGCAAGCCTGCGGTGGCGGTCAAGGTGTGGTTATTATCCACGCCAGCCCCAAAAATCTGCAATAAAGGGTGGCTGGTGTCTTTTGGGTCGGTGGTTTTATATAAATAAAAAAAGACAAAGAGCGGAATGTAGTCAAGTAGGGCTTTCATAGATTTTGGTACGATTAAAAAACCATCATTTTACACGCTTTTGGGGGTAAAAGTAAAACAAAATACCATGCGTTTGGGCTGATGAATGAAGATGGGTGTTTGATGGCGATATTGAAGGAGTTTATTGTGATGGTAAAAACGACTTACCTATCTTAAAAATCTGCCAGCAGTCAATCAGGCTAAGGTTTTGATTTAGTTAGCATAGGATTGTGGCTTGTCTTTTTTTAAAGACTTAATGATTAAAGTTTGAATGAAGCACAAAGAGTTAATAAGCAAAACCCCACCATCAGGCAGGGTTTTGTGGGCAGATTAGTTTTTGAGTGTTTGCTCATCTGTTTTGCTTGCCACGATTGGTTTTAGTGGCATTAAAGGAGCGATTAGAGCGGCTTTTAATACCTCTTCAATCGTCTCCACAGGTTCGATAATCAAGCCTTCTTTGACATTGTTGGGAATTTCTGCTAAGTCTTTTTCATTGGACTTTGGAATCAGTACATGCTTGATACCACCACGATGAGCGGCAAGCAATTTTTCTTTTAGACCGCCAATGCGTAGCACTTTGCCACGCAAAGTAACCTCGCCAGTCATTGCAATATCAGCACGAATGGCAATGCCAGTCATCGCAGACACAATGGCGGTGGTCAGGGCAATACCTGCCGATGGACCATCTTTGGGTGTAGCACCCTCTGGGATATGAATGTGCAGGTCGGTATTCTTAAATTTTTCATATTCAATACCAAAACGCTCTCCGCCTGCTCGCACCACACTCATGGCGGCACGAATAGACTCTTTCATCACATCGCCCAAAGAACCTGTGAACACCAGCTCGCCTTTGCCTTGCATGGTGGCGGTTTCGATGGTCAGTAGTTCGCCGCCAACTGAGGTCCAAGCAAGTCCTGTGATACGACCAACCTCGGGTTCTTTTTCTGCCAAGCCATAATCAAACGGTTTAACACCCAGATAGTCATGAATATTAGCATCTGTGATGGTCAGCGTCTGAGCTGGTGCGGTGGCTGATTTTTTGCCTTTGGTTTTGGGTTGGTTTGCGTCGTGTTCAACGGCAGTGCGCACCGCTTTTCGGCTGATTTTATTGATTTCTCGTTCCAGATTTCGCACACCAGCCTCACGAGTGTAGTGACGAATGATGCTGGTGATGGCTTCATCTGTGATGTTAAGCTCATCTTTATTTAGCCCATTTTGCTCCAAGGCTTTTGGCGTTAGATAGTTTTGGGCGATGGCAAGTTTTTCATCTTCGGTATAGCCAGGCAATCTGATGACTTCCATGCGGTCAAGCAAGGCTGGCGGAATGTTCATGCTGTTGGCAGTACAAATGAACATGACTTGCGATAAGTCCAAATCTAGGTCAAGATAATGGTCATTAAAGCCGTTATTTTGTGATGGATCTAGGACTTCTAACAATGCTGATGCAGGGTCGCCACGAAAATCTTGTGCCATTTTATCGATTTCATCGAGCAAAAATAGCGGGTTTTTGACACCGACTTTGGATAAAGACTGTACAATCTTACCAGGCATGGCACCAATGTAGGTACGACGATGTCCACGAATCTCTGCTTCATCTCGTACGCCACCTAATGCCATACGCACAAACTTACGCCCTGTGGCCTTGGCGATGCTTTCGCCCAGTGAGGTTTTACCCACACCCGGAGGACCTACCAAGCACAATACAGGACCACAAATTTTTTTGACACGAGATTGTACCGCCAAATATTCTAAGATACGGTCTTTGACATCGTCTAGTCCATAATGGTCTTTATCCAAAGTTTCTTTGGCTTTATCCAGATTGATGGAGACTTTGCTGGATTTATTCCAAGGGGTGTCCAAAATCCACTCCACATAGCCACGCACAACAGACGCCTCAGAGGAGGTCGCTGGCATCATTTTGAGTTTTTTGAACTCGCTTTCTGCTTTTTTGCGGACTTCGGTAGGTAGGTCGGCTTCTTTTAGACGGTTTTCTAGTTCGTTGTCATCGTCATCAGCACCATTGTTCAAATCAGAAAGCTCATTTTTAATGGCTTTCATTTTTTCGTTCAAAAAGTATTCTCGCTGATTGTTTTCCATCTGCTTGCGAACCGTGTTTTGTAGTTCGTTTTCGATGTTGCGTTCGGTTTTGCTGCTGATGAAATATTCACTGACGGTGGTGAAATTTTGGGCAAAATCATCGGTTTCTAGCAATGCTTGTTTTTTGTCCAACGCCAAAGTGGTGCGAGTGGCGACAAAATACATCAACTCTAATAAGTCATCAATCTTGCTGGCAACACGCACCAATTCTTTGGCATTTCGCAAATTGTTTTCGGCATAATCCTCAAACAGCTCCAACAATAGGTTTTTGTGTGCCGTGATTTCATCTTGGCTAAGTGTCATTAGCACAGGAGCGGCTTGATATTGAGCAAATAGGCTGTTGGTATCAGTATCAATGATGGCTTGGTTGAGCTGCGTTCTTTCTAGACCTTCAATCAGCACTTTTAGACAATTTTTGTCCGAATCGTGCGGTATGGTGCTGATGATACGGCAACGAGTGCCAAATTGGTACAGGTCTTGAATGTCAATCTCTTCGCTGAGCGAATCTTTTTGGGAGACGACCATAATTTGCCCATCGTATTGTTCTTGGGCAAGTTCGATGGCATTGACCGACTGTTTTCGACCGACAAATAACGCAATCTGCATTTGTGGATAGACGACCACATCACGGACAGCCAGTAGGGGTAATTGGGCTGGTGCATTCATCATTGTTGTTCCTATTATTATTTATGATATCCGCTTTATGGTGGCATTGCCAAAAAATACAAGTGTTTTCTTGGTGCTGGGGCTAAAAAAATCATCAATCATCTGGCGATTTTTTGGAAAAAAGCATGAAAACAAACCAAATAAATCTTACCAAATATTTACCCCAAAGTTACAATCTTGTGCTATTTGGGGTAAAGATATTATGTAAATGATTGAATTATCATGTTTTTTAATAATGCTTAATGCTTGATAAATTGTTATAATACTGTTTTTTGCCCATAGGTGTATTTGGGCAATGATTTGTGACATAAAAAAGAGTAATTGTAATGATAAATGCTGTATTGCTTGCCGTCATTGTGATGGTGGGATTGTCGCTTTTGCGAGTGCATGTGGTGCTGTCTTTGGTGATTGGTGCATTGGTTGGCGGATTGATGGCAGGGTTGTCAATTCCTGATACCTTGACCGCTTTTCAAGATGGTCTAAAAAACGGGGCTCAAATTGCCTTGTCTTACGCCATGCTTGGGGCATTTGCGATGGCGATTGCTCATTCTGGATTGCCAAAACTGCTTGCCAATAGCATGATTGATAAGATTAAGCATGGGCAGGGCAGTAGCATCAAGTGGGTACTGTTTGCATTGTTGGTGCTGATGGCGATGGCAAGTCAGAATATTGTGCCTATTCATATTGCGTTTATTCCATTGGTTGTGCCGCCATTATTGATGGTGATGAATGGGCTAAATCTAGACAGACGAGCGGTGGCGTGTATCTTGACCTTTGGTTTGGTCAATACTTATATGTTTATTCCTTATGGATTTGGCGATATTTTTCTTAATCAAATTATCCTAAAAAACATCAATGATGCAGGCATGGCAACAGGCGATGTATCCATGATGCAGACGATGGCGATTCCTGCACTAGGTATGCTTGTTGGTCTGTTGATGGCGGTTTTTGTCAGCTATCGTAAGCCAAGAAGCTATCAAATGATTACCCCAACCACCAGCATTGAGAATACCAAGACGGTCAAAGGTGCTAATGTCATCATCGCTTTATTTGCCATTGTGGTGGCGTTTGTGGCACAGCTTGCGACTGATTCGCTGTTGATTGGCTCGATTGTTGGTTTTGCGGTATTTATGGCGACAGGCGTGGTCAAATGGCGTGATGCTAACGATGTATTCAATGATGGCATCAAAATGATGGCGATGATTGGCTTTGTGATGATTTGTGCCCAAGGCTTTGCCGAAACAATGAAAGCCACAGGGCAGATTGCCCCTTTGGTCGAGTCAGCAATGCAGATGTTTGGCGATAATAAAGCCTTGGCAGCATTGGTCATGTTGCTGGTGGGTCTGATTGTAACGCTGGGCATTGGTTCATCATTTTCAACCGTACCCATCATTGCCAGTATCTATGTGCCACTATGTATGGCGATGGGATTTAGCGTGCCAGCAACCATTGCATTGGTTGCAACCGCAGGTGTGCTAGGTGATGCAGGCTCGCCAGCGTCTGACTCTACGCTTGGTCCAACAATGGGTCTTGATGCTGATGGTCAGCACGACCACATTAAAGATTCAGTAATTCCTACCTTTATCCATTACAATATCCCGCTCATCATTTTTGGCTGGATTGCAGCGATGGTGCTATAAAAAGTGTTTTTGATAAAAAATCCGCTCAACAACTGGGCGGATTTTTTTGGTGTTTGTGATTGATGATGAGAAAAAATTGATGATGTCATCACAGCCAGCCAGCTTTACGAAACTTTTGGTATAAGAACAAACAAATCGCAATCACCGCACCCACGATGATGAAATAGGCGTATTTAAAATGCAGCTCTGGCATGTAGTCAAAATTCATGCCATAAATACCTGCCACCGCCGTTGGTACAGCAGCGATACCAGCCCAAGCAGCAAGTTTTCGCACCACATCGTTTTGCCCCATTGTAACCATCGCCATATAGGTATCCATCGCCACTGACAGCATTTCATTTAGTCCATTGACTGCATCGATGGAGCGTAGTAGATGGTCGTTCACATCACGAAAATAAGGCTTGGCAGCGGCAGGAAATGCAGAAACGAGCTCGTTTTTTTTGTGATTGATGAAAAAATTACAGACATCTTGGACGGGTAAGATGACCGCTCGCATGTGTACTAATTGAGATTTTAGCTCATACAGGCTTTTTAGGGTAGATTTGCTAAATTCGTACGAAAAAATATTGCGTTCTTGTTCTCTTAAATAGTTGCCCAAACGGTCGGTAATCGGCAAGTAGTTATCGACAATAAAGTCCATGATGGCGTGCAGGACAAAGATGGGTCCTAGTCGCAGTTTTTCTGGTCGTCGATGGCAATGCTCACGCACAGGGGTGTAGGAGTTGGACGCACCACGACGAATGGAGATGATGAAATTTTTACCCATAAAGACAGCGGTTGTGCCATAGCGGATTTGGTTATCTTCAAGTTTGGCGGTACGCACGACGACAAAGATGGTGTCATTGCCATAGCTTTCAACTTTTGGGCGTTGGTGGTCGGCAAAAGCATCTTCTAGGGCAAGTTCATGCAAATCAAAGGCATCTTGGACTTCTTGCACGGTTTCAAAACTGGGGTCATACAAACCCAGCCAGATGAATTGACCGTTATTGGTTAAGGCACGACTGACTTCGCTGATGGCAAGTGACTCGATGGGCATGCCTGTTTTACGAGAGTAGGAATAGCAAACGATGGTTTCGTTATCGCCTGATTGCTCAAAATCTTCCAGACGGTCAGCATCAGGGTCATAGACAGTCATCGTCTCAAAGGTATCTTCGTCTGTTGCCTCAGAGTCGCCATAGATATAACTGTCTTGGGTGTCGTGAAAGGTTTCTAGACTTTCTTCTTCGTCCTCATCTTTCTCATTGTCCAGTTCTTCTTCGTAGTCGTGAGCGGTCAAGGGGGTTGCTTGTTGTTCTTGGTAATCAAACTCTTCGTTTTTTTGCATCATATTACCCCTTGTGTTTGCCAATATCATATGCCTTTGAAAAAGCATGCCCAAAAAAGCTAGATTATAGCAAGTTTTGTCATCTTTTTCATCAAAAAAAGACACATAATTTGACCCTCTTTGTATTTCATTATGTGTCAATTAAGTCGTCTGACACCAGCACCGCTCATGATGCTACTACCGCCTGCTTGTTTTTCAAGCACAATTTGGGTGTCAATGCGTTCTTTGAGGCTGGCGACATGACTGATGATGCCAATGCTTTTACCATCTTGTTGCAATTCAAAGAGTGTATTTAATGCGATGTCCAGCGTGTCCTCGTCCAGCGTACCAAAACCTTCGTCCAAAAATAGCGAATCAATATGGATTTTGCGACTATTGATTTGTGACAAACCAAGTGCTAATGCCAAACTGATGATGAAACTTTCGCCGCCTGATAAGTTCTTGCTGCTACGAACCGCACCGCCTTGATGAATATCCATGACAAGCACTTCTAGGGCTTTTGGGTTGTCGCCATCGTGCATCAAGACATAGCGGTCACTCATTTTTTTGAGTGCTTCATTGGCGTGATACAGCACCAAATCAAGCGTCAGACCTTGTACAAAGTTGCGATATTTTTTGCCATCTGCTGAGCCAATCAGAGCGTCTAGTTTTTCCCAGATGGCGTTATGCGTGCCTTGTTCTGCGATTTTTTCGGTCAATCTGACCTTTTCTTCACGCTGATGTTGCTCATAAGTTTGCTGGTTGCTTAGCTCGCCAATGCGTTGATTAAGCCGACTTTGTTCTGCCTGCAAAGCGATGATTTCATTGCCTAGGGCATGGTTATCTTGACTGGCTAGTGCTGGGTTTTGTGCCAACAGTTGAGCCTGTTTGTGCTGACTGTTTTGTAAGCCGACACGGATTTGTTGATGAGTTTTTTCCAAGATTTGTGCCTGTGATGATAATTGCTCAAAACTTTCATCATCAAGGCAAGCCGCCAAAAAGTAGGTCTCGTCCGCAAAATCAGACAAAGCCAGCCGTTCTTCAAAGTCAGTTTTGCTGGCATTGATTTTGTTGGCAAGTGTTTCTCTTAATTGCGTACCATGCTCAATATCTGATAATAGTTTATTTAAAATATCTAAACTTTTTTGATGCTGTTCTTGATGTTTATCTAAGGATTGTTGAGCCAGTGTGATGGCAGATTGTAGCTGATTTTCCACCTGTTCGCTGTCATCATCACCAAATAAAGAATGCCGCTCCCAAGTCAGCTGTTGATACTGATTATCGATGGCTGATAAAGCGGCTTGGCTTTCTGTGATTTTTGGCAATAGGGCAGACAGTCTGTCTTGCTGCTGTGTGCATTGGGTGTTTAGCTTGGCAAGCTGCTGATTGGCATCTGCTTTTGTGCGAGCCAAAATCTGCTGATTGTCATGGATTGATGTTAGTTTTTGCTTAATGTTTTCAAGTTGATTTAGACAATCAAGAGTGAGTGTTTCATCAAAAATCAGTCGGTAATGTTGTAGATTTTGAGCAAGCTGTATCCAATCATTGTTTGTGTTGCCTGATGGTAGATTGATTAGCTGTTCTTGAATATGATGGCAATATTGATTGGCGTTATGCACCAAACTTGGCAAAAGAGGTGTGATGCCAAATTGCTCTGGCAGATTTATGCCAAGTTTGTGCAGATACAAAGCAAGTGCGTCAAGATGTGTGCTGATGCCTTGTTGGGTGCTGGCTAATTGTTCCATCATTTGCCCTCGCAGGGTTTGCAGGCGTTTTCCCTCATCTTCAATGCTGTAAATCTTGCTTTCATGAAGCCTAATGTTGGCGTCGGTCTGCATTAGAGCATGAATGCTTTTTTGAGCGTCATCGATGATTTTTGTTCGTTGTTCATTTTTTCTTAATATTTCATCAAGTTTGACCATGACATCATCTTTGGGCGGCAGATTGCCGGCAACATGAATTTGCCAAATTTGGCTCATTTGTGCGTGTAGGGCTTGCTGTTTATTTTTTAAATGGGTTTGCTGGTCTTGATGGTTTTGTGCATCGATAGAAAGGCAAATTTCCTTTTTTTCTAACAAAATCCATTGTTCTTGCAGTTGAGTTAGTTCTTGCTCTTTGGTGCTAAGTGCTGTCTGAGCTTGCTGTATGTTTGTCTGGGTTGCATGAGGTGGATTATCCTTATATGGATGATGGTCTGAACCGCACAAAGGGCAGGGCTTGCCATCTTGCAATTCGTCAAACAAAGATTGTAGATGAACGATTTGTTTTTGTTGCTCGGCAATCTTGGCAAGTAGTTTGTATTCGTGCTGAGCATCTTCTATGATTTTATGTAGATTTTCTTTATCATTTTTTAGGGTTTGTTGCTCAATGCTTAATTGGGATAATTTGACATCAATGGTGTTTTGCTCATCATCAAGGTTGTGATATTGCTCATAGATACGCAGAACATCTTTGATATTTTCTTCAATATCATGCTCGGTATTGGCTGTTTTTTGCAGTAGATTTAGTGCATTTTGATAATCTGATGTGGTTGGATTTTGTATGGTGTCATCAAGATTGAGTAAGCCATTAAGCGTCTCAACAAGCTGTATCCGCTTGTTATGGTCATGGTTTTTTGCTGTGCTAAGCTGTTTGTGTTCATCAATCAGTTTGGCTCTTTGGGTAAGATTATCCAGCAGGTCGCCGCCCAAGCGATTGGCTTGCAAGATATTCTTATCCAGCTGCTCTATGTGGTTTTTTAGCTGAACAAAATCAGCCTCATATTGATTGATATTATTTAGCAGATATTTAATATCCGTATCATCTAGACTTTGTTTTTTGATGTCATCAAGCTGTGATACGATGCGTGCTTGCTCCTGTTGAGATTGAGTTAGTTCTTGCTCGGTTTTGGTTTTTTCTTGGATTTGTTCATGCAAAATGCCACTGATATTGGTTTTGTTTTGTTCCACCAGTTTTAATTGACCATCTAGGCTACGAACTTGGGCGATGATGGGTTTTTTGGCTTCGTAGGCTTGTTGGCAGGCGTGTAGCTGTTCTTTGGCAGTCTTGAATGCCAGTCGCTGGTGTTCGTGGGTCTGTTTGATGGGTTCTAATGCATTATTTAGCTGATTAAGTGATTGATTTTGCTCATCATATTCTTGTTGATGTCGTTGATATTCTTGATAGATGGGCAGGATTTTTTGGGCAGATTTGGCGGCATCAAGTTTTTGCTGATTAAAAGCAAAGGCATCGATTGCCAGTTGATTTTCGGTCAGTTGTCGATGAAAATCTTCAATTTCTTGACCAAGCGTCTGATAAGTTTGCCAAAGTCTTTGTTTTTCTTGGGTATTTTGAAGCGTTTGAGCAAGTGTTTTTTCTTGTCTGCTAGTATCGATAAGTTCTTGATTTAATTGATGAAATTCTTCATCGGTCAAACATTGAATTTCATTAAGTTGAGCGGTCAGTAGTTTTAGTTGCTGATTTTGAGCCTTGTTTTTTTCAAAAGCCGCCTTGCTGATGTCCGCATAAATCTGCGTGCCTGTGATTTGTTCCAAAATCTCACCACGGTCTTTGGCATCAGACTGCAAAAACGCTGCAAAATTACCCTGTGCCAACATCACAGAACGGGTAAATTGCTCCTTATTCATGCCCAAAAGTTCTTCAATGGCTTTTTTGACCTGATTAGCTTTTTCTTCTAAGATTTTGCCTTCGTTGTCATCAGGGTGTTTTAGTTTGGCAAGCTCTTTGCTGACGGCTTGCAGTTTGCCATCAGCTTGTTGTTTGGCACGCTTTTGCGACCAAAATGCCCGATAAATCTGCCCATCAATCTCAAAAACCACTTCGCTGCTGCTGTGTGCTGTACCGATACTCATCAGCTCATTTTGTGTGGCGGAAATATTGTCAATACGAGGTGTTTCGCCATACAATGCCAAGCAAATGGCATCTAAAATGGTTGTTTTTCCAGAGCCTGTGACACCTGTGATGGCAAAGATGGCATTACCATAAAAGGCAGGGTCGGTAAAGTCGATTTGCCATTTGCCTTTGAGTGAATTGATGTTTTCAAAGCTAAGTTTTAAAATTTTCATGATATTTTGCTTGGAATATTATTTGGTGTCCGCATCGTGCATTTCTTGAAGTAGCGTTTGGTAGGCAAGTTTTAAGGCTTGCTTTTCCTCATCGTCCAGCTCTTCTTTGGCAAGCCTTTGTTCAAAAATTGCCAGCTCGTCCAATTCTTGCAGACTGGCGTTGAGTTTATTTTTTTGTAAGCTGCCTTGATATAGGGTCTTATTTTTTAGCGATAAAACAGCCAACTGACTGCCATCAAGTAGGGCGGTCAGCTGACTTCGTAGATTGGCGATGATTTTTTTGCCTGTGTATTCCACTTCAAGCCAAACAGATTCGTTTTTGGTTTTAAGGACATCAATTTGTGTGCTGATTTCGTCCCAATCACCCCAAATTTTTGCCAAATTTTGGAAAATTGGCACAAAGAGCGAATGAATCTGAATGTCTTGATTGTCTTGAAAATCAATCAATAGTACCTGCTTTTCTCGCCCAATTTCGCCAAACCCCATGGCGATGGGTGAGCCAGAATAGCGAATTTGGGTCTTGCCAGCCACTTGCTGAGCGGCATGAATATGCCCCAAAGCGACATAATCAATTCGCTCATCAAAAATCGCCCCACTGATTTGCCCAAGCGTACCAACTTGTAAATCTCGCATGCCATCATCATCTGAGGAGATGCTTGACCCAGCAGCGAATAGATGACCTGTGGCAATGATGGGAATGTGTCGTTGAGTTGTTTGTTGCAAGGCTTGTTGCTTTTGATGAGCCACCTCAAATAATTGCTGATAATGATTGGCAACGCCTTGCAGTAGTTGGTTGGTTTTTTGTTGAATGTCTTGGGCTTGACCACTGGTGCGTACATCACGGTCTCGCAGATAGGGCACAGCCATCACGATGGCAAGTGGTGAGCCGTCTGTATCTGTCAAGGTCAGCACTTCATCGCCAATATCATCGCTGATGTGCCCAATCACTTGGGTGTTTAGTACACCAAGCACTTCTTTGGTTTTTTGGAGACTGGTGGGCGAGTCGTGATTGCCAGCAACGATGACGATGTGCTTGATTTGATTGCGATAAGCATGAGCCAGAAATTGATGATACAGTTGCTCGGCACGATTGCTGGGCGTGCTGGTGTCAAAAATATCGCCAGCAACAATCAAAATATCGACTTGATGAGCGATGAGGCTTTGGTTTAACCAATCCAAAAATTTGGCAAATTCATCATAACGAGCTTGACCGTGTAATAATTTACCAAGATGCCAGTCGGCAGTATGCAAAATCCGTAACGCATTTGCTGGCTTGGCGATGGGTGTGCTGGTGTTTTGGGTGCAAAAATGGGTTTTGATGTTCGACATAATCGTTAAGTTAGCAAAAAGGCTATCCAGATGAGTATGGATAGCCTTAATAATCAGACAACAGTGCGGACAGTTTTGGCGGCAGCAAGTGCTGCATAGAGTCGGTTGACTTCTTCGGCACAGCGTAGATGTAGCGTGAGTTTGAGTGCATAAAAACGATTGGTTCTAGATGCACGCATCTGAATGCTGGCGGCATCAAATTCTGGAAATAACTCTGCCAAAATGAGCGTGACTTCGCTTAGTAGGGTTTCTTTTTCGCCTTCATTGCCGATGATGCTCATTGGGTAATCCATCGGAAATTGCCATAAGTCTGGATTTTGAATGTCGGTACGAATAGGGGAGTTCATAATTTTTCCAAAGTGCCAATGATGTCTTTTATTTGGGGGATTGAGTGCTGTTTTTCAAGTCATTAGCCTACAAAACCAAATCCGCCTTTTTGTTCCACCGCTCGTGCTGGAACATTGTCCAAATTGGTCAGTTCGGCCAAGGTCATTGGCTGGCTGATGGCGTGGGTTTGGTTGATTGATGCCAGATATTGATTGGATTTTTCGATACTCAACTTATCAAAATGATATTCAGCAATCAAGCGACCATGTCGCAGTAGGGCGTGATCAACATTGGTCAAATCAGCATTAAAAGTACAGATGAATTGACATTCTAGCACATCGGATAAGATACCATCGGCAATATTTAAGATGGTTGAGACCACATCTGAGCTATTTCCACCACCAATGCGTTCTCTGATGTAATTTTCACAATCTTCTAATACCAGCACCGAATTTTTGTGGTCAATGAGCATGGACATGAATTGAGGTTCTGCTAATGCTCCAATGAGATTGTTTGGCACAAAGATGAAATTTTTGGCAGGAATTTGGGCGGTCAGCCATTTGATGTAGTTGGTTTTGCCAGAGCCTGCCACGCCATGCAGTAATACCAAGCCTTTGTTGCCATGTGTCAAACCGTGTTTGATTTTTTGGTGAACGGCAGCAAAATCATCGTTGTACATCGTGGTCAAATCAATCGCCAAAGGCTTGATGTGATGGGATTTGAACACCAAATCTTGACCTTCTTTGAGCAATAAAGAAATCTTGGCATCTTGTGAGGTGTATTTTTCCAAATAGGCATCAAAGAATCGGCGAATGTTTGCCAGCACCTTTGGCTGATGTGATTGGTAGGACAAACGAACCACGGATAAATAGCCAGATTCTAAAATGATTTTGTCATAATCTGTGCTTAAATCTTCATCCAATAATAAGAAAAACTCATAATCTGGGTGAAAGTAGCATAATTCGCTGGCATAAAAAGTTTGACTGTGCCTGTCAAATTCCACCACTTCAAAATCAGTGCATTGTACAAAATCTTTTAGGTGTGATTTTTTGATGACGATTTCATCGCCACGAAAATTGATGGAGGCAAGCAACGAGCCTAATAATTCCTCAAAGGGCGAGTTGGTGGATTTTACTTTGTCGCACAACTCTTGGGTGACAAGATGGCATTGACCATCGATGTAATGTTCACTGATAATACGGCGAGGGCGATAAAATTTGGATTCTAATAATTTCATAACCAATTTAGAATATTTAATATTTTTATAAATGAATATAATAGATTAGCCTGTTTGATTGAACAGGCTAATTTAAAAAAACTACCAGACAGTCGCTGTCCAATCAATCATTTTCAAGGAATGAACGCAAGTGTTCTGAGCGAGATGGGTGGCGAAGTTTACGCAGTGCCTTAGCTTCAATTTGGCGAATGCGTTCACGGGTAACATCAAACTGTTTGCCCACTTCTTCAAGCGTATGGTCGCTTGGCATATCGATACCAAAACGCATTTTTAGCACCTTAGCCTCTCTTTCGGTCAGATTGTCCAGCACTTCACGAGTTGCTTCACGAAGCCCTTCTGCGGTGGCGTTCTCAATCGGACTAGAAATGGTATTGTCCTCAATAAAATCTCCCAAGTGGCTATCTTCATCATCGCCAATGGGTGTCTCCATTGAGATGGGTTCTTTGGCGATTTTTAGGACTTTACGCACTTTGGCCTCGTCCATGTCAAGGCGTTCACCCAATTCTTCTGGTGTTGGTTCACGCCCCATTTCTTGTAGCAGTTGGCGACTGACACGGTTGATTTTGTTAATCGTTTCAATCATGTGCACAGGGATACGAATGGTGCGAGCTTGGTCAGCAATCGAGCGGGTGATGGCTTGGCGAATCCACCAAGTGGCATAGGTTGAGAACTTATAACCACGACGATATTCAAACTTATCCACCGCTTTCATCAGACCGATGTTGCCCTCTTGAATCAGGTCAAGAAATTGTAAGCCACGATTGGTGTATTTTTTGGCAATACTGATGACCAGACGAAGGTTTGCTTCGACCATGTCTTTTTTGGCACGGCGAGCTTTTGCTTCCCCGATTGCCATTTGGCGAGCGACTGCTTTCATGTCCTTGATGTCCATTTGCAAATTTTGCTCATGGCTGAGGATTTTTTCTTGCAGGACAATCACCTCTGGCATGACTTTGGCAAGTGTTTCAGCAAAGGCAGGCTGACCCTCGATGCGGTGCGATAGCCATTCGGTGTTGGTTTCGTTGCTTGGGAAGGTTTTTTTGAATTCTTCTCTTGGCATACGACCACGACGAATCACCAAACGCATGATTTGGCGTTCGGTATTGCGTACATCTTCATAGACTTCACGCATCAAGTTCATCACTTGGTCAGACAGGCGGTTATTGAGTTTGATGAGCATGAAGTGATTGGCAAGCTCATCATAGGCAATCTTGGCTTTTTTGCTATTGCGACCGTGTTTTTGTAGAGCAAGCTGAGCTTTGTCGTACAAAACCTGCATTTCTTCGAAACGAACACGAACCTCTTCTGGGTCTAGGTTTGAGTCATCGCTATCGCTGTCCATTGGCTCATCGCCAACATCATCATCGTCCAAATCATCGTCCAAATCGTCAGAGATGCTGCTTGTGCTATTCTCTTTTAGGTCAAGCTCAGTCTCTTCGTGTGGGTTAAAATCGCCATCATCATTGCTTAAAAAGCCTGAAACCACATCAGAGATTTTTTTCTCGCCCGTCAAGACTTGGGCGTATTCATCTAAGACAAATTTGACCGTACCAGGCCAGTACGCCATGATGTACTGCACTTCACGAGTGCCTTCTTCGATGCGTTTGGCAATGGCAATCTCGCCATCACGAGACAGCAAATCCACCGTACCCATTTCACGCATGTACATACGCACAGGGTCGGTGGTGCGTCCTGGTTCGGTCTCAACCGATGCCAGTACAGCAGCCGCTTCGTCAGCCGCCATCTCGTCATCACTACCTGCATCTGTCAAAATCATGTCATCATCATCAGGGGCGACTTCAAATACAGGAATGCCCACATCGGTCAGCATCTGCACAATGTCTTCAATTTGGTCGCTTTCGGTGACAGAATCTGGCAGTTGGTCATTGACCTCCGCATAAGTCAGATAGCCTTGCTCTTTACCCAAACGGATAAGCTCAGCCAGTTGAGATGAAGATTCGTGGTTGTCTTCGCCATTGAAATGATGATTGGTCATAATAATGCTCTTATTAGTGCAATTTGCATAAACCCTAAATTATAATCAGTTTTGCCTGATTTTTCAATAGAAAATGGGGTGTGTATCGTTAATTTTCAAGCCCATTGATGGCGATAAAAATCGTAAAAATTCATCATCTTCATATCAATGTTGATGTGTGTTTTGGGGTGTGTGATTTTTGTTTTGGCAAGCATAAGTTTTGTATTGAAGTTTAATAAAACATTTAAAGACACAGCATCAGATGGTGGCAGGGTTAAGCAACTTGCCAGTAGCTTATCGACCAAATCATGAGCGTGGCAAATGCCCATGGTTGGCTGTGTGCATCTTGATATGGATTTTGTGTTGGCTTGATGATAATTTTCGCTGATTTTTTGGCAAAATGTGCTAGAATAAGCGGTATTTTTTACACAAAATTTCCCAGTAAAACCTAAAATCAAATTCAGTCAGTCTGTTAGCCAGTCTGATTAAGTTGTCAGATTTGGTTACCAAACCTAGTGATTACTTGCTTTATTCTGGTTTGAAGTAGGTGATGTATTGGTTTATTTGGTTTATTTTTTGGGAAGTCTATTAGATGAAGATTAAGTATTTTTAACATGATGAATTATCCAAAATCCTATGATGTCATCGTAATCGGTGGCGGACACGCAGGCACAGAAGCAGCTTTGGCGGCTGCCAGAATGGGCGTCAAAACCATGCTCATCACGCATAATATTGAGACTTTGGGGCAGATGAGCTGTAACCCTGCCATCGGTGGTATTGGCAAATCACATCTGGTGCGTGAGGTTGATGCGTTGGGTGGGGCAATGGCGTTGGCAACCGACAAAGCAGGCATTCAGTTTCGTGTACTAAACAGTCGAAAAGGGGCGGCTGTGCGAGCCACTCGTGCCCAAGCGGATCGAATTTTGTATAAAGCTGCCATTCGTCATGCTCTTGAAAATCAGGAAAATTTGGATTTATTCCAGCAGCCTGTGGACGACATCATCATCGAAAATGGTAAAGTGGTGGCGGTCGTGACGGCAAGCGGAGTGCGTATCAACACCAAGACAGCCGTTCTAACTTCTGGGACTTTTTTGGGTGGGGTCATTCATATTGGGCTGCAACACCAGTCAGGCGGGCGAGCAGGTGATATGCCATCGATTCGTCTTGCTGACCGTCTGCGTGAATTAAATTTACCTGTTGGGCGACTTAAAACAGGCACGCCAGCTCGTATTGATGCTCGTACGGTGGATTTCTCCGTGATGACCGTACAGGAGGGCGATACGCCACTGCCTGTGATGAGCTACATGGGCGATGTGTCGATGCATCCACGCCAGATTCCATGTTTCATCACGCACACCAACGAACGCACGCACGACATCATTCGTGCCAATCTAGACCGCTCGCCAATGTTTAGTGGCAAAATTGAAGGGGTGGGGCCTCGTTATTGTCCGTCTATTGAGGATAAGATTCATCGCTTTGCTGACAAGGATAGCCATCAGATTTTTATTGAGCCAGAGGGTTTGACCACGCACGAGCTGTATCCGAATGGCATTTCTACAAGTTTGCCTTTTGATGTGCAGATTGAATTTATTCACTCCATGCGTGGACTTGAAAATGCTCACATCACACGACCCGGCTACGCCATCGAATATGATTATTTTGACCCGCAAAATTTGAAACCAACTCTTGAAACCAAGTCCATTGACCAGTTGTATTTTGCAGGACAAATCAACGGAACAACAGGCTATGAAGAGGCGGCGGCACAGGGCTTATTGGCTGGTGTGAATGCTGCTTTATTCGCCCAAAATAGACAGCCGTGGACACCCAAACGCCACGAGGCATATCTGGGGGTGCTGGTGGACGACCTCATCACACATGGCACCAAAGAGCCGTACCGTATGTTCACCAGTCGTGCCGAACATCGTCTGCTACTTCGTGAGGATAATGCCGATGAACGCTTGACCGCCATTGGGCGAGAGCTTGGGCTGATTGATGATGCACGCTGGGCAAAATTTAATCAAAAACAAGAACAGATTGCCAGTGAAACCGCTCGCTTGTCAGACATTTGGGCAACGCCAAATAATGCTCTTGGCAAGGCATTCATGGCAAATACAGGCGAGATTTTGACCAAAGAAAATACATTGCTTGACCTACTAAAACGCCCAAACATCAACTTTGCTGACATTGCCAAAGTGGCGGACAGTAGTGTGTCTGACGAAGTGGGCGAGCAGATTGAAATTGCGGTCAAGTATCAAGGCTATATCGACCGTCAAAATGACGAGATTGAGCAGATGAAACGCCTTGAAAATACGCCACTACCGATGGATTTTGATTATGCCAGCGTCTCAGGATTGTCCAATGAGATTGTTCAAAAACTCTCACAGGTCAGACCAGCGACACTTGCCCAAGCAGGTCGTATCAGTGGTGTGACTCCTGCGGCAATCAGCTTGCTTGCGATGACTCTCAAAAAGCAAAAGAAAATCGCAAAAGTCACTTAGATTTTCTACCAAAGCTAACAACAAAGAAAACCTTGTGTGACAAGCTGCCAGTCACACAGGTGCTGTTTTTCTTCGATGGGTCTGACATCAAGATTATCTGTTTGCTAAGAGGTGGTATCGTAACGGGTTGATTTAAAATTGGCTTGTTTGCTAATGAGTTGGAGGGCGATGTGCAAAAAACACTCTATTTTGTTCGTCATTGTGAACCAAATTATGACAACCATAATGACAAAGAGCGAGAATTAACTGCCAAAGGGCAAGCCGATACAAGGCTTATCAATGATTTTTTTACAGAAATTAATATTGATGGTATTTATGCCAGCACCTTTAAACGAGCTTATGATACGGTTTATCCCTTAGCACAAGATAAAGGCTTGTCTGTTATTCAAATGGCAGAGTTTTGTGAAAGAAAAATAGACGATGGCTGGATTGAGGATTTTGATATTTTTTGTCAAAGACAATGGCAGGATTTTGATTATCGCCTAAATAATGGCGAAAGTTTAAGGCAAGTTCAAAACCGTTATCTTAAAGCGGTTCATTGTTTATTAAATAATGACAAAAAGACATTGGTAATTGGGTCGCACGGCACGGCATTATCGGTATTGATTGCTTATTATCAAAAACAGTTTGGCTATGATAATTTTTGTCAAATTAAATCGCTTTTTCCCTTTATTGTACAATTTGACTTTGATGGATTAAAATGCCAACGCATTGTGTTTTATGATATCATAAGCAATAATCAGTATGTTTTAAAATCATCATGATAAAGGTTGGGTAAGTATTTTGGCACGACCGCCATGACAAGGCTTACTGTCAGCAAATCGCCATCAATCATCTTGGGTGTGTGTTTTTGTTGATGAAGGTTGATATGAAACTTTGCCAATAGCAATGATGTTTTGTTTGCTTGCACCTAATCTTAAACACCCAAATACAAGACAGATAACTAAATCAATTATGAACCCCCAAGAAATCCTACAAGCCATCAGTTTTGCTTTTATGATTGTTTTTCCAAACCTAGCCTTGATGGGGCTGGGTTTTTTTATGAAAAATAAATCGCTCATTGATGATAATTTTGTCGATATTGCCTCCAAGCTGGTGTTTAATTTTGGATTGCCTTGTTTACTATTTTTTAGTGTTATTAAAAGTGATGTGGATTATCAGGCACAACTGCCTTTGTTATCCGCAGGTATTTTGACGACTTTTTTGTTGTTTTTTGGGGCGGAGCTGTACGCCAAATTTTTTGTACCAAAATTGCCAGATAAAGGCGTATTTGTGCAAGGGGTGTTTCGTTCAAATATGGCAATCATCTCGCTTTCGGTGGTTGGCAATGCCTATGGCGATGTCGGTACAGGTGTCGGTGCGGTCTATATGGGCATCTTGACCATTTTGTACAATATTTTGTCTGTCATTACATTGTCTCGCACGCAAGTTACCCAAGGTTTTATCAAGCAAGGCCTTGATATTACCAAGAAGATTTTTCAAAATCCCTTAATTATCGCTCTGGTGTCGGCTTTCATTTACAAAGCGGTTGGGCTATCATTACCACCCAAACCCATCACCAGAACAGGAGAGCTGCTTGCCAGTATTGCATTGCCACTTGCCTTGATTTGTGCAGGGGCAACGCTTGATATTCGTTCGATGTTTAGATTGTCTGGTGTATCGATGCAGGCAAGTCTTGGGCGTGTGCTGGTTGCCCCTTTGTTGGCGGTGGTCATGGGGGTGTTATTTGCATTGCCAGCCGTGCAGTTTGGAGTATTGTTTGTGATGGTGGCAAGCCCTGCGGCAGCAGCAAGCTATGTCATGGCAAAGGCGATGGGTGGTAACGATGTGCTGGCGGCAAATATCTTGGCATTGACGACGGTGGTCAGCATGATTGGCATGGCAATCGGCATGGCGTGGCTAAGAATGTTGGGATTGGTTTAATCGTTGGTGTGGTGCAAAATTGCCAAAAAATTTGCCAAAATTGACAACTTTTTGAAAAAATTAAGAAAATTTTTGCAAAATTGTCTTACAATGATGATTTTGTGTGGTACACTAGCCAAGTAAAAACGGTCGTAAAATATTGGGCAGTTTATTTAATTTTATTAAATTTATTATAAATAATAATTGATAAAATATTCCTAGCGATTGCCCATTGTTGCGTCAGATAAAAAAGACTAATCAAGAGGTTGATGTGTTGTCACAAATTACCAAAACTGATTCGAGCCAGCATTGGTTGTTGCCAGATGGTGTCGCTGATGTGTTGTTTGTCGATGCCCAAAAACAAGAGGCGTTGCGTGATGCTTTGTTGTTTATTTTGACGGCTCACGGATATCGCTTGGTGTCGCCACCGCTGATTGAATACACAGACAGTTTGTTGGGTTATGCTGATGAAGATTTAAAATTACAGACTTTTAAATTCATTGACCAAAAAACAGGCAGATTGATGGGGCTGCGTGCTGATGTCACGCCACAGATTTTGCGGATTGATGGTCAGCATGGTAAGGGCGTAAACCGTTATTGCTATGTAGAACAAGTGGTCAAAACGCTACCACAGGGGTTGTTTGGATTACGCACACCCCTACAATTAGGTGCAGAGATTTTTGGTGTGCAGGGCATTGAGGCGGAGTTATCATTGCTTGATGTGCTGACAGCACTGCTTGATGAGATTGGTTTGCCAGTGCAGGATTTACACCTTGATATTGGTCATGTGGCGATTTTTGACCGACTGTGTCAGCTACATCAGATTGATTCGCAGACGGCTGGCGAGTTGATGGCGATTTATCACAAAAAAGCCATGCCAGAGCTATCAGTACTGTGCCAGACACTCAAACCAATGGCAAAAGAGGATTTTTTGTTATTGGCAGGACTTGATTGGTGCGGTGATGGCGTGCCAACCTGTGATGATTTTTTGGGTCAGCTTTCTGAGCAGAGTCGGCAAGACCTTCAAATCATGACTGCCATCGATGAAGTGATTCGTTTGGCGGCACACGCTCGTTCACTTGGTTTACAGGTGGGTATTGATATTACCGAATTATCAGGCTACCATTATCACACAGGCATTGTGTTTAATGGCTATTTGGGTGTGGGGCAGTCGTCACAAGCTTTGGTGCGTGGTGGTCGTTTTGTGGGTGTTAGCAAACAGCAACAAGCACGCAATGCCACAGGATTTAGCATGGATTTAAATCGCTTGCTTGCTTTTGTTGAGCTGCAAGAGGATACGGTGATTTGGGTGGATTATGAGCAATTACAGACCGCCACTACCGAGCAAAAGGCTGATTTAGCCAAGCAAATCAAGACTTTGCAAGATGAGGGCTGTGTTGTCATTAAGCCAATTTCGCCAGATGATAGACCTGATGAGATTGACGGTGTATTGGAGATTGACGATAATCAAACTTGGGCGGTGCGTCTGGTTGGCGATGATTGTTAATTTGATGTTTTTAGTTATTATTTTTTTGTGAGGAATGATTATGGGTAAGAATGTTGTCGTGCTAGGCAGCCAATGGGGCGATGAGGGCAAGGGCAAGATTGTTGATTTATTGACCGAAAAAGCCACAGCGGTTGCTCGCTTTCAAGGTGGTCATAATGCAGGTCATACGCTGGTGGTCGGTGGTGAAAAGACCGTACTGCATTTGATTCCATCGGGTATTTTGCGTGAAGGCGTCACCTGTTTTATTGGCAACGGTGTGGTGCTTGCCCCTGACGCATTGCTCAAAGAGATGAACGGTCTGATTGAAAAGGGTGTGCCTGTGCGTGACAGATTGCGTATCTCGCCAGCATGTCCTTTAATCATGCCTTATCATACGGCACTAGACCAAGCTCGTGAAATCAAGCGTGGCAATGCCAAGATTGGCACAACAGGTCGTGGCATTGGTCCTGCTTATGAGGATAAAGTGGCTCGCCGTGCCTTGAAAGTCTCGGATTTATTCCGTGACGATTTGCCACAAAAGCTAGAAGCTTTGCTAGAATACCATAATTTTCAACTGACTCAGTATTATAAAGTTGATGCCATTGACTTTGAAGAGACGCTAAAACTTTGCCAAACTTGGCGTGATGAACTAAAAGATTTGGTGGTTGATGTTACCAATGAATTGGAAAATCGTCGTCAAAAGGGCGAAAACCTAATGTTTGAAGGTGCTCAGGGCACATTGCTTGATATTGACCATGGTACTTATCCTTTTGTGACCAGTTCTAATACCACCGCAGGCGGTGTATCGACAGGCACAGGGCTTGGTCCTTTGTACCTAGACTATGTGCTTGGTATTACCAAGGCTTACACCACTCGTGTTGGCTCAGGTCCATTCCCAACCGAATTGTTTGATGAAGTAGGGGCACATCTTGCCAAAGTGGGTCATGAATTTGGGGCAACCACAGGTCGTGCTCGCCGTTGTGGCTGGTTTGATGCTGTTAGTCTGCGTCGTGCTGTGGTACTCAATTCGATGTCAGGCATTTGCTTGACCAAGCTAGATGTTCTTGATGGTTTGGAGGAAATCAAAATCGCCACCGATTATCGAGTGCCACAAGAAGAGATTGCCGGTGCGGTTGATGCACAGTTTTATGAGCAAGTTGAACCTGTTTATGAAACTTTGGCAGGCTGGTCAGAATCTACCATCGGCATCACCAAATTTGAAGATTTGCCAGCCAATGCTCAGGCGTACATCAAACGCATTGAAGAGTTGGTGGGTTGCCCTGTTGATATCATCTCCACAGGTCCAGACCGTGATGAAACCATCGTATTAAGAGACCCATACGATGCCTAATCGCCCATAATAAAAAACCCAGTCTGATTGATTGGGTTTTTTTATCATGTGTTAGTTTAATCGAATAAAGCGACAATCGCTGATGATGATGTCCATGGTTTCGTCCCATGCTTGTTTGGGTAGTTGGTCGATGATTTGAAAATCATAACACCAGCCAATCGCCAGCGGCTTAGGCCTAACACTTAATGTCCTGTCATAAAAACCGCCACCCATGCCCAGTCGTACACCTTGCTTATCCACAGCTACTAATGGACAAATGATGGCATCAAGTCTGCATGCTGTGATGATGGGTTTGGTTATAGGTTCAAGCATGCCCAACTGATGTCGTTTGGTTGGTGTCTGTGCCAATGTTTTTGTTAAGGGGGCAAAGGTTAAGGGCTGACCTGTCTTAGTGATGGGCAGGTAGGCTTGATGTCCATACCGCTGGCAAAATTTCATCAAAACATCGGTTGGTAATTCGCCAAAATCATCAAGATATAGCCCAATGTTGGCATTTTTTGGTAATAAATCGTGCAGTTTTGGCAAAAAACGACTGGCCAAAAAAGTCGCCCTATGTCGTTGTTGTGAGCTTAGCTGTCGTCTTTGTTTGCGAAAAAATTGGCGAGACAGTGGATTTTGTGGCATATTCATCAAAAGATTTCATGATTATTTTAATTGATAACTATTATTGTTTGATAAATACTTGCGTTAATGGTATGCTAATCAAACAAAGTTTGCTATACAAGACTTTGTTATTTTAACAAATTTTTTAGGAAAAAGAAGATGACATTTCGTATTGAAAAAGACACAATGGGCGAAGTACAAGTGCCTGCTGATGCTTACTATGGAGCTCAAACACAGCGTAGCCGTGATAATTTTAAAATTGGTGGCGAGACTTTGCCACGCCCGTTGATTGAGGCGATGGCATTGGTCAAAAAGGCGGCGGCCATGACCAATGCTGGACTTGGGCGTATCCAAGATGAGCAAAAGCAGCTGATTGTGGCAGCGGCTGATGAGATTTTGGCAGGTCAATTTGCCGACCAATTTCCTTTGGTTGTATGGCAAACAGGCTCTGGCACACAGTCGAACATGAACATGAATGAAGTGATTGCTAATCGAGCCAATGAGCTGGCAGGCAAGCCCAAAGGCAGTTATCAGCCTGTACACCCGAACGACCATGTCAATCACGCCCAATCCACCAATGACAGTTTTCCGACAGCCATTCGAGTGGCGGCAGCTGTGCAAATTAACACCCATCTGATTCCAGCCATCAAGGCATTAAAAGACACTTTGGCGGATAAGTCTGCCCAATTTGCCAATATTGTCAAGATTGGTCGAACTCATCTGCAAGATGCCACGCCTTTGACATTGGGGCAAGAGTTTAGTGGCTATGTATCACAATTAGAGCATGGCTTGGCACGCATTGAAGATGCACTAACAGGACTTTATGAGCTACCTTTGGGTGGTACGGCTGTTGGCACTGGGCTAAATAGCCACCCAGATTATGCAATCAAGGCAGCACAGACGCTGGCGGATTTGACAGGACTGCCATTCATTACTTCGCCAAATAAGTTTGAGGCATTGGCAGCTCGTGATGCCGAAGTGTATGCTTCTGGGGCATTAAAAACTTTGGCGGTCAGTCTTAATAAAATTGCCAATGATGTTCGTTGGCTATCATCAGGGCCAAGATGTGGTTTGGGCGAGATTAAGATTCCTGAAAATGAACCTGGTTCGTCCATCATGCCAGGCAAGGTTAATCCAACTCAGTCGGAGGCGATGACCATGGTTGTGGCTCAGGTGTTGGGCAATGATACTACCATCGGCATGGCGGGTGCGTCTGGGAATTTTGAGCTGAATGTCTATATGCCTGTGATTGGCTATAATCTGCTACAATCCATTCGCTTGCTTGCTGATGCTTGCCATAGTTTTAATGAGCATTGTGCGGTTGGTATCACGCCTGTTCCAGAAAAAATTGATGAATTTTTGCATAATTCATTGATGTTGGTAACGGCACTAAATCGCCATGTTGGCTATGAAAATGCAGCAAAAATCGCCAAAACTGCCTATGCCAACAATCAAACACTCAAACAAACCGCCATTGATTTGGGCTTATTGACTGCTGAGCAGTTTGATGAATGGGTTGTGCCAAGTCAGATGATTGCACCAAAATAAACCAAGCTCATTCATTTACCAAAAACCGCTCACATCAAATATCATGATGTGGGCGGTTGAGTTGATGGTAATAAAAAAACAGCCCACTGATGAGCTGTTTGCCCAAATAAAAACCCTGAATCATCAGGGTTTTTTGATGTATTAGCCTTTTAGAGCTTTTACTGCGGCATTTAGGCGGCTCTTATGACGAGCAGCTTTATTCTTGTGAATGATGCCTTTGTCAGCCATACGGTCGATTACTGGCACAGCTTTGTTGTATGCTTCGGTGGCTAGCTCATAAGATTTAGCTTCAATCGCAGTATTCACACGCTTGATGAAAGTACGAACCATAGAACGCTGAGAAGCATTTTGCTGACGACGCTTGGTGTTTTGACGAGCACGCTTACGAGCTTGTGCAGAGTTTGCCATAGGGTTATCCTTGTTAGATAAATAATTAAAAATGGGGCAACGATTGATGACAATCGTTGGCATAATAAAGTGTCTATATTATCAAAATCTTTTGCATCTCACAATACAAAAATGCAAAATTATGTAATATTGACAAGAATTTTTGTCTATTTTACGCTATTTTGACCAAAATTGCCATCTTAAATTGGCAGTTATTGAGCAAATGGCGTATAAAATTTGACAAAATGCACCACAAGCTGATGATGCTGGCGGTGCATCAGTCCTAAAAATTAGACAGACAGCACTTGACGGATTTTTGTCAAGGCATTATCCAGCTCTTCTTTGGTGATGATGAGTGGCGGTGCAAAGCGAATCACGGTATCATGCGTTTCTTTGCACAACAGACCCAAATCTTTGAGTTTTTCACAATAAGGGCGAGCCGCTTCGTGTAGTTCAACACCGATGAATAGACCACGACCACGCACTTCCTTGATGATTGGGTTTTGGATTTTTTGTAGTTCTGCCAAGAAATATTCGCCCAGCTTAGCTGAGTTTTCGATGAGATTTTCATCAACCAGCACATCAAGAGCGGCGATGGAGACAGCACAGGCAAGTGGATTGCCACCAAAGGTTGAGCCGTGCGAACCTGGATTGAATACCCCTAAAATCTCATCGTTGGCAACCACACATGAGATAGGGAATACACCACCACCTAAGGCTTTACCCAAGATGTACATGTCAGGCTCGATACCTTCCCATTCGCAGGCAAACATTTTGCCAGTGCGACCAAGACCTGCTTGAATTTCGTCAGCGATGAATAGCACATTGTTTTGTTTGCAGACATCAAAAGCAGCTTTCATAAAGCCTTGCGGTGGGATATTGATACCAGCCTCGCCTTGAATTGGTTCAATCAAGAAGGCGGCAGTATTTGGCGTGATGGCAGCTTTTAGGGCTTCTAGGTCACCATAAGGTACCAGTTTGATACCACCAAGCATTGGGCCAAAGCCACGCTTGTAGTCAGGGTCTGATGACAAAGATACCGCACCCATGGTACGACCGTGAAAATTTCCCACACAGGCAATGATTTCGGCTTGGTCATCTGCAATACCTTTGATGTCATAACCCCATCGGCGAGCGGTTTTGATGGCGGTTTCTACTGCTTCTGCCCCTGTATTCATCGGCAATACACGAGATTTGCCAGTCAGTTTGCTGACTTTTTCGTACCACGGAGCCAGTTGGTCATTGTGAAAAGCACGACTGGTGAGAGTTGCACGGTCTGCTTGGGCTTTTAGTGCGTCAATGATTTTTGGGTGGCAATGTCCCTGATTGACCGCTGAATAAGCAGACAGCATGTCCATATAGCGATTGCCTTCTGGGTCTTCCACCCAAATGCCTTGTGCTTTACTGATGACAATCGGCAAGGGCAAATAGTTGTTTGCTCCGTATTGCTCGGTTTTTTTAATCAAATCTTGTGAAATTGTCATAATGACCTCGTTGTCTTGGAAAAATCAATTCGCCAAATCATCATTAACTTGGCGTTCCTTTTGTGTTTGCCCATTGATGAATAAAAGTCCAATCATTGTTTGGGTTGATTAAGATGCTTGACATTCATTAGGGTAATTTGACCGATGAATGAGAAGTGTTTTGTTGGTTTAATGACCACCAAAAACAAAACACCACCCAAAAAGTATGCGATAAAAAACAGTTTTTTGATAAGGCACATTAGCCTATCAGGGTTTTTTTAATCCTATTATCTTGGGATAATAGGACAAATTTGGCTTGGCATACTTGTTGGATTAGAGTCTTAAAACAATGTTCACCAAAACAGACAAACAAAGTCGTATTGTATCATTATTGTATCATTTTGCAAACACCTATAACAAAAGACAAACTTGGCGGTCAGTCGGTCAAATTTTATGCAAGATAAGATGACTTAGCCAATAAAGCCAAAAAATTGCAATAAAAACAGCACGGTAAAACCCAATAAAAAGAGCAAGCTGATGATGGCAAAAGCGTGCATTGGTGCGGATAATCGGACTTTTGCCTTGATGAGCGAGTAATTCAGATAGGCAAAAATCGGTGCGGTCACAAAGGCACTAATCATCGCAAATTTCAGCAAAATCGCTAATTGACCTAAGAAAAATGAAATCAATATATAGGCTGTTATCACAAAAAATAGCGTCCATTTGGCGACAAATGATTGAGCATGGCTGGAATTTTTGTGCATGATGAGTGATAGGTTTTCAGCATTGGTGCGAGCATAACCATCGACACAGGTGATGACCGTGCCAAACATGCACAAAAAGGCGATGAACGCCACCAATAATCTTGACCAATCGCCAATCGTGGCGGTGTACATGGCAATCAGCTGACCCACATAAGCACTGCCTTGTAGGTTGATTTCTTGTCCTGTGCCATATTGGACAAACACGCCTAATGCCAAGAAAAATAATGCCAAAATTGCCGAAGTCAGATAACCGACATTAAAATCAACCATGCCCTGAAAATGGCTGGTGTGGTCGGTTTGGATTTTTTTGGCTGTCCAAACAGAAGTAATGGCGGCAAATTCCATGGGTGCAGGCATCCAGCCCATCAGTGCAATGATAAAACCTAAGGCGGCAAGATTCCAAGGACTTGCTGGTATGAAATCAGGATTGATGGCAGATGGTTTGCCTGCGGCAATAAAAACGGCGGCGATGGTTGCTATGGTTAGGGCGATGATAATCCATTTGGTCAAGCCGTCAAGCAGTTTATAATGTCCTGCAAACAACAGTAGCCATGCACTGATGAGGACTATGGCGGATAATGCCATCGTATTTAGCTCAATGGGTAAAATATGCCCCAAGATGACCGCAGAAAGTAGTGATACCGCTCCAATGCTGATGATGCCTGATATGATACATAAGATGAAAAACACCCACATATAAATTGGGGATTTTTTGGCATAGCCTGCAACCAAACTTTCGCCTGTGCTATAAGCATATTCTGTGGCGAAGCGATAAAAGGGGTATTTAAACAAATTGGCAAGGATAATCATGATTGCAAGTTGCCAACCGTACAAAGCACCTGCTTGGGTTGATGAAATCAGATGTGAACCACCGATGGCGGCTGATGCCATCAAAATACCTGGGCCAAAGGCTTTCCAAGTCAATTTTTGGTTGTGACAAGATGGGCGTGTGGTATAAGAATTGCTATCCATGGCTAAATCCTTTTTTGTAAAAAACGATATTGTCCTTATGATTAAACATAGCATTTATTTTATCAAGATACAATACAAAATAAATATTTCTTCTAAATTTTTTTAAAAATAATCTGACCAATCAGGCGATGATGAATGGGAAGTCGCTTGAAGTCATTAGGCTTGCTGATTGATGGTTTGATGACAGATTGTTTTGTGTTGATGATGGGTGGGGATGGTGTGATTGCAGGGTTTATTTGTGGCGATGTCTGGCTTGATGGGGATTGTTTATTTTTATCAAAAACAAGTAGTCGTCATATAAGTATACTTAATTCATATCAAAACCATACGGCAAAACCGTTCGCCCCAAGCTTGCCTGCGGGCAAATTTTTCGTTATGGGCAGGCAGGCTTACTTTGAGCAAAAACCTTTGTCTGGTTTTGAATAGAATTGACTATATTTTTGTTGTTTGGGTAAAACTTATCATGGGTAATTTTTTTTGTGTGATGTTTGGATAAGCTGTACATCATTGATGTACTGATAATAAAAAATGCCCAAACGATGGTCTGGGCATTGGAGGTTTGGTGTGGCAATCACAAGACTGCCAAAGCGGCTTGATAGTCTGGCTCTTGTTTGATTTCTGGCACAAGCTGACTGTGCAGCACGGTGTTTTGTTCATCAAGCACGATGACGGCACGAGCTGACAGATTAGCCAGTGGTCCTGTGCTGATGGCGACACCCAGCTGTTCTAGTAGGGCTGGTGTACGAAAGGTGGATAGGCTTTTGACGCTTTCAATGCCTTCTGCACCACAAAAACGAGCGTGAGCAAATGGCAAATCCGCTGAAATGCACAGCACAACGGTATTATCCAGTTTGGCAGCTTGTTCGTTAAAGACACGAACCGAAGTGGCACAGATGCCTGTATCAACGCTTGGGAAAATATTTAAGATTTTGCGTTTGCCATCAAAATCAGCCAAATTAACCGATGATAAGTCGGTGGCAACTAGGCTAAAATTATCGATTTTATCGCCTACTGCTGGAAAATTACCCAAGATTTCGATAGGATTGCCCGCTAGGGTGACTGTTGTCATAAAATTACTCCGATTGACCAAAAATTCATCAGCACTGGCTAAATCCTGTGCCGACATTAACAATATGAATACGACCATCGCTGGTGCTGGCATGAATGGCCAGTCCGCCTTTGGCAGTTTCTTTGTATTTATCCATCATATCCATGCCTGTTTCTTTCATGGTTAAGATGGCTTTATCTAAGGAAACATGATGCGTACCATCGCCACGCAAGGCAAGACGGGCGGCATTAATGGCTTTAACTGATGCCATTGCGTTTCTTTCGATACAAGGCACTTGTACCAGACCGCCAATCGGGTCGCAGGTCAGACCCAAGTTATGTTCAAGTCCAATCTCAGCAGCGTTTAGGCATTGAGCAACACTACCACCCAGCACATGGGCAAGACCTGCCGCTGCCATTGCACAGGCAGAACCCACTTCGCCTTGACAGCCGACCTCCGCCCCAGAGATGGAGGCGTTTTGTTTGATTAACGCTCCGACCGCCCCAGCCACCAATAGAAATTCTCGCACGCCTTGATAGCTAAAAGAGGGAATAAACCCACGATAGTAATGCAACACCGCTGGAATGATACCAGCCGCTCCGTTGGTGGGTGCGGTCACAACTTTACCGCCATTGGCATTTTCTTCATTGACCGCCAATGCGTACAGATTGACCCAATCCATCGCCAGCAGTCCACCATCAGAAGATTTGCCGTATTCTTTGGAGAGTTGTTCGTATAAAGCTTTGGCACGACGACGCACATTAAGACCACCAGGTAAAATGCCATCGACTTGACAGCCTTGCGTAACACAGCCTTGCATGACTTCCCATACTTCGGTTAGGTAGTCTTTGATGTCATCATCTGAGCGAATGGCAGTTTCATTTAGCATCATCAGTTGGGCGATATTAACCCCTAAGGATTGGCATAATTCGCTTAACTGCACTGCACTGCCAAACGGATAAGGATAGGATACTTGCTCCAATCCTGATTCGTTTTGGGTCATTTGTTCAGCTTCTTTGATGAAGCCGCCACCGATAGAATAGTACACTTGGCTGATTTGACGACCATCGGTCAGTGTGGCGGTCAGACGCATGCCATTTGGGTGAGCAGGCAGAGGATTGTCGTCCCACAGCAGATGCTGACTTGCATCAAAAGTAATGGTGTGCCGACCGTCCAAACTTAGTTGATTTTGTTGATAAATCGGTGCAAGATACTGTTTGGTTTTGGTGGTGTCAATGGTGCGTGGCTGATGTCCTAGCAAACCTAATAAAATGGCGGTATCAGTCGCATGCCCTCTGCCCGTTGATGACAGCGAGCCATACAGTTCGATGATGATTTGACAAGTGTTAATTAAGTCATCGCCTAATTTTGCCAAAAAAGCATTGGCGGCCACCATAGGTCCTACCGTGTGCGAGCTTGATGGACCAATGCCAATTTTAAATAAATCAAAAACACTAATCATAAAAAGGCGAGCCTTATGGTTAAAAAATTATTGACAACTGACAGAGTCGCCTTTGGCATTGATACACATTTTATCGCCATTAGCAAGACTGCCAATCCATGCTTTACCAGCTTCAAAAATCAACGGCATGCTTGGGGTTTGTGGCTTGGCGTGATTCATCACAAAGCCATCTTTGTGAAAACGAAATGGAATGACTAAATCGCCACCACGATTGATGAATCCCCAAAAATCACCTTGACGCACCGCTGCCACATTCTCGCTATAATCTTTGACTTCATCAAAAGCATAGACAATCATTGTTGTGCCATTGGCATCCACAAATCCCCATTGACCATTTTGCTGGTGTGGATAAAACCCGCTGGTATTGATGATTTTTGGGGTTGTGGTGATGTTTGTGGCGGTCAAAGGTTGTGCATTGACCACAGGGGAGGGGGTGCTAACATTGACCGCTGCATTTTTGGTGGTTGGGTTGGTAGCTGGTTTGGGTGCAGGCGTGCCGTTTTGAGCAGGCTTGACTGGCACGGTTGTCTTGGTGGTTGGTGCAGTCAGAGCAGCAGCTTTGGGGGTTTCGGTAATGTGCTTGCCTTGCTTGTCAATCGGAGTATCTTTATTGTGTCGCTTGATGGTGGATTGTCCGTTCTTAAAATCACTCATCTGACTGATGGTGCGGTCAAAACCAACCACCGTACGACCACGAGTATCAATCGCACCCCAAACCCCTTGTTTTTTGACAACAATCACACCATCAGACACCGCTCTTGCCCAGTTGTTTTCAGGTAATTGGTCGTATTGAAAGTCGATACGAACCTGACCATGGCGAGTGATATAGCCAACTTTGCCATTTTTTAGTGCAGGCATTAAGCCATCTTGAAATTGATTGGCAAGCACCGCCTGATAGCCAAATAAATCGACAATTTTTGAGCCTTTTTGGTTAAGCAAAGCGACAGGGGAACCATCATCTTTGCTCGCCAAAAAAAGCCCAGACTGACTGGTGCAACTGACATTTTTGTAGTCGCTTTTTGGGATGGTGCAAGCGTGAGCGGGTAGATAAAATAATCCACACAAGCCCAAGACTAGGGCAGATTTTTTTGTCATATTTTCCATAATAACGATGCGAATAACAGATAACCCATCAAGTATAAGCCAAACGATTGGGCTTGGCAATATCTTGATAATACAATTACCACATCTTGCATCAAATCCTAAATTTGACAACATGGTCATGCTTGGCGATGTTGGTCGTTACAAATGGCAATTTTAGGGTGTTTGGGCGTGATTGTTTGATATATTAAATCTATGATGTATGAATGATAAATATTATCAAAGAAAATCATTCAAAAAATCAATAAAAATTGTTGAAAATGGGAATAATTATTGTTATGATAACAATCACAAAAGAGAATGACTTTCTTTTAAGATTTTATTCAACCAATGAGCACGATTGATTTTATCAATAAATCAATCACATGAGTCAATTAGGACGACAGTAGATATAGCGAGTTTGCCTTATGTATGTTTGTATTTGCCACGATGTCAAAGATACTCAGATTAAAACAGCCTTACAGCAAGGTGTGAATGGTATGCAGGGTTTGCAAGAAAGCCTGTCAGTTGGCACTTGTTGTGGCTGCTGCATACCCATGGTGCAGGATTTATTAGATGAACATCAAGCCAACTTTATCGCCATTGATGTGATGGCGGGTTAGTTTATCATTTTGTAAATAATATTGCTGTATTATTTCTAATAGACAAGCAAACCAAGATGGCTTTGGCTCATTTTACTGGATTTGGCATCATTTATTTTTTTAACCAATAATTATTCTTATTTAAATTTTTTTAAATGATAGTCATTATTGATTAAATTTTCATCAATTTATAAATTTTTATAATAAAATCAGAAACTTAGCTTTTTCTCCTTCCACCCAAACAGTAGCAGCGTTGTTTGGGTGATTTTTTATGTCATTTAAGAATTTTTCTTGATTTGCATAGGATTCGCAGTTCTGATTTACTACACATCGATGCTTTATTTTATTTTTTATTATGATAAGATAATGGCATATTTTTTAATCAATTTACTATTTGTTTTTTGGAGTTTATGATGAAATCATCTCAAAAAGTCATCGATTATCTAAATTTTTTGTTGGCAGGCGAGCTTGGTGCCAGAGACCAGTATTTCATTCATTCGCAAATGTATGCCGAATGGGAACTGGGCAAGTTGCACGACCGCATCTATCATGAGATGGAAGATGAGACGCTACACGCTCGTTTAATCATCAATCGCATCATCATGCTTGGCGGCACACCAAATATGCAGGTTGGTGAGATTAACATCGGTGCTGATGTGCCAGCCATGCTAAAAAGCGACCTTGACCTAGAATATGCGGTGCAAGAACATCTAAAAGAAGGTATCGCCATTTGCGAGGCAGAGCGTGATTATGTTACTCGTGATATGTTGGTAGGTCAGCTTGCTGATACCGAACAAGACCATGCTCATTGGCTAGAAAAACAGCTTCGTTTGATTGATTTGATGGGGCTACAAAACTATCTACAAACCCAAACTGCCGAACCAAACATGGTTGCTTCTGCACACTGATTTGGGGAGATTGTAATGAAAGGCGATAAAGAAGTCATTCGTGCATTAAATGCGGTGCTTGGTCAATCATTGATTGCGATTAACCAGTATTTTTTGCATGCACGCATTGTCAAAAATTGGGGCGTAGAAGAGCTAAATGACGCTTTTTATAAGCAGTCTATTCAGGAAATGAAATGGTCAGATGAGCTGATTGAACGCATTTTATTGCTTGAAGGTTTGCCAAATCTACAAGAGCTTGGCAAGCTGTTGATTGGCGAAACAGTCGAAGAGATTTTGGCGTGTGATTTGCGTCTTGAAAATCGTAAGCATGATGTGCTGGTCGATGCCATTGCCCTGTGTGAACAAAAAAGAGATTTTGTTTCTCGTCAGATTTTGTGCAAACTCAAAGATGGCAATGAAGAATATGCAGATTGGCTAGAAACACAGCAGGAAAAAATCGAGTCCATCGGTCTGCAAAACTATATCCAATCGCAAGTTGGCGAAGAATAATCACCAATTTGCTACAAACCCAGAGACTTAACAGGTGTCTGGGTTTTTTATTTGTGGTATAATGCGACTGCTGGTTGGTATTATATCCATATTGATAAGTTTGGTATTTAGTAAATAAATGACTAAGCCATTAATATTTTATTTTGGGCATAAACTTTTTTTGCCAAAACTTTTATAATATTAGCTGTGAAATTCTGATTTGTCGATAATAACAAAACAGAAAAAACTTTGGTGCGTAAACCAGACTTTGGTGTGGGCTTACGCTTTTTGTTGCACAGTCTGACTGTGTGATGTTTGATTAGGATAAACTATGACAACTTATTATAAAGATTCCGATCATCTTGAAACCCAAGAGTGGCTTGATGCGTTTGAATCGGTCATCAAAAGTGCCGATAAAGAACGCGCCCAATTCTTACTAAAAGCCCTATATAATATGGCAGTACAAGAGGGTTTGCCATTCAACCGTCTTGATACTGCTTATGTCAATACCATTCCTGCCGAAGATGAGCCAAGCTATCCAGGCGATTTACACATGGAACGCAAAATCCGTGCATTGGTGCGTTATAACGCCCTAGCGATGGTCATGCGTGCCAACCAAAATGATGATGAACTTGGTGGACACTTGGCGACTTTTGCATCAAGTGCCACTTTGTATGAGACTGGTTTTAACCACTTTTGGCGTGCACCAAGCGAAAATCACGGCGGCGACATGATTTATTATCAAGGTCATGGTGCACCTGGCATGTATGCTCGTTCTTTCCTAGAAGGTCGTTTGAGCGAAGAGCAGCTGGTGAATTTCCGTCGTGAAGTTGATGGTAAAGGTCTATCAAGCTATCCGCATCCTTATTTGATGCCTGATTATTGGCAGTTCCCAACCGTTTCTATGGGTCTTGGGCCTTTGATGTCTATTTATCAAGCTCGCAACCAAAAATACCTAACCAATCGTGGTCTAATTAAAGATGAAGACCGCAAAGTGTGGGCATTCCTAGGCGATGGCGAGACTGATGAGCCAGAAAGCTTGGGTGCAATTTCGATGGCGGGTCGTGAAAAGCTTGATAATCTGATTTGGGTCATCAACTGTAACCTACAACGCCTAGATGGTCCTGTGCGTGGTAATGGCAAAATCATTCAAGAGCTAGAATCAGTATTTCGTGGTGCTGGCTGGCGTGTGATTAAGGTTATCTGGGGCGACCATTGGGATAGCCTGCTTGCCAAAGACCATACAGGTGCGTTGAAAAAACGCATGGAAGAAGTGGTTGATGGCGAATATCAGCTATATACCGCTCGTGATGGTGCTTTTGTTCGCAAAGAGTTCTTTGGTAAATATCCAGAACTTGAAGAGATGGCAAAAGATTTGTCTGATGAAGACATCATGCGTCTAAACCGTGGTGGTCATGACCCTAAAAAAGTCTATGCAGCGTTTAGCGAGGCGATGAAAACCAAAGGTCAGCCAACCGTGATTTTGGTAAAAACCGTCAAAGGTTATGGTCTATCTAGCCAAATCCAAGCGGTGAACAAGGCTCACCAACTGAAAAAATTGGACGAAAATGGTCTAAAATACTTCCGTGACCGTTTCGATTTGCCAATCACTGATGAGCAACTAAAAGAATTGCCATTCTATCGCCCAAGCGAAGACAGTGCAGAATACAAATATCTGATGGGTCGTCGTGAATCATTAGGCGGACATTTGCCAGCTCGTCGCAGTGGTCATATTCCATTGCAGATTCCTGAGTTGTCTATTTTTGACCAAGTGCTACAAGGCTCAAAAGGCAAAGAGCAATCAACCACCATGGTGTATGTGCGTCTGTTGTCTGCACTACTAAAAGACAAAGCATTGAACAAATATGTCGTGCCAATCGTACCTGATGAAGCTCGTACCTTTGGTCTTGAAGGTATGTTCCGTCAGCTTGGTATCTACTCATCATCAGGTCAAAACTATGTTGCCGAAGACGCTGAGGCCTTGATGGGTTATCGTGAGGCAACCGATGGACACATGCTTGAAGAAGGCATCAATGAAGCAGGTGCAATGAGTGCGTGGATTGCGTTGGCGACCAGCTACTCAACCAATGCCTTGCCAATGATTCCAATGTACATCTACTATTCAATGTTTGGTTTCCAACGCATTGGCGACCTAGCTTGGGCAGCAGGTGATTGCCAAGCACAAGGCTTCTTGTTTGGTGCTACCGCAGGTCGTACAACGCTAAATGGCGAAGGTTTGCAGCACCAAGATGGTCATAGCCACATTCTATTTGGTACAGTACCAAACTGCGTGACTTACGATCCATGCTATGGCTATGAGCTGGCTGTTGTGATGCATGATGGTTTGCGTCGTATGTATGGCGAGGGCGAGCGTGTTTATTATTACATCACTTTGATGAATGAAAACTACGAACACCCAGCAATGCCACAAGGTGTAGAAGAGGGCATTAAGCGTGGTATGTATCTACTAGAAGACAATGGTTCAACACAAGTTCAGCTATTGGGTTCTGGTGTGATTTTGCGTGAAGTACAAAAAGCTGCCAAGATTTTGGCAGAGCAGTTCAACATCAAGGCGAATGTGTGGAGCGTCACCAGCTTCAACGAACTGACCCGTGATGGCATGGCGTGTGATGACTACAACCGCCTACACCCGCTTGAAGAGCAAAAAACTCCATGGGTAACTCAACAGCTTGCACCGCATTCTGGTATTGTTGTTGCAGCGACCGACTACATGCGTAACTATTCAGAGCAAATTCGTGGCTGGTTGCCTGATGCTCGTCCATATGTGACTTTGGGTACTGATGGTTTTGGTCGTTCTGACTCTCGTGCCAAATTGCGTAGTTTCTTCAATGTGAATGCTGAACACATTGTGGTTGCAACCTTGAAAAAACTTGCCGATGAAGGCGAAATCAATGTTCGTTTGGTACAAGACGCAATCAACAGTTTTGAAATCGATGCTGACCAAAAACCAGCATGGCAACCACAGCCACAATATGATTTCTTCCCAGATGCACCAGCACCAAAACCAGAAACTGCACCACGCCCAGTTCCTGAATTGATTGATGAAGCCCAGTAATAGGAGAATATGATGGAAATCAAAGCCCCCGATTTGGGTGTAGAATCAGCCGAAGTGGCAGAAATTATGGTAAAAGTTGGCGATAGCGTCAGCGAAAATGATAACCTTGTCTTGGTAGAGTCAGATAAAGCGTCGGTAGAAGTACCGTCGCCTGTCTCTGGCACAATCACTGCCGTACATATCAATGTTGGCGATCACATTGGCGAAGGTTCTGTGCTATTTACAGTAGAGGCTGGCGATTCTGCCAGCACCGCCCCAGCAGCACAAGAAGCTGTCGAACCTACTGCTCCTGTAATTGAAGAAGCTCCTGCACCAGTTGCCGCACCATCTGCTGCACCAGTTGCCAGCGAAAGCCAAACGCATAATCTGCCTGACTTGGGTGTGGATTCTGCTGAGGTTGCTGAGGTAATGGTTGCAGTTGGCGACAGCGTGTCAAATGGTCAGCCATTACTATTGGTAGAATCTGATAAGGCATCAGTCGAAGTGCCAGCACCTGTTGATGGTGTGGTTGAGAAGATTTTGGTCAATGCTGGCGACAGCGTGTCAAACGGTCAGCCGTTCATCGTGATTAAGTCTGGTTCGGCAGCTGCACCAGCACCAGTAGCCACACCTGACCCAGTGGTGCCAGCCAGTGTTTCAGTACCACAAGCTAAGCCAGTAGCACCAGCACCAGCCGCCGCTCCAAAAGCGACTGGCGAAAAATTACCTGAAAACATCGTGAACGAAAAGGCTCGTGATGTCTATGCAGGTCCTGCGGTGCGTAAATTGGCTCGTCAGCTTGGTGTGGACATCAGCCAAGTGGTGGGTACGGCAGCACACGGTCGCATTCTAAAAGAAGATTTGTTTGGCTTTGTCAAAAATATCGTGCAAAATGGCACGCCTGCCAAAGCTGCATCTACTTCAACCAGTGATGTGCGTTCTGGCTTACCAAATCTGCCTGACATGAGCAATAAAGAGATTTGGGGTGAGATTGAGGAAATTGAACTATCACGCCTACAAAAAGTCTCTATCCCACAGCTAAATCTAAATACGCTATTACCGCAGGTAACTCAATTTGATTTGGCGGACATTACTGACACAGAAGCAATGCGTGCCAGCTTAAAAGATAGCTTTAAGGCACAAGGTGTGAGTTTGACAATTTTGGCATTCATTGTTAAAGCGGTGGCTTATGCACTGACCCAACACCCAAAATTCAACAGTCATGTCTCTGATGACAATACCAAAATGATTGTGCGTAAGTCGGTGAATATGGGTATTGCAGTTGCAACTGATGATGGTTTGATTGTGCCGGTCATTCGCAATGCACAAGATAAAGGCATTCGACAGCTGGCGATTGAGATTGGCGAACTTGCCAAAAAAGCTCGTGATAAAAAACTGACCGCCAAAGAGTTGCAAGGTGCGTCATTCACCATCTCATCGCAAGGCAATATGGGTGGTACTTATTTCACACCTTTGGTCAATCACCCACAGGTGGCGATTTTGGGTATTTCAGAAAGTACCTATCAGCCACGCTGGAATGGTAAAGAGTTTGAACCTCGTCTAATGTTGCCACTATCGTTGTCTTATGACCATCGCACGATTAACGGTGCGGACGCAGCGGTATTTACCCGCTATATCGCTACTTTGTTGGCAGACCCACGCCGTATTTTGTTGTAATTCCCTTAAAAAAGGTGGCGTGTGATGCCACCTTTTTTGCAAATTTAACCCACAACTTTAACCCATGACTAGGAGCAAAAAGATGAAAAAATCATTGGTTGCCATTGCCTTGGGTACAGCATTATTGACTGCTTGTCAATCTGTACCCGCCAAACTAAATCCACTTAGCCCAAAAACACAGGAAACTGCCGTGAGTAATAAGCGTTTTATCAGTGCCTATGATTTTGCAACCACCGTTCAAAGAATTCAACAAGGTGTGAGTGATAAAGGCATGACGGTGTTTGGTGTGATTGACCATGCCAAAGCTGCCCAAAATGCAGGTCTTAACATGCAACCTGCGGCGGTCATTGTCTTTGGCAATCCAAAAGCTGGCACGCCACTGATGGTAAAAGACCCTGAATTTGCTTTACAATTACCGCTAAAAGTGCTGGTCACGCAAACCGACAAAGGTGTCTTGGTGGCAATGACTGATACTAAGGCATTGATTGCAGGTTCAAAAATCAGCTATGCAGAAGTTGAAAACAACCTAGCAAAAGCAGAAATGGTGATTGAATCTTTGGTTAAATAACCAAAACAAAAAAGCAGTCAATATTTGGCTGCTTTTTTCATTCATCATTCATCGGTTGTTGGGATTGATTGTGTGTAGAAGCTGACAAAGATGGTCAGTAGGGCGATAACCATCAAATACCAAAATGGCGTATAAGATAAATAATAGGCCATGTAACCAAGTATGAATGACAAAAATGCACCCATCAAAGCAGGAATGAGACTAAAACTGATGGCTGTGCCACGCAACCGATTTTCAGGCATGAACAGCCGCACTAGCATTGATGGCATGACACCAATCACACCACTGGTAAAGCCAATCATGGTTAAAAATAGTAAAATCAGCGAACCATCGTGTTGAATGTGAAAAATAAATAGAGCGGTTTGTAGCAATAAGGCAATGCCAGTCAATAAAAATAAGCGAGAGACACTGACAAAGTCTGCCAAAAATCCAAAAAAGATACAGCCTGTCATCATCATGATTAGAGTAAAAGCATTGCCAAAATCAGTAGAAATCAACAGCAAATCAAAGTTTAACTCAATCAATGGCAGTAGCAAGCTAGGTAAGAAGAAAAGTAAACCAATGACAATGGTGGATAATGCCAGAGCAGGGAAAAAGTTGGTTAAAAATTCTTTGCAAAACAGTCGCTGCCATTCGGAGGGATTGCCACATTCGCCATCGGTGTGCGATAGATGATTGTCTGGCATGACAGTCTTTTGACTAAATTTTATTTGCTTGATAAAGGGCAGTAGGATAAACGACACCACGGCAATCAAGACAAACATCAATCGCCAGCTTGATTTTAATAATTCAATATGACTAAAATTATTATTTAATATATTCCAGAAAATAATCTGCATTAAAAAACCAAACAGACCGCCTGCCATCGTGATGCTGCATGCTGTTGCCAATCGTTTGGCGGATATGTTCATGCTGATGATGACCCAAATAAGAGGGAATAATATACCAACCACAAAACCATTAAGAAGTCTTGTAAGCACCAGTAATACAGGCGACAGACCGCCCAGCAATGCATGACTTGGTGTCAAAGCCGTCAATAGTGTAATGATACCCAACGCCATCACACCATAGAAAAAAATCTTATTAAGATGATGACGACCGCCATAGACTGCCAATAAAACTCCGCCTAATAAACTCATCAAGTGTCCGCCAAACACATACCATAGATGAGCATTTTGATTATCTAGATTGATGAATTGCAACAAAATGCCAATATCCGCCAATCGTGAGAATGCGGCATAATTGAAAAAAATCAAACAATTAACCAATCCAGCCAAACCTATCAGTTTGGTATGGTGGTTTGATGAAGTTTTAAAGGGCATCAATGTCTTGTCAATCCTTATAACAGCCAATCAAGGGGTAGCCAGCTTAAAATGACGATATTGGCTCGGTCACCCAAGCTGGTTTTTGGTTCGTGTTGATAGATTTTGTATTGATGATTTTCTATCGTATGCCATTCAATTTTGCCTTTATCATTGAGCATGAGATGATAGGATTGCTCCATCAAGGCAGGGGTATCGTCCAGTACATCGTGCAGACGAGTGGCAAGTAGTTGGTCATAGATTAGCACGCCAAGCTCAGTATTGATATTGGCAGAGCGAGGGTCGAAATTATATGAGCCGATGAATACTTGGTCGTCATCAACAGCAAAGGCTTTGGCGTGCAGGCTGGTGCTGGTTGTTTGTTTGGTTCGCCAAAATTTATTCTCATCAGCGGCAGCATTACTGGCGGTTGATTTGACCTCATACAGATTGACCCCAGATTGTAGCAGAGTCTTTCGCCAATGAGCATAGCCTGAATGAACCAAGCCAACATCAGTGGCGTCAAAGGAATTGGTCAATATGCTGACTTTAACACCTTGATTGGCAAGTGTGCTTAGCGTGGTCACTCCTGCTTTGGTTGGCACAAAATATGAAGAAATGATGCTCAGTTTATTTTTTGGACGACCGATTTTTTGGCGTAACTGAGCAACCAAATGACGCTCTGGTTGATATTTGGGTTGGCGAAGTTTGCTGGCAGGGTCTGCCAAAAATTGGATATTGGTCCAGCGAAAAGGCAGGCGTTTTTCTAGTAGGGCGGTGCTGATGGTGGAGTTTTGCATGGCAAGTCGATAACTTCGCAATGCACGCTCGTTTTTTGTGGCAATTTGACTGTCCAAATAGTCATCAAAAACCACATCTTTGAGTAATTGGTCAAGTCTGAGTGTATTAGGGCTGACCAAAGTGGTGATGTCATAGGCACTATCGTCTTGCCAATATTCTTCAAAACTGCGAGCAACATCGCCAACCACAGAACCAATCAACAGCACATCAAGGTCGGCAAAGTTATTGATGGTGGTGTTATTAAGGTATTCATTACCAATATTGCGACCACCAATGATGCTGACTTTGCCATCAAAAGTCATGCTTTTGTTGTGCATACGAGCATTGAGCCTGCGTGCATCATTTAAAAAATTAACCCCACGAAATTTTCGGTACGCAAAAGGATTAACCAAGCGAACCGAGATATTTGGGTGGCTGGCAAAACGAATTAATACTCTATCTAGTGCCTGTGAGCCATTCATGTCGTCCAGTAGTAGGCGTACTTTTACGCCACGACCAGCCGCCTCCCATAGGTCTTTGAGCATCAGCTGTCCTGCTTCATCATTGTGCCAAATATAGTATTGTATGTCGATACTTTGCTGAGCTTTATCACTTAAAATACTGCGGGCGGCAAACGCATCAGCCCCATTGGCGATGGGATAGTAGCCAGAAAGCTTTGAATGGGTTAATTGTTCTAGGTAAGGTTGATTACTGGTTGATGACGATGGCGTCTTAGATACTGATACCTGCTTGGGCATGACGATGGGGTGTGGATTTTTGGGCAAGGTTTGACAACCAGTCAGCCATACGCCAAGACAAACAGATAGCCCAAAAGCCATCTGTTGTAAATGGTGCTTGGCGTTGGCATAAAACATCATTTAGGGACGCTTGGCGGATTGAAAACTGGCAAACAAGTCATACTCACTGGCTTCATCGATGGTCACGATGAGCATATCGCCTGCCTTGACGGTGTCATCAATTTCATCAACATAGACATGTCCGTCAATCTCAGGAGCATCTGCATAGCTACGACAAATCGCCACACCTTCTTCATGGTCAATCTCATCAACCAATACCACCAGTTCGCGACCGACTTTTTCGGCAAGTTTTTCAGCACTGATTTGTTGTTGCAATGCCATCAGTCGTTCATAACGAGCTTGTTTAATCTCTTCTGGCACAGGGTTTGGTAGGTCATTGGCGGCAGCTCCTTCGATTTCTGAATAGGTAAAGCAGCCCACACGGTCAAGGCGAGCTTGTTTTAGCCAATCCAGCAAATACTCAAAATCCTCTTCGGTTTCGCCAGGAAATCCCACCACAAAAGTAGAACGAATGACAATGTCAGGGCAAATTTCTCGCCAAACACGAATGCGTTCTAAGGTATCCTCACTCATGGCAGGGCGTTTCATTGCTTTTAGTACATTGGGGCTGGCGTGTTGGAATGGAATGTCCAAATAAGGCAACAGTCCGCCTGTCCCATTGCTGGCTTGCATGCTATCCGCCATGATTTGCACAACTTTATCGACATGCGGATAGGGGTAAACATAATGCAGACGCACCCAAATACCCAGCTTAGCAGCCGCTTCGCAAAAATCGTAGAATTTGGTTTTTAGTGGCTGACCGTCCCAAAAAGTGGTTTTGTATTTTAAATCCACGCCATAAGCAGAAGTGTCTTGTGAGATGATGAGCAGCTCTTTGACGCCAGATTTTTTTAGGGCAACCGCTTCTTTCATCACGCCATCAATAGGACGGCTGACCAAGTCGCCACGCAACGATGGAATGATACAAAAAGTACAACGATGATTGCAGCCTTCGGAGATTTTTAGATAGGCGTAATGCTTGGGGGTAAGTTTGATGCCAGCATCGTTAATCAAATCGATTTTTGGGTCGTAGGTTTTGGTTTTGGCAGGTTTTGGCACATGATGTGTGACTGCTTGAATCACTTCATCATAGGCATGAGCTCCTGTGACTGCCAATACAGCAGGGTGCATGGTGCGAATTTTGTCGGCATCTTTGCCCAGGCAACCCGTCACAATCACTCGACCATTTTGGTTGATGGCCTCGCCAATAGCATCAAGGCTTTCTTGGACGGCAGATTCAATAAAACCACAAGTATTCACCACCACCAAATCTGCACCATCATAATCTTTGGCAACCTGATAACCTTCACGAGTCAGCTCAGTAATGATGCGTTCGCTATCCACCAACGCTTTGGGACAACCCAGCGAAACAAAACCAATCTTGGGGGCAGTGCCACCATCAGCCAAAGGTGCGTTATGATTGGCGGATTGTTCAATACTGCGATTTTGGTTGTGGTTGGCTTTATGATGGTAGGCTGGCTGGCTTACGCTTTTTGGATTAAAGATGGTTGGTGTGCTTGTCATATTATCAGACTCAACATGGCTAGGATTGGCGATTTGTCAAAATCAACCCATCATTGGCAATTTTAGAGAATTTTGGTGCTAGATTTTAGCATAAAATCTGGCAAAACGCTGTCGAATTGTGCGGATATTTTGTTAAATTTTGCATGAAAAAATCCCCAAGCCAGGGGAGACTTGGGGTGAAAGTGAAAAGCTTTAAAAAAGCTACACTAAAAGTGGCGCAGCGGACGGGGCTCGAACCCGCGACCCCCGGCGTGACAGGCCGGTATTCTAACCAACTGAACTACCGCTGCTAAAATGGTGGGTGGTAACGGGATCGAACCGCTGACCCTCTGCTTGTAAGGCAGATGCTCTACCAACTGAGCTAACCACCCTAAGATAGTAAATCTTAGTAACGAACTTTTTATTGATTGATTATCAATTTGAACACTTTATGTCACCTTGTTCGTGTTCGTTCGTTGTGGTGCGTATTATATAGGATTTTGATTGAGTGTCAAATGTTTTTTGAAAGAAAATTGGGGGTTTTTGATAAAAAGTTTTTAAGATGTTGATTTTGTTGATATTTTTTATTGATAAAAATTTGATAAAATCGATGGTTATTCATGGGTGATGATGAGATGTTGTCATCAGATAACAAAATATAAAACTTTTATTATCGACTTTTGGGGGATTTCTTGATAGAGTGTGGCAACCTTTTTAAACCTTTCATTGATATTTTGGAAATTTTTATGAAAAAACCCATCAATTTACAGCATACATTGCTGGCGTTATCAGTCGCCTCAATAACAGCTTTTTTGGCATCGTGTGCCACGCAATCCACCCAAAAACCACCAATCAAAGTGATTGAACCCAATAAACCTGCTCCTGTGGTACAACAGCCTGTTGTGGTACAGCCAGTCCCAGCACCGGCCCCAAAGGTTGAAAATAAGCCTACTCAGGCTTTTTATGCCAGTTTTGATGAATGGCGTCGTGATTTCATCACTCGTGCAACCGCTCGTGGATACAACAACTACACCATCACAAGCTTACTAGAAGGAGCGACGCTCAATCAACGAGTGATTGACCTTGACCGCAGTCAGGCTGAATTTACCAAAATGCCTTGGGAATATGTTGAGTCAGCTGCTTCATCAAATCGTGTCAGTCAGGGTAAGGGCAAGTTAAACGAACATTTAAGCACATTATCAAATGCTGAACGACTGTATGGCGTACCAAAAGAAATCGTGACTGCGATTTGGGGCATGGAATCATCATTTGGTGGTGGTATGGGAAGCATGGATTTGGCGAGTGCTTTATCAAGCCTTGCCTATGATGGTCGCCGTCGTGAATTTGCCGAAAACCAATTATTGTCGATGGCAAAAATGATTGAGCGTGGCGATGCTACTCAGTCGCAATTTAAAGGCTCTTGGGCTGGCGGTATGGGGCATACGCAGTTTATTCCAGGTACTTGGCTTGATGAGGCAGTCGATGGTAATGGCGATGGCAAAAAAAGCCCTTGGCAGGTGGCAGATGCACTAAGTTCGACCGCAAGCTATCTGGCAAATGCTGGCTGGGTGCGTGGCTTGGCACCGTTTTATGAAGTGCGTTTGCCAGCAGGCTTTGACTATACCTTGTTAAATGCAGGCAAAAGAAGTCTTGATGCTTGGCGTGCGGCAGGTCTAAGCTCGGCTGCTGGTGAAAGTTTTGGCGGTAGTCAAGAGGCTGAATTATGGCTACCTGCTGGCAAAAATGGCCCAGCCTTGTTATTAACCAAAAACTTCGATGTGATTCGTGTGTATAACAACTCATCAAGCTATGCCTTGGGCGTGGCATTACTTGGCAAGCGTATCGCAGGCGGTAGCAATATTGTGGCTTCTTGGCCACGCCACGAACAGCCATTATCTCGCACCCAAGTGCAAAATCTGCAACGCAATTTGACCGCACAAGGCTATGACACACAAGGGATTGATGGCGTGCTTGGCAATAATACTCGCCGTGCATTTGCTCGTTGGCAGTCGGCAAATGGGCAGATTCCTGATGGCTTTGTCAGCCAAAGCAGTGCAGGCAGTATGACCTATTAAACCCATTAAAAAACCACGCCAATGAGCGTGGTTTTTTATTTTAGCTAAATTATAATTCTCTTGTTGAAAAAGTATCGCATTGGTTGATATCGCCAGTTTCAAAACCACGATAAAACCACTTTTGGCGTTGGGCACTAGTACCATGTGTAAAACTGTCTGGCACGCTATGACCGTGTGATTTGTGTTGTAAATAATCATCGCCAATTTTTTCGGCTGCATCTAGTGCCTCTTCGATGTCGCCTTTTTGTAAAAATTGCGTGCGTTCATGATTGTGTCTCGCCCATAATCCAGCAAAGCAATCAGCCTGCAATTCTTGGCGGACGGATAAATTGTTGGCAGCAGCTTGGCTGGCATTGGCTTGTAGCTGGCGTACTTGATTGGAAATGCCAAGCAATGTCTGCACATGATGCCCAACTTCGTGAGCAATGACATAGGCTTGGGCAAAGTCACCTGCTTGGTCATTTCGACTCAGCTGTGTTTGGTTTTGTTCGCCAGTAATGCCCATTTGTGTACGCATGTCACGGAAAAAATTGGTATCTAAATAGATTTTTTGGTCAGCAGGGCAGTAAAAAGGGCCGCTGGCAGAAGTGGCTGCACCACAAGCAGATTGAACAGAACCACTAAACAATACCAAATTTGGTTGTTGGTATTGTTTGCCATGTTGGGCAAAAATCGGTGTCCAGACATCTTCGGTGTCAGCAAGCACGGTCGCAACAAATTCACGAGATTCTGCCATGTCACTTGTTTCTTGGGTGAGGGTGGTTGGCTGTTGCTGACTTTGTAGTTGTTGTGTCACACCCAAAGTGGTCTCAGGGCTAATGCCAAACACTTTCCACACCACCAAGGCAATAATCAGACCTAAGATACTGACACCGCCTACTTTGCGACCGCCACCTGAACGCCTATCTTCGATATTGCTACTTTGTCTACGACCACGCCATTGCATAAAATTATCCTGTCAAAAAAAGAAAGTATTATACTAAAATTACGCCAACAAAACTGTTTTGGTTACGATATTTTACGAACATATAAAGATTTGGTTTCTGGCATAAATATGCTATGATGAGGTTTTTTATAGAAAAGTGAGTTGGCATCAATGACAAAACTAGACAGCGTGATTGTGACGCACAATCCAAAAAACCTACCAATCAGCAAGGCGGTCATTTGGCTACATGGGCTTGGGGCAAGTGGTCATGATTTTGAACCCATTGTTCCTGAGCTTGGCTTGTCCGATGAGGTCGGGGTGCGATTTATTTTTCCACACGCCCCAAAAATTCCTGTGACGGTCAATGGTGGTTATGTCATGCCAGCATGGTATGATATTTTGGAAATGACGCTGGATAGAAAGGTTGATGTGGCTCATATCAACACTTCTAGCCAAGCCATCAATCAGCTGATTGACGAGCAGATTGCACAAGGCATCGCCAGCCAAGACATTATCATTGCAGGGTTTTCGCAAGGGGGTGCGGTGGCGTACCACACTGTTTTGACCAACCAAAGAGTGCTTGGTGGACTATTGGCATTATCCACTTATTTTGCCACCAGCAGTCAGATTGATGCTGTGGGTGTCAATCGTTCAATCCCAGTCAAGATTGACCATGGGCAGTTTGATGATGTAGTGCCAATGTTGCTTGGGATTAGAGCCAAAGAAAGTTTGCAAAAGCTGGGATTGGCACCAACATTTAGTCAATATCCGATGGCTCATCAGGTTTGTTTGGCACAAATTAAAGAGATTGGTGCATGGCTAAATGAACGCTTTGGCGTGTAAATCTGCCCAAATCATGAATGGTCAAATCGCCCATTTTCCAAAAAGTGTATGACTTGATGGGCGGTTTGTTTATCGGTCAAAAGTCCTGTATGGCTGGCTGGTAAAATCAGGTAATCTGAGGCATTGGCAAGTGGTGTTTCAAATAAATAAACCGTCCCATCGTGAATTTTTTCTTGTTCATTTAAGTGATGACGACGACTATGCCAAGCCAAAAAAGGTACGCCAAGCCCAATGGGTTTATTGCCAGCAATGACACCAAACTCCACTTTGTCAGATATGGCAGGGCAGCGACCATCTAATGCTTCAAAAAGAGCGTGTTTAACCAGTGCACCTAGGTGATAACGCTTGGCATAACTGGCACAAATACTGCCTTGATGGGGTGTCCCTAGACTGACGCAGCGATGTACTTGCCAGTTGGGATAATGATGCATAAAATGACGAATCACCAATCCACCCAAACTATGCCCAACCAGATTGATGGGTTGGTGCTGGTCATGGTAAGTGGTCAAATAGTCGTGCAATCGACGACCATGTTGAGCGATGGATTCGGATAGACTGTGATAGTTGTGGCGATGAGTGGGAAAACCTGACGCACGAATTTTCTGCTCCAATGGTTTGGTGTACCAGTGGTTCATGTGCAATCCGTGAATCAAAATGGTTAGTGGCTTATTCATCATAAAAAAGACCCAGCGATGCCAGGTCTGATTTGGTATTAGTTTTTGCCACGATAAGTGATGCGACCCTTGCTCAAATCATAAGGGGTCATCTCAACTTTGACTTTATCGCCAGTCAAAATACGAATGTAGTGCTTACGCATTTTGCCAGAAATATGAGCGATAATCTCGTGTCCATTGTCAAGGCGAACCTTGAACAGGGTATTTGGCAGAGTGTCAATCACTTCGCCTTCAAATTCAATAATGTCGTCTTTTTTAGCCATAATTCATAATCAGATTGGTAAAAGTTGCCTTATTATACCATTTTTTCATCAAAAATCTACCGTCTTTTTTATGAGCCTGTCGGTTCATCTGCTAGGTTTAGCCAAAGTGGCGTGATGGGGGTTTTGGGCAGTAGTTGTTGAAATTTATCAGGGTAATAAGCATTGATAAAATACAAGCCATCAGCAGAGGCGGTAGGCGGTGCTAAACTGCGATTTTTTGCTTTAATAAGTGTTGGGATTTCATCTATGTGCATTTCGCCACGCCCCACAGCAAATAGTGTTCCCATGATGTTTCTGACCATGTGATGCAAAAATCCATCAGCTTGTATGTCCAGCACCAAATATGCCCCGTGCTGAATCAGTCTGGCATGACTGACCGTGCGAACAGGTTGGTTGGACTGACAAGCGGCGGCACGAAAACTGCTAAAATCATGCGTGCCGACAAACAGTTTGCTTGCTTGTATCATCTTATCAATATCAAGTGTGGCAAACTCATGCGTAATCTGATGGCGTAAGATGGCAGGGCGATAGGGTTGATTGAGCGTGATGTAGCGATAGCGTCTGGCGATGGCGGCAAATCTGGCGTGAAAATCATCAGGCATTGGCACAAGCCATCTCAGAGCGATGTCATCAGGCAGCAGGCTGTTAGCACCACGAAGCCAGTTGTGAATATCTCGTTTGGCGGTCGTGACAAAATGGGCAATCATATTGCTGGCATGCACTCCTGCGTCAGTACGACCAGCAGCAATCAACTCAATGGAGTGGTTGGCGATGGTGCTTAGAGCTTCTTCAATGACCGCCTGCACGCCCACAACCTCTTCTTGGCGTTGCCAACCACGGTAGCGAGTGCCAATAAATTCAATGCCAACAGCATAGACTTGATTTTGAGTATCCATCATACATTCCAGTTTTCTAATTTCATCGCATCATTGATGATTAGCCATAATGCTCGCCCATAGATGGCAGGTATGCCTAATTGGGCGGCTGACCATACGCCATATTCATATTGCCAAGCACCTGCCTGATAGTCGCCATTGACACCTCCAAAGGCACACATGGTGGTACAGATGATGGGAATGTTTTTGGCGTGCAGTTGTTTTAATGCCTCAATGAGTGCTGGTGATGATGGTACATTGCCAGCACCAAAACCGATGAGAATGACGGCCTTGGTATTAGGGTGCAGATGATTTAGTTCATCAGCCAATATTTGGGGTGTGTTTGGCAGGCAGTAAATCGTCTTAATGAGACTGTGATTGGCGTTGCTTAATAGGGCTTGAACGGGTAGTTTTGCTGTGATGGCTTTTGTGTGTACACTTTCTTGAATAGGCGTACCAACAAAAGCATCATTGGCTTGACTGTCGATTTTTTGGGTGTCATGAGCGTGAAAGGTTTTGTTTGCAAATTGCACAAACACGCCTGTATGATGCTTGCTGGCTGTCAGGGCATCGGTCAGATTTTGCCAAGCATCGCTATCAAGATTGATGGCATAAGTGGCAGAGGTCGGCTCTAATAATGGCTGCATACTGCCTGTAATAATAAGGCTGATGTCTGTTAAGGCAGCAAATGCATTTGCCAAAAATGCTGATAAAAAACTCAGGGTATCAGTACCTGTAATCAGCACAAATTTTCTACCACCAGCTTGATATGCCTGCAAAATAATATCATATAAGCCAACAAAGTCGCTGGGTGTGAGCGTGCTAGAATCTTTGATGATGTTATTGGGCAGGATTTTGATAAGATGGTTTGGGTCATATTGTCCCAGTCTATCCACCAGTACAGGCAAAAAAATCGCACTATCAAGTGGCGATAGTGGTACGCCATGACTGCCAAAAGTACCGCCTGCATAAATCAGATAAGTGTCGTTAGTATTCATCTTGTACCCTAAAATTACACCCTCGAAAATTTTTTTATTATAAATCAAATCCAATAAAAAAGCACACGACTAAGGTGTGCTTTTTGTCCAAGTTGGCTTAGATACGACCTTGAACAATGGCAAGCATACGGCGAAGTGGCTCTGCCGCTCCCCAAAGTAGCTGGTCACCAACAGTAAAGGCGGTTAGATACTCGCCACCCATGTTCATTTTACGCAGACGACCAACTGCCACGCCCAGCGTACCTGTCACTGCTACAGGAGTTAGGCGTTCCATGCTGGCTGGTTTGTCATTTTCAACCACATCTAGCCAAGGATTGTCGCTTTCACGCAATGCTTGTTCGATTTCTTCTAAGGGAATGTCTTTGGTCAGCTTGATGGTTAGGGCTTGGCTGTGGCAACGCATCGCACCGATACGCACGCAGATACCGTCAATGTTGATGATTTGCTCATCGGTTTTGCCAAGAATTTTATTGGTTTCAGCTTGACCTTTCCATTCTTCACGAGATTGACCATTGTCCAGTTGGCTGTCAATGTAAGGAATCAGGCTGCCTGCCAATACTGCACCAAAATGTTGTTTTGGAAAATCCGCTGAACGCTGGGTGTCAGCGATGGTTTTGTCAATTTCCAAAATGGCAGATGCAGGGTCTGAGAGTTTGTCCGCCACAGAATCTCTAAGTACACCCATGCCGCTGATGAGTTCTCTCATGTTGTTTGCACCCGCACCAGAAGCAGCTTGGTAGGTCATTGCTGAAACCCACTCTACCCAGCCACGGCGGAACAGCTCACCAATCGCCATGAGCATTAGGCTGACGGTGCAGTTACCACCAATGAAATCTTTTTTACCATCTTTAAGGGCGGTGTCAATCACATCACGATTGACAGGGTCTAAAATGATGATGGCGTCTTCTTGCATACGCAATGAACTTGCTGCGTCAATCCAGTAGCCATTCCAGCCGCTTTCACGCAATTTACCATGCACAGCTTTGGTGTAGTCACCGCCTTGGCAGGTAATGATGGCATCACATTTTGCCAGTTCGCTAATGTCGTTGGCATCTTTTAGCGTGCCAGCCTCGACACCAAAATCAGGGGCTTTGCCACCTGCATTGCTGGTTGAAAAAAACACAGGCGTGATGTGATTAAAATCGCCTTCTTCAACCATACGAGCCATAAGTACAGAACCGACCATACCACGCCAGCCAACCAGACCGACCACCATTTTTTCTGACATTGATTGTCACCCTTTACAAAATAAAAAATCAAATTTGGATTGATAAATATGCCTTGTTCTGCCACAAAAATCAAGTTATTTTTGACAAAACTGATAAATATTTTGTTTATTGTGGCTTTTATGGTTTGGTGGGTGTGGTGTTTTTTATGACAAAAAAGCCAATGGCAGCATACAAAAAATCGTTTTATCTTACTCATTGCTTAAAAAGGGTGGTTATGTGGTTTAAAGATGAATGGATAAAAGCAACTATAATCATGATTTTACTATCGGTTGGTACGTGGCGATGAGTAAAAGCCTGTTTGCTTTATGATGGGTTTTGATGTTGTTGAAAGATATGGAAGCGGTATTGGCAGCAGAACTAGGTGATGTCATGCTCATCGATGGGGGGTGTCAATGATTTATCGTTGTATGAATAACAAAAAGCCCTTCTAAAAAAGAAGGGCTTTTCTTAATATGGCTCCCCAACCTGGGCTCGAACCAGGGACACACGGATTAACAGTCCGATGCTCTACCGACTGAGCTATTGGGGAATGTCGGTATCTTTCGCTATCTGCTCAAGATGGTGCTTATTATAGCAGGATATTTTTGCTTGTCAACACTTTTTTTGAAAAAAATTCGAAAAAAAATGTGATTTTTTAAATATCAAAAAAAGAACCAAAGTGCCGCCACAAAGGGGAACCATGAACCGTGAAGTTCAAGGCGGAAAGGGATAACACTTATTACGGCTTCCTGATTCATCATCAAGATGCAGGCCTGCTCAACAAAGCATTGAATCCAAATCCTTAGATAAGATTATCGGCTCAGGATATACACTTTGTTAGCGTACACTCCAGTCGGCAAGTATTATAGCAAATTTATTTGATTTTTCAAGATGATATAGTCAATTCTATTCAAAACCAGACAAAGGTTTTGTGCTCAAAGTGAGCTTGCTTGCCCATAACAAAAACCCGCCCGCAGGCAAGCTTGGGGCGAACGGTTTTGCTGTATGGTTTTTGATATGAATTAAGATAATTTCATGGGTGGTAATCAATATCATTGATGAAAAGGTTGGTACAATGTTGCCAGATAAGAAGTGTGCCACTTACTCGTTTAATTGAATTTCCCAAGCAACAGGAAAATATTTACCCGTAATGATAAATCTATCATCATTAAGATGTGCAATGCCATTAAGTACATATTCTGGTTTTTGCAGATTAAGCGGTGAAACTAGCGTGGTAAAATCATAAGTTTTCACCACTTTTGCTGTAATGGGATTGATTTTAACAATGGTGTTACTTCCCCAGAGATTTGCATAAATATGACCATTGGCATATTCTAGCTCATTGATGTGCTTGATGGGTTTGTTATCTTGTTGAACTGATATTTCACCGATTTTTTCAAAATTTTGAGCATCTCTCATTTGCAATGTTGCCGTACCATCGGATAACCACATGATGTTTCTATCAAAATCGTATGCCAATCCCCAACCTTCTGTTGTGATGTTGGTGATGTATTGGGGTTGTAGCTTGGGCAAGGTCCACAAGATAGCAATTTTTTCTCGCCAAGTCACTTGCCAGACCCCATGTGGTGTTATGGCAATCCCTTCTGCAAAAAGGTTGCTGGGCAGGGATTGGGCGTGATATGGCATGCCTGAGAGTAGGTCAAGATAGCCGATTTGCGATTGTCCGTATAGACCCGATGAATATAGTAGTTTGCCTGTTTGGTGGTCAAACTGCAATCCTTGCATGAATAGAGGTTGGTGAATATAATGCGTTTTGATTAGAGTAAAGTCTGATGCGTGTGCAGAAAGGTTTAAAATAAAACTTAAAAGACCAAGGTAGATGAATGTGATGATTTTTGTTGTCATAAGAGTTTCCGTAAAAAACCCAGCAAATTTGCTGGGCTTTCCAAAAATCATTTGATTTTTGCTTCTTTGAATAGTACATGTTGGCGTACTTTTGGATCAAATTTTTTGATTTCCATTTTGCCAGGCATGGTGCGTTTGTTCTTGGTGGTGGTGTAAAAATAACCAGTACCAGCAGTAGAAACTAGCTTGATTTTATCTCTCATGATTGTGTCCTTTAACTTAGAAGGTTTCTAATTCATCTAAAAATCTAAAATTAGATTTTTTGACCTTGTGCACGCAAATCGGCAAGCACTTTGTCGATGCCGTGTTTGTCGATGATACGCATACCCTTAGATGAAACACGAAGACGAACAAAACGGTTTTCTGACTCTACCCAAAAACGATGGTTGTGTAGATTTGGTAGAAAACGACGGCGTGTTTTGTTGTTAGCGTGTGAAACATTGTTGCCCACTTGTGGGCGTTTTCCAGTCACTTGACATACTCGAGACATGGTGAACTCCTAATCTTGGTGGCACGGATATTGAGCGGTATCAGGTGTGCCAGTCTTGGTAGGGTGCTATTAAATGCGGTATGGACACAGCACAAAGTACCAAAGACTTTTTGTGGTTAGGCCACTCTTTGCTTACCGTTAAAGGCGACGACAATCAAGAAGTAGCAGAAAAAATTAAAGCCCATATTATACGCACATTTTTTTATTTTGGCAAGAAAAACCAAAGAAAAATTGGTGCTTGAAATATGGTTTAAGCAAAATCAATCATGATTTTGGCGACAAAGCATTTTTTGGTAAGCCAAAACCGTGCCAGCCATAGTGCATAAAATTGCGGATATTGGCATGGTCATCGCCATCAGGATTGTCTAAAACAGCACGATAATGCTCGGCAAACAAAGTTAGAGTGTCGATTTGATTTAAACCATGCAGTTTGGCAAGACTGAATACTTTGGCACTGCCTTCATTGGTGCCAGCAGGATTGGTCACTTCGCCATTGCTAAATTCAACAGGGGTGTAGTGATAATGTGTTTCAATAAAAGACAGTACATCGGCAAATTTTAGGCTGCCATTACTGACACCCGCTAGGATTTTTGAAATGTCTGTGGCTTGCATCAGGATATCTTCCAAAAGTCAAAAAATTAACGGTTAAAATAATCGTCATCGTCAAATGATGGTGGGGCAAAGTTACCTTGTTCTAGATGGCTCATGTGCATTTGCATAGAGCGTTCGTGCTGAATGCGTTGATAGATTTCTTCACGATGAACGGCGATGTCTTTTGGGGCATTGACACCCAAACGAACTTGATTGCCTTTAACGCCAAGTACGGTAACGCTGACTTCATCACCAATCATCAAGGTTTCGCCAACACGGCGGGTTAGAATTAGCATAAGATTAGCTCCTGTGTGAGAAATATGACCGATTTTGTTCTTGTACCATGATGTTCCAGTCATTTTATCGGTCTTAATATAAGGCAAATAAAAATCTGCCTAATGCAATATTATAAAACGCATTAGGCAGATTGTCAGTAACTTTACAATGATTTTGTGTATTTTTTATGCAACAAAATCCAACAAAAAGTTAGCTAAGATTACAGACCAGCTACTTTGCTTTCGCCATCTTCACGGTCAAGACCAAATGCGGTGTGCAAAGATTTGACAGCTTTTTCTAGATGCTGCTCTTGAATAAGAACAGAAACCTTGATTTCTGAGGTTGAAATCATTTGTAGGTTGATGTTCTCTGAGGCTAGGGTTTCAAACATTTTGCTGGCAACACCTGCATGAGAACGCATGCCTACACCAACGATAGAAACTTTGACGACTTTATCATCGCCAACGATTTGGGTAGCACCGATGTCGTCTTTTACTTTTTCTTCTAAGATTTTGATGGCTTTATCAAAATCGCCACGAGGTACAGTAAAACTAAAATCGGTCACGCCATTTTCAGCGATATTTTGGATAATCATATCGACTTCAATGTTGGCAGCACCAATAGGGCTTAAAATGGCAGAAGCAATGCCTGGACGGTCAGGCACGCCAAGTAGTGCAATTTTGGCTTCATCACGGTTAAAGGCAATGCCTGAAATAACAGCGCGTTCCATATCATCTCCTTCATCAACGGTAATCAAAGTACCGACATTTTGTTTAAATTCTTCATCAAAAGCACCATCGGTGCCTTCATCAAAACTAGACAGTACACGAAGCGGTACTTTGTATTTGCCTGCAAATTCAACCGAGCGGATTTGAAGAACTTTTGAGCCTAATGATGCCATTTCTAGCATTTCTTCAAAGGTGATTTTGCCCAGTTTTTTGGCTTTTGAGGTAACTCGTGGGTCGGTGGTGTAAACGCCATCAACATCGGTGTAGATTTGACATTCGTCAGCACCAATGGCGGCAGCGATGGCAACCCCTGTGGTGTCTGAACCGCCACGACCTAGTGTAGTTAGGTCATTGTTTTTATTGACACCCTGAAAACCTGCCACGATGATGACTTTGCCTTCTGCCAACTCTTTTTTAATGTTGTCAGCGTCGATATGCTCAATGCGTGCCTTGGTGTGGGTTTCATCGGTCTTGATGGCAACTTGACGACCTGTCATTGATTTGGCGTCCACACCCAAATCTTTGAGTGTCATTGCAAGTAGGGCGATGGAGACCTGCTCGCCTGTGGCAACCATCTGGTCGTATTCTCGTGGGTCAGGGTCGTTTGAGATTTCTCTTGCCAAGCCAATGAGTCGGTTGGTTTCACCGCTCATTGCCGATACCACGACCACTACTTGATGACCGTGATCATGCCAACGCTTGACACGCGCTGCGACATTTTTGATGCGGCTGGTGTTACCCATTGAAGTGCCGCCATATTTTTGTACGATTAGTGCCATGATATTTGCCTTATTTCACGCCCGATTATCCTAGGGCTTACCATGATTACACCGATTTGGTGCGTCTAAAATAAGTTTAACCAACACCAGACCTTATCTGGTGTTTTGATGATTATGCTAAGCTGCTTAGGATTTGTTGTTCCAAGGCAGCTAAAATACTGTCGAGTTTGTCAGAATTGGCAGCACCCCCTTGGGCAAAGTCGGGTTTGCCACCACCTTTACCGCCCAATTCGCCAGCCAAATGACGAATGATGTCGCCTGCCTTAACCTTATCCTGAGCAGACTTGGCAACACTGGCTGCCATTGCAAGGTCGGTTGTTTGACCAATAATGACAATAATGCCATTATTTAGGCGAGATTTTAGGGTATCCACAAGTCCACGAATGCTCTTGCCATCAATACCTGCCACTTTGGCAATCAGTACCTGATGCTCGCCTACTTGTTTGGCTTGCCCGATGAGTTCGCCAGCTTGCACGCTTGCTAATTTTTGTTGCAGTTGTTCTAGCTGTTTTTCAAGCTCTCGTTGTTTGTCGCTAAGTGCATTGATGCGTGGCAAAATCTCATTTCGTTTGGCTTTTAGGTTGCCAGCCAAAGTGCTAAGCGTGTGTTCGCCAGCTTGGATATAACGCAATGCTCCAAGACCTGTCAAGGCTTCGATGCGTCGAACACCCGCAGCAATGCCGCTTTCAGAGACAATTTTAAACATGCCAATATCGCCCGTTTGCATCACATGGATACCACCACACAGCTCGATGGAGAAGGCGGATTTATCGGCATTTTCGCCCATTGTCAAAACACGCACGGTTTCGCCATATTTTTCGCCAAACAATGCCATCGCACCTTTTTTCAAGGCGGCATCAATCTCCATGTATTCTACGCTGACTGGCGTATTTTTTTGGATTTGTTCATTGACGATTCTTTCAATGGTATTAAGGTCGTCAGTACTGATGGGGCTTTCGTGAGAGAAGTCAAAACGAAGCACTTCGCTAGATACCAAAGAACCTTTTTGAGCAACGCCAGTGCCTAGCACTTCACGCAAAGCAGCGTGTAATAAGTGGGTGGCAGAGTGGTTTTTTGATGAAGCTTTACGAATATCATCAAGCACTTGGGCGTGAGCAGGTTGAGCATCATCAATCTGACCCATTTTGACTGTGCCATAGTGAATGATGGCTTGTCCTGATTTTTTGGTGTCTTCAACAGCAAATACACCGCTTGGTGTGCTGATTTCGCCAAGTTCACCAACTTGACCACCGCCTTCGGCATAAAATGGCGTGGCAGACAGGACGATAACTCCTTGCTCGCCTTCTTGTAGGCTGCTCACCGCTTTGCCATCTTGATACAAACCTGTGATGGTAGTATCGGCAGTCAAGGTTTCATAGCCTAAGAATTTGGTCGCTACATCGGTTTTGATGGCAGCGGTGTAATCGACATCAAATTTGCCAGCATCACGAGCTCTTTCTCGCTGTGCTTGCATGTGCAGTTCAAAACCTGCTTCATCAAGTTCGATGTTTCGTTCACGAGCGATGTCAGCGGTCAAATCAACAGGGAAGCCATAAGTGTCGTATAGTCTGAAGACTGTTTCACCATCAAGCGTATCGCCATCATTGAGTTTGTCCAGCTCGCCTGACAATAGACGCAGACCTTGTGCCAAAGTTTTGGCAAATTGCTCTTCTTCTTTTTGGATAACCGCTTGGATATGTGCCTGTTTTTCAACAAGCTCTGGATAGGCTTTACCCATTTGCTCAACCAGTGCAGGCACAACCTGATAAAAGAAGCTGCCTGTTGCTCCAAGTTTGTTGCCATGACGCACTGCACGACGAATGATGCGACGCAGGACATAGCCACGACCTTCATTGCTTGGGCGTACACCATCAGCAATCAGGAATGACACAGCACGGATATGGTCGGCAATGACTTTAAGTGAGGCTTGTTCTTCGTTGTTGATGCCCAAGATGTTGGCGGCGGTATTCATGAGATTGACAAACAAATCAACTTCATAGTTGCCGTATTTGCCCTGCATGACAGAACTGATGCGTTCTAGTCCCATACCTGTATCAACAGATGGTTTTGGTAGAGGTTCTAGTGTACCATCTTTTTGACGGTTAAACTGCATGAATACGCAGTTCCAAACTTCCACATAGCGGTCGCCATCTTCTTCTGGTGTACCAGGCAGACCGCCTTCGATGTGGTCGCCATAGTCATAAAAAATCTCTGAGCAAGGACCGCAAGGACCTGTGTCGCCCATCGCCCAGAAGTTATCCGATTCGTACTGCTTGCCTTTGTCGCCAATACGAATGATGCGTTCAGGAGCCAGCCCAACTTCTTGATGCCAGATGTCAAAGGCTTCATCATCGGTGTGATAGACGGTGACATAAAGGCGGTCTTTGGGTAGTGCCAGCCATTTTTCGTCCGTCAAAAACTCCCAAGCAAACTTGATGGCGTCTTTTTTGAAATAATCGCCAAAGCTAAAATTGCCCAGCATTTCAAAGAAAGTATGATGGCGAGCGGTATAGCCGACATTATCAAGGTCGTTATGTTTGCCACCAGCACGCACGCATTTTTGGGAGGTGACAGCTCGGTTGTAGTCTCTTTTTTCAAGACCTAAAAAGGTGTCTTTAAATTGGTTCATGCCTGCATTGGTGAATAGCAGGGTGGGGTCATTGTGAGGGATTAGGCTTGATGAGGCGACGGGGGTGTGATTTTTGCTGGCAAAAAAATCAATAAAAGCCTGACGCACTTCGTTTAGTTGCATGGTTTTCATAAAAAATCCTTAGCTGTCAGTTGTCATTGCTGACAGGGTGTTATTTTGGGTTTGATAAATTTGGGTGTTGGCTTGATTGGTGTGTCAATCGGTTGATTTTCCCACAATGAATGCTGATGAATGTTGGGTCAAGCCATCACAAAATGATTGTACATATATACAAACCAGTCATTTTAGCATAAAACAACCATCTTGACAGCTATTTTGGCGAAAATCATACAGCTTTTTTATGAATTTTACCAGAAAATTAAAAACCATAAAAAAATTACGGATTTTTTGCAAAAAACACTTAACATTTTCCCAAAAAAGTTGTATAACTATATTGATTTCCTTATTCTCTTTGGGGGTTTTATGAATTTTCCATTATTAAGCATTGTGTTTACCATTGCTTTTACCGTGATTATTGGTGTTTTGTTCGTGATTGCGGTTGTGACAGGATTTGATAAAGGTTCATACATCATTGGTGTGATTATTGCTGGTGCACTTATCAGCTTACCTGTATCAGTGGCAGTAACCAAACGAATCGCCAGCCTAAAAGGTGAATAGCTGATGATTTGACGGCACAAATTTTGATGGTATAAATTTGTGCAGCTCGTTGCACGGCTTATCCAGCCGCATAACAAACAAAAAAGCGATAACCGATGGCGTTATCGCTTTTTTTGTGATTAACCAGCAAAATTATTTCAAATATGCTTTTAGCTGTTTTGCCTGCTCATCGGCATTGCCAATATAAGTCGCTGGCGTTAATGCTGCTAGGCGGTTTCTTTCACTTTCTGGCACTTGGGCAAGTTCATCGCTACCCACAAAACCTACCATCATCTCACGAGTCATTGTTTGCCCACGAGTGAGTGCTTTTAGTTTTTCGTAAGGTTTTTCAACATTATAGCGTCTCATCACTGTTTGAATCGGTTCAGCTAAGACCTCTTGAGCATTATCCAAATCTTCTGCCAAACGCTGTTCATTGAGTTCTAATTTACCAATCCCTTTTAAGCAGGCTTCAAAGGCAATCAAACTTTGAGCAAAGCCCACGCCCATATTACGCAAAACCGTACTATCGGTTAAATCTCTCTGCCAGCGTGAAATGGGTAATTTTTCACCTAAATGAGCCAAAACGGCATTGGCAATGCCTAAATTACCCTCACTGTTTTCAAAATCAATGGGATTAACTTTGTGGGGCATTGTCGAGCTACCTACTTCGCCTTCTTTTAATTTTTGTTTAAAATAACCTAGTGAAATATAGCCCCATACATCACGATTAAAATCAATTAAAATGGTATTAAAACGGCGTAGGCTATCAAATAGCTCTGCCATATAATCGTGCGGTTCAATTTGTGTGGTATAAGGATTAAAGGTTAAACCCAAACTTTCTACAAAATTTTGGCTATGTTTTGCCCAGTTAAGGCTAGGATAAGCGGATAGATGGGCATTATAATTACCGACTGCTCCGTTAATTTTACCCAGTAATTCAACTTGCTTAAATTGCTTAATTTGACGATAGAGACGATAAGCCACATTTGCCATTTCTTTGCCTAAAGTGGTTGGGCTTGCAGTTTGTCCGTGTGTGCGAGAGAGCATTGGTACATCGGCATACTTTTCTGCCAAGTTTGCAATATTATCAATAATATCTTGCATAGATTGAATTAAAATATCTCGCCCTGATTTTAACATTAAGGCGTGCGATAAATTATTAATATCTTCTGAGGTACAGGCAAAATGAATAAATTCACCAGCGTTTTTAAGTTCGTCAATATCGGCAATTTGTTCTTTTAAGAAATATTCTACCGCTTTGACATCGTGATTGGTGGTGCGTTCAATTTCTTTGATTCGTTCGGCATTTTCTAAGGAAAAATTATCAATAATGGCATTTAATTTGGCATTGGTCTCATTTGAAAATGGCGAAATTTCTGTGATTTCGGGGTGATTAGCTAGGGCTTGTAGCCAGCGAATTTCAACCGTAACACGAGCGTGCATTAAGCCAAATTCGGACAAATAAGGACGCAGAGCATCGCATTTACTAGCGTAGCGACCATCAAGGGGCGATAGGGCGGTTAAGATATTCATAAGAGTTCCTTTACAGATGAAAAAATATTTGGTTTATTATAGCAGATTTTTGAGGGTATTTGGGAAAAATGCCAAAATGATGAAATTTTATACAAAAATATGGCTAAATAGGCAGTAAATGACTGCGTTTGATGGTCTGGACAGGGACTTCGGTTTTAATGTTTAAAACATTTTTGATGTGCGTTAGGTGTCTGACTTGAAACTGACGATAGGATTCTAGGTCTTTGACCACCACTTTTAAGACAAAATCACAATCCCCCACCATCAAATAACATTCCTGCACTTCATCAACAAAACGAATGCTGTCCGCAAAGTGATTGACCGCATCTTCTGTTTGGGTTTTTAGCCACACTCGCACAAATAAGGTCAATCCGCAGTCTAATTTTTCGGCATTGAGCTTGGCGGTGTAGCCTGAAATAAACCCCTGTTCTTCAAGAATCTTGACACGGCGCAAGCAGGGCGATGGCGATAAACCCACCAGTTCGGCAAGCTGCGTGTTGCTTAGACTGCTGTCTTTTTGCAAGATATTTAAGATGCGTTTGTCGATTTGGTCGAGTTCCAAAATGCCACTCATTACTATATCCTTGAAATTTTATGCCAATAAAAATCATAATGATAAAATATTCTACCAAAATACGCCATAAAAATCTGCAAAAACGCAATCCAATAGCGTATTATTTGACATACAATGATGACCATCAATCATAGCAAACAAAGTCATTATTATAAATATGCAAACCACCATCTATACCCCAAATATTGACGCTATCCCAAGCAGCGAAAAAGCTGAATTTTATCGTGGGGCAAAAGACGCCATTCCTGTGATGTTGGGTTTTATTCCTTTTGCCATGGTGCTGGGTGCATCTGCGGTAGGGGCGGGGTTTAAATGGTATGAACTTGGGCTTTTGACCACCACCAACTTGGCAGGTGGTTCGGAATTTACTGTCGTCAGCCTTTGGAATAATCCGCTTAATATCGGACTGATTGTTGTGATGGCGACTTTGGTTAATAGTCGCCACATCATCATGGGGGCAAATTTTTCGCTATTATTAAAGGATATGCCACGCAAAAAAGCATTGGCTTTGCTGTTTGTGATGATTGATGAAAGCTGGGCGATGGCGGTGGCTGATGCCAAACAATACAATCGCACTCGCCTGAATGTGCCTTATTATTTGGGCGTGGCAGGCGTGCTGTGCTTGACTTGGGCGGTATTCACCACACTAGGTGCGTATTTTGCTCCGATGATTGGCGACTTAAAACAGTACGGCATGGACATGGCATTTACTGCTGTATTTTTGGTGCTGCTCAAAGGTATGTGGCAAGGTCTAAAACCTGCCGTGCCTTGGTTGGTTAGTCTTGCGGTGGCAGGCGTGCTATATCACACGATTGACGGTGCGTGGTATGTGGCAGGTGGTGCATTGGCAGGCGTGCTATGTGCATTTTTGATGGAGTGTGAATGATGGAATGGCAAGTGCTTTTAACCATTGTAGCATTGGCACTTAGTACCTACATGACCCGTATTGTTGGCTATTTGGCATTCAGCAATCGTACGCTTAGCCCTAGGGCAACTCGTGTGATGCAGGCGGTGCCAGGCTGTGTGTTGATTGCCGTGATTGCTCCCGTGATTGTTTCTGGTAGCATTGCCAATATGGTGGCGGTGGCAGTTACCTGCCTTGCCATGTTGCGTTTTTCGTTATTGCCAACGGTGTTGATTGCCATTATTGTTACGGGTGTATTGCGACACTTGGGTTTTTGAGCATGACAGCATTGATAGCATTGTTTCATTACCAATGAAGTAATATTTGTAATATTTATTTACATTTTCTCAACTGAAAATCATTATCTCATCTCACTATAATAAACTCATTCAAGGCGTGATGCCTTGATGGTTTCACTTAATCATGAGGATAATACAATGAAAAAATTAGCCACCATCACAATGATTGCTTTGACTGGACTATCTACCGCTGCATTCGCCGCAGGTGCTCAATCGGACGCCCGTACCGCTCACAAAAATGCCGTCAAAACCCGCACCGTGACTTATGCTTGTCAAGACCATCAAAAAGTAGCGGTTAAGTATGGCTTTAATAAACGCAACCAGCCAACTTATGCAGAAGCCAATCTAGATGGTAAGAGACGCTTTATGCCAATCAACTACAACAATAGCGATGCGACTGCTACTGAGTTTGGCGATGAGAATAATTATAGCGTGTTGTCTGATAAGATTACTTATAAGACCGCTCGCAAAGGCTCAATCCAAATCCAATCGCCTGACAGCACTATCTTATACAAAAACTGTAAAGCAGTTAAATAATTTGGTCTATTGGTGTTATAACCTTCTGTAAAACTAGTTTTTCGCTCATCCTAGGCTTGTCTATGGGGGAGCGAAAAACCGTCATGGTTTAACTTAGTTTGCCATGAATGCTTTTCTTTAATTTAGGGTTTTGCAGGAAATCTGATAAACCAATAAAAACAGCTTAGGTTGATTGCCTAAGCTGTTTTTTTACGCATCAGTTTTTTAGAATATCGACTTCTTCATCTTTTTCTAGTGTGCCAAATTTATCCACTAAGGTCTTGCTGGCTTGATTAAGACCAAAAATCTCAACCGCCGCCCCAAGTTTTTGGTATTTTTGCACCACTTTATCTAGGGCGGCAACCGCAGAAATATCCCAAAAATGAGCATGACTGACATCAATGCTGACCGATGTTGGACTGCCAGTATAATCAAAACTTGCCACAAAATCATCTTTTGATGCAAAAAACACTTGACCAGCCACGCCATACGCCAATGTCTGCGTGTCATCGGTTGGCAAAGGGCGAACTAGCATGTATCGACCAATTTTGTGAGCGAAAAATAGTGCAGACAGTAGAACGCCAGCCAAGACACCCAGTGCTAAATTGTGACTATATACAACGATGGCGACCGTGCTTAGCATCACGACATTAAAGCCAATGGGGTGGGTTTTGAGTTTTTTGATGGATTGCCAATCAAAAGTACCCAAAGACACCATAATCATCACTGCCACCAACGCAGCCATGGGGATAATTTTGATGACATCGCTCAAAAACACCACCAAAATCAACAAAAACACCCCAGCCACCAGCGCGGAAAGGCGTGTGCGACCCCCTGATTTAATGTTAATGACCGATTGTCCAATCATGGCACACCCTGCCATACCGCCAAACAGACCGCTGACAATATTGGCAAGCCCTTGACCTTGGCATTCTTTATTTTTATCGCTGTCGGTTTCGGTCATTTCATCAAGCATATTGGCGGTCAGCAGTGATTCTAGCAAGCCAACCGCAGCAAGACTGAGCGAATAAGGCAGGATAATCAATAAAGTATCAAGGTTTAATGGCACATCAGGCAATAAAAATATCGGCAAACTGTCTGGTAATTTACCCATGTCGCCCACCGTACGCACTTTAAAACCTAGCCATAAGCTGATGAGTGTGACCAAAACCACCGTCACCAAAGTGGCAGGAATGAGTTTACCAATTTTTGGCAAATAGCCAAATCCATAGACAATCACCAGCCCCAATGCGGTCAAAGCATAAGTTTGCCAAGACACACCTGCCAGATTTGGATTTAACTCTGGCATCTGTGCCATGAACACCAAAATCGCCAACGCATTGACAAAACCAACCATCACCGCCTGTGAGATAAATCGGGTCAGATTGCCCAGCTTAAACGCACCAGCCAGTATCTGAATGACACCTGTCAATAGTGTGGTGGCAAGCATGTATTGCAGTCCGTGATGTTTTACCAAGCTGACCAGTACCAATGCCATCGCACCAGTTGCTGCACTAATCATCGCTGGACGACCGCCAAAAAATGCACTCATCACAGCAATGCAAAATGAGGCGTACAATCCCACTTTGGGGTCAACGCCAGCAATGATAGAAAAAGCAATGGATTCAGGAATCAACGCCAATGCGACCGCCAGACCAGACAGGACATCAGCACGAGTGTTGGAGAGCCAATTTTGGCGAAACTCTTTGGGATTAAACGCAGAAAATAGGGTATTCATAATAAAGGATTGGTTAAAACCAGCCATTGTAACATCAAAATACAATCGTGCAAAGTTTGCCAAGCCAGATTTATATCATTGGTTTTGTTATTAAAAATTGCTTATTTTGTAAATAAAACCAATCATTAAGAGTGCAACAGCACAATAAGATGATTGGCAAAAGCCATTAGCGATGACACAACCTGTCAATTTGCTTTGTTATACTGCATTTGATGACGAGCATTGTGGGTTTTTGTTCTGATGAATGAGTTGCAAACCAACCAAAGGATCGATTTGTAATGCCTGACAATACCAAACAAATTCTACAATATCAAGGCGACGATCACCTTCTTCGACTCGCTGCACATAAGAATGAGGCTTGCCCAATCGCTGGGCAAGCTGTCGCATGGTAAGTCGATGTTCTAGCCGTTCTTGGCGTAACCAATGGCGAAGGGCTATCATTTCTGAGCTATAAATACTTTTTGTCATTCGCTATATTTACGATATATTGACAAATTACCCAAAATGAGTACAATTAGAAAATTTTGTACCTATATTGAGTACGATTTTTTTTGGGTGATATTGCTACTAAAAATCATCTTGTTCATCAAGAATGTTATGATATATTGATAATTTTATCTTATGAAATAGGAAATCAATCAATGAGCAAATCGCTGCATGAAAAATTGGCATATCGACTGGCGGATATACTAACCATGCTCAATACTGGCGAGAGTTTATCAGTCGATGATTTGGCACAAAAATATCAAGTCAGTCGCCGAACCATCATGCGAGATATTGATGAGCGTCTGGCGTTCTTACCCTTAGAAAAACAAGCGGGTCACTATCGATTGTCGGTGAATTATCTTGGACAGCTAAGCTACAAAGACATTCGCAATTTTGCTCAGATTTCTGGCATTGCTAAGCTATATCCCAATCTTGATGTTTCTTTTTTAAGAGAGATTTTAGACGAAAGAGCCGCGCAGGTGTATTCGGTCAAAGGCTATACATTTGAAGATGCTACGCAGTTTGAGGATTTAATTAGCCAAATTAAACAATCAATTCAGGAACAGCGTGAGATTTCTTTTGTATATAAAGGTGGTTCAAGACAGGTCAAACCATACCAAATCGTTCATCATCGAGGGTGCTGGTATTTGGCGGCGGTCAAAGATGATGAATTGAAAGCCTATCGCCTAAGCAGAATGAGCAAGCTGTCTATTTTGGCACAAAAATTTGATGTTCAAACCGAATTTGTAGAACAACTCAAACAAAGTGAGAGTATTTGGTTTGGCAAAAATAAAGTTGAAGTTATCTTAAAAGTTAACGCAACAGTGGCTGCTCATTTTGCTCAAAGAAAGCTGTTGCCAGAGCAAAAATTAATCAAGGAACTGGATAATGGAGATTTGTTGTTATCTAGTGTGATTGTTGATGAAAAACAGATTTTTCCTTTGGTTCGCTATTGGCTGCCGCATCTAAAAATCATCAGTCCAGATGGCTGGCAAGAACGATTGGAAGATGGGCTAAAAGATTATCTTGGTATGGGAGAGTGAGATGTCATTTATTACCCCTAATATTTCGACGCCAAAGAAGTTTAAATGCACCAGCTGTGGCAAAGTGTACACTAAGATGACAGAAGACCCGATGCCTCTACTGCATTTATTTACAAAATCAGATACGCCTCAGGAAGGTAAATGTGATGATTGCAAAAGTCTGACCGAAAAACTTCTATCACTGGCAAAGTTTAGTGTGATTCGTTGAAAGCGGTTGATAGCCAATGTGGTATTGATTATTTTTAGTGGATTAGTGTGGGTGTTTTGATCGTTCATGATTCCAATGTTGAACATATCAGATTTAACGACATTTCCTTGTACAGCTTGTGGTCAATGCTGTCGACGAATTCATCTTAGTGAAATGACAGCATTTTTGGACAGAGGGGACGGTATTTGTCACCATTTGGATTGTCAGACAAATTTGTGTCAGATTTATAATGACAGACCGCTGGTTTGTCGAGTGGAGGACTATTATAAAACTTATCTTATCAATCAAATTTCTTGGGAGGAGTTTGTTGACATCAATGTGCAAGTGTGTAAAAACTTGCAAAACTAATAGCAGACAAAGTCTAACCAAATAAAATGAATTTGCATTCTGTAATTGTAAAATTAATTTAATCATGTATAGGAGTTATCTATGAATGCCAAGCAAAGAGTTGAGCGGTTAATCAAACAGGCTCAGTTAATTTTGAAAGAAAAAAAACATCAATTAGACACAAATAACGAGTCAGAGACCCCTGTTGTTGCAACTTGGGGTTTGATGAACGCAGGTAAAAGTTATTTGCTAAATATGCTAACTCATAATATTGATAAAGAATATTTTAAAACGAATGACATTAGGGAAACTGCCGAAGTTCATCGACTGGTTGCGGATGGTTGCGTATTTTTGGACACTCCTGGTTTAGATGCCAATGCCGAAGATAATGCAGAAGCTTTAAAGGGTGTGGCGCAGGCAGATGTGGTGCTATTTGTTCATCAGCTACAAGGTGAATTAGAGCAGGTAGAAGTTGATTTTCTTAAAGAGGTGGCAAATTCTTTTGGCAAATATGCTTCTGAAAATATCATTATTGTCATTAGTAAAATTGATAAAGAATCACCAGAAAAAGTTAAAGAAATTCAGGAGAAAATCCTAAAACAATGCCGTGACGAACTAGGATTTTCACCACAATGTTTTCAAATCTCCAATACTCGCTATCACAAAGGCGAGAAAGAGCATAAAGATGTGCTGATTGAGCAAAGTCATATTTTACTTCTAAGAGACCATATCCAAAAGCTCATCAAGGAAAATGCTAATCATGTTAGAAAGCAAAGAAAAAATCATAAACTACAACAGTATCAGACTGAATTGGTGGCTATTGAGCGAGAGTTGAAGCAGTTGCAGACAGAGATATTTACGCCATATTATCAAGCTTTGAAAAAAGTCGATGACCATATCCTTGATGTGATCAGACCCGAAGTCAAAGCTCGTGAAAAGCAATACAATGAACTATGATGAGAGATTGGTATGTGGAAATATTTACTTGGTGGAAGTATTCCAACTACAACAGCAAGAAACCCTATTGAAGAAAGAATTGTTAAAAAAACACTTTCGAGTGTTTTAGGTAATAATGATGGTGATTATGACGACGATGACGGCGAGGATCTTGAAGAGGCACGCCGAGAAAAAGCTCGTTCAGAGATTTTAACTTCACTAAGTGAATACTTAGAAAAAGAAGGGAATCAGCTGATGAGCATCTTGGTTGAGCAAGGCATTGTTCAGTCGATGGTGTGTAAGCCTTATGTGGTACCTGCACGTGTTTCACTCTTCGGGTGGTTACCTATAACATTAGGGATGGAGATTAGAGTTTTCACAAATGATAAAAGTGCTCGTGATTCATTGCGTGCGAGTGAAGATGTATTTAAACCTTTATCGATCCTCGGTAATGGTAAAAGAATTGAAGAACATTCACTACCAAGTTTTATAGAAAACTCTATTCAAAACATTGATTTAAATCAAGTATTGGATAAATCAGGCAAAAAATCTGAACTCGGTCGTGTGTTTGCCACTTCTAAGAAGTGGGCGTATTTTGCTCCCACCAAAGGAGCTGATAACCAGCGATTTATTTTCCAGAGAGTGACTGCCAATTTTTATTCATTGTATGATTGTGTTTTGACACCAACTGATGAATTTTGTCAGGATATGGAGCTGTTATCCCAGCTTGATGACGCATTGCAAAAAATTGAACAAGAAGTACATCAGATAACTAAATCGGTCTGATGTTCAATACATTTATTATCTTTTAGGAGTATAAAGATGGCATTACCATTCTTGATTGGCGGTGCTGTGCTAGTTGGCGGAGCTTTGCTTGCTGCTGCTAGTAGCTCTGGTGGAAACTATGATGACGACGATGATGGCGAGGATCTTGAAGAGGCACGCCGAGAAAAAGCTCGTTCAGAGATTTTAACTTCACTAAGTGAATACTTAGAAAAAGAAGGGAATCAGCTGATGAGCATCTTGGCTGAGCAAGGCATTGTTCAGCCGATGGTGTGTAAGCCTTATGTGGCAACCATTAAAAAACCTGATGCATTGTTGGTTAGAATTTTTTCAAGAGCAAATAATGGCAAGGGTGTCAATTCCCAGAATCAATCAAGAGTTCCAATGCCAAGACGACGCAATCATGAACCAAGATTTAATGATTGGAATTCATCAATATTAGATCATGGGTTGAATTATGGCGGGAATAGACCAAGACGACGCAATCATGAACCAAGATTTAATGATTGGAATTCATCAATATTAGATCATGGGTTGAATTATGGCGGGAATAGACCAAGACGACGCAATCATGAACCAGGATTTAATTATTGGAGTTCATCAATATTAGATCATGGGTTGATTTATGGTGGGAATAGACCAAGACGACGCAATTATGTAGTTGATGATAGAATTAAAAAAGGTTTGTTATCGGATTTTATCGAGCGCTCCATGACACCTAATGAATCGGGCAGCATGTCAGCACTTGGCCATGTTTTTGCTACTTCTAAGAAATGGGCGTATTTTGCTCCAAAAAAAGGAGCTGATAACCAGCGATTTATTTTCCAGCGAGTGACTGCCAATTTTTATTCACTGTATGATTGTGTTTTGACACCAACTGATGAATTTTGTCAGGATATGAGATTGCTTTCGAGAATTAATACTACTTTGCGGAAAATTTCGCAAGAAACACATCAAACCAAACCGGTCTGATGTTCAATATATTTATTATCTGTTAGGAGTATAAAGATGCCATTACCATTATTGATTGGCGGTGCTCTACTTGGCGGAGCTTTACTTGCTGCTGGTAGCTCTGGTGGAAACCATGACGACGATGACGACGAGGATCTTGAAGAGGCACGCCGAGAAAAAGCTTGTTCAGAGATTCTAACTTCACTAAGTGAATACTTGGAAAAAGAAGGGAATCAGCTGATGAGCATCTTGGCTGAGCAAGGCATTGTTCAGTCGATGGTGTGTAAGTCTGATGTGGCAACCATTGGAAAGCCTGATGTATTGTCGGTTAGAATTTTCGCAAGAAATAATCGGCGTGCCAATACTCCAATTTCATCTCCATCAGTATCTGGTGCATCATTTGGTTTTGCCGTTAATAGTATCTTTGGTGTCCTCCTTGGTAACTCGACTCAAAAAATCAAAGAGTATTCACTGTCAAGTTTTATAGAAAACTCTATTCAAAACATTGATTTAAATCAAGTATTGGATAAATCAGACAAAAAATCTGAACTTGGTCGTGTGTTTGCCACTTCTAAGAAATGGACGCATTTTGCTCCAAAAAAAGGAGTTGATACTCATCGATTTATTTTCCAGCGAGTGACTGCCAATTTTTATTCACTGTATGATTGTGTTTTGACACCAACTGATGAATTTTGTCAGGATATGGAGCTGTTATCCCGGCTTGATGACACATTGCAAAAAATTAAACAAGAAGTACGTCAGATAAATAAATCTTTAATACATTGATTATCTTTTAGGAGTATAAAGATGCCATTACCATTATTGATTGGCGGTGCCGCTCTACTTGGTGGAGCTTTGCTTGCTGCTGCTAGTAGCTCTGGTGGAAACTATGACGACGATGATGACGGCGAGGATCTTGAAGAGGCACGCCGAGAAAAAGCTCGTTCAGAGATTCTAACTTCACTAAGTGAATACTTAGAAAAAGAAGGGAATCAGCTGATGAGTGTCTTGACTGAGCAGGGTATTCTTGAACCAACCTCATGCTCGTTTGAGACAGATGATATCGACTTAGATGATGAGTTGGAAATCTGTGTTTTTGATAGAGATGACATGAAGGAAAGTCAATTTGAGCTACTCCTTGATGAAGCCATTGAAGACATGGATCATTATAGAGATCATGAAGTCAATCTCTTTAAGCAGACGATTCGTTACAAATATCTTAATAGAATTCAGCCCGATGCCCAATCTGTATTTCAAAGAGTGTCGGTGAACTTTTATTCATTGTATAAAAATTCATTGTATAGCAATGGTTTTACACTCACTGAGGAGTTTCGCCAAGATATGAGATTGCTGTCAAAAATTGATAAAGAGCTATACAAAATCAAACAGCAGGCCGACACCTAGGCGAATTATTAAACTAAATCTCTTGGGAGGATAAAATGTCCCTTAGTGCAAAAGAAGCTCAAATATTATTAGACGAATACTTGGAGATGAGCAAAAGGCAATTGATGGATATTTTATCCAGCCATGGGATTGCTCAGCCAAGGCAATACACTTCCGCTGTCCAACTTTCTGAAAATCGTCATCGGTCTTTATTTGACAGAAATGATAAAAATGAAATATTTGGCGTATCGTTAGAAAGAACGATTGTGGAGATTAGCCGAGTTATTGAAACCAGTCGTGCCATCGATGCTGTTTCAGGTGCCACCTTTGATGATGATATTCTTGATGGTACTGATGATTATGCTTATCGATATTTTTTAAACACCATTGCTGACTCTCAACGATGGTCGCATCTTAATTTACTAAAAAGCGATGCTCAACGACTTTTCCAAAGAGTGATTTTTAATTTTGGTGTGTTGTATGAATCTGGTTTGGTACTAACAGATGAATTCTTACAGGACATCAGATTGCTTTTGGAAATCAATGACCTGCTAAAAGAAATTGCTGGTTCTTAGTGATGATTTAAACAATAAAGAGGTATATATTATGACACAACATACAATATTTAGAGAGCAGATGTTGGAGACTTTTGAAAATCTCAAGCAGGATTTTGCTCAAGCCTTAAAAGATGCTAAGCAACAAGAGCAAAATTTTGATACAGCTCTCAATCAATTTCAAAAAAATACTTTGGCTCATATTGCCAATTCCAGCAGTCAGCTTTCATCAGAAAACCCACTATCGCCAGCCTTGCAACAAATCAATGCAACCTTGCAAAGCACCATTGGTAAATGGAATGAAAAAATTCAGCAGCAGGATAAGGGCGTAGGTTTTCGTTCTGGCTTCAATGATTCTTTATTGGTATTTGTGTATGGTAAAGTAAAGTCGGGAAAAAGCTCACTGGGCAACTATGTGGCGTGGGGCAATACAGATCCAACACCTGAATTGCAAAAAAGTATTGATGTCAGATTTCACCCAGAATATTTTTCTGGCGAAAGAGCTGAATTTAAATATGGAGATGCGGAGCGAGAAGCTGAAAAAAATAAAAGTTTCCGTGTCGGTGCAACAGAAGCAACCAGTTCAATCCAGGGTTTTAGCTTGTCGGGTTTGACTTGGGTGGATTCTCCAGGTCTGCATTCGGTCAATGCTCAAAATGGTGATTTGGCAAAACAGTATGTTGAGCATTCGGATTTGATTTTGTACACCATGAAGTCCGATTCTCCGGGCAGGGAGTCGGATATCAGGGAGATTTTGGAGCTGTATAGAGCGGATAAAAAAATCCTACTACTTATCACAGGCAGTGATGATACAGATGAAGATGTCAATAGCAAGGGTGAATTGGTTCAAGTCATTGTGATGAAAGACAAGGAACGCCGCCAAAGACAAATCAATCATGTGCGAGAGACTTTGGAGAAATTGCCAGAGTTGCAAGGTAAGACAGATAATATTGATATCATTTCTTTTTCTGCCAGATATGCACAGATGAACGCGGATAATGCGGTCAATTTCCATGACAGCGGCATGGGGCAGTTGTTTGAAAAATTACACCAAGTTGCCAGTGAAGAGGGTGTTAAATTAAAACAAAAAGTTCCTATGTTGAATTTCAAGCACTACATTAACGGCTTTGCCCAAGATGTCAGTGATATTGAGACTGCATTAGAAGAATTGCACCAACCGATTCAAAGAATCCAAAGAGAAGTTCCTAGATTGGTGGGCGATGAAATTAGACACATTCAATCTACCATGTATGATATTTTGCATGAAAGATTTGATGCCATCATTGCCAATCGAGAAGATAGTGCAAGCCAGGTGGAAGCTGCATTAAATCAATTGCAAGCAACGCTACAAGAAAAGCACAATCAGCTATTTGATGAATCGCAGACCAAAATCATTACTCAGATATTATCTGAAATGGAACAAGGATTGACCGACAGCATCAAGAACAATGCAACTTTGAGTATTCCTAAGTTTCAAATTGAGACTGTAAGAGTGGCAGAGGGTAAATATGTGGCTGGCAACAGAGGCTCCAGTGCGGCGATAGGTGCGGCAACAGGTGCAGCGATTGGCTCGGCGATACCTGTGGTGGGTACAGCCATAGGTGGTTTTGTCGGCGGTTTTGTCGGTGGTCTCTTGGGTAGGTCTTCCCGCAGGGAGACAAGGTATGTCTATGAGCGTTCTGGGGATAATCTGATGTCCATTCGCCAAGCCATCAGTAGTCAACTTCAAGACATCACCAGAGAGCATATGGGAGAGTTTCAGCAGGTGTTGATAGAGAGAACTCTAAAAACAGCCACAGATTTGCAGTTAAGCATTGAGCAAGAAATTGGGTTGTTCAAAAGTGCTGTAAATAATATTCAAAACGAGATTGAGGCAAAATTGTAACAGGTGTATCATGACTAATGATTTTCAAGAATTGTTCAACACTTATGACGATGTCAAGGCTCTTGTTGAAAAAGATGATAGTCAGCAACAGGATTTTGGGTCTGTCGCTAAGTGGTTTGAAGAAAAAAAGAAAAATCCTCAACTGTCCATCATGGTTTATGGGGTTTATAATGCTGGTAAGAGTACTTTTATCAATGCATTGCTCGGAGAAGAATTGGCAGCTACCGACGACATTCCGCTAACTGCCAAAGTATCTGCATATCGGTATAAAAATTATGAGATTTTAGACACACCAGGCATTGATGCACCCATTGAACATGAAAGAATTGCTGATGAGCAGTTACTAAAATCTGACATTGTTTTGTTTGTTGTCAATCCATCAGGTGTGGTGGAGGAACAGGCAACGCTTGATAAGCTATTGTTTTTAATTGAAAAGCAAAAAAAGATTTTTTTGATTTTTAATGAAAAGCACGACTTGCAAGAGACGGATCGTATCAAATTAAAAGATCAAACTTATGCCCTAATACAGGAAAAGGCTGGTCAAAAAAATATGCATGATGTGCTTAAAGACATTCCAATTTATACCGTAAATGCAAAGCGTGCATTAAATGGTAAAAAGAAAAATAATACTCAGCTGATTGAAATGAGTCGTATTTTGGAGGTTGAGCAAGCGATAGATAGATTTATTGATGACACTATTGAGTCTAATGATGTTTATTCATCACTTAAAACCAGTTTGCATAATTATTTAGATGGATATATCAATCATCTGGATATTACAAACAATAGTGATGATGTCAAGAAAGCGTATAATAATGTTTTAAAAGAAATTGCTACCTGCAATGCATCAGTCAAAGGACTGGCTAAGAGAGATATTAAAGATGCATCTTATGAATTAAAAGAACGGGTTGAAAGCTTGCTTTTATCTGCATTAAGTGGTGAAAACGCCAATATGGAACAGCAGATTGAAGGGTTGATTAACCAACAAGTTCAGCGTGTAGATATGAGCGTCACAGATGCATTGAATGATGCAATTTTACGCATTGGTAAATATACTGATGAATTAGAATTAATGCTTCCACAGACTTCCAGTCTAAATATTCGATTGGATAATTTTAGCCCCAATCATGATTTAGAGAAATCATCTACTGCTTATGATGGTACTGGGATTAACACATCGTTATTGCAAAGCGGTATGCATATCATTGATCAGTTGGGCGTTGAGGGCATTCGTCAATCGCTTGCTGGCATTAAGATGATTGCACCAGATTTAATGAAAGGAATTGGCAATGTTGCCATGAAAAGAATGGCTGAGAATATTGTTAGATTTGCAGCCCCTATTGTTAGTGTTATTTCCATTGGAATGGAATTATGGAATGAACACAAGCAAAGAGAGGCGATGGAAAGACAGATGGAGGAGGAAAGACGAGCTAGAGAAAGATACATAGCTCAATGCCGAGATGCATCTAGAAAGTTGGCTGATGATTTTCAGATGAATCTATATCGGGAGTGGCAAAGCCAGATAGATGGATTTTTCCTACCATGGCAACAAAAATTTCAAGAACAAAATGAGATTTTAGATGGTGAAAGTCAAGAATTGTCTTTGTTGATTATGCAGCTAAGTCAGTTAAAGGCGAAATTGGCATAGTGTCTATACAACAGCAGCATTTTGCTGCTGTTGTATTTTAACATGAGATTAGTTATTTGAATGAAGTCAAGGGTTTGTTATGGCATGAGATGTATTGATTGTAATGCCTAGCAGAACATATTCAATCCAACAGGAGGTATCATGACATTGGAAATTTCCCAGTTTTATCAAGATAATCGCCATCAATATCCACAATCCATTCGTCTGCGTATCCATCGTGCATTAAGTTGGCTTGAACAAGCTGAGCGTAGTGACGATTTGGATAGTAGATTTATTTTCCTATGGATTGCGTTTAATGCCATTTATGCCAACGATTTATCACACATCAGAAATACCGACAAAGGGGCTTTTGTTGAGTTTTTATATCGCATTTGTCAGTTCGATGTGGATAGTAAAATCTATCATTTGATTTGGAATACATATTCTGGCAATATCCGTGTATTACTGGATAATCGTTATACTTTTCAGCCTTTTTGGGATTATCAAAATGGGTTGATTAGCGAAAGGGCGTGGCAAGAGGATTTTGAGCTTAGTCAAAAAAAGGCCTATAACGCACTTGCTAGCAAGGATACGGTTGTTATTTTGACGGCTTTATTTTCGCATATTTATACATTGCGTAATCAGATTGTGCATGGCGGAGCGACACATCATAGTTCTGTCAATCGCCAGCAGGTCAAAGATGCTTGTGCAATTTTATCTCGGATTTTGCCATTCATGATTGAAATTATTTTGCAAAATGCGGACAGGGATTGGGGTAAGCCTTTTTATCCTGTGGTTCAAGATTGACATTTGGGAATGCTTGTACCATCATTCAATAAAAAAACCGCTCATCATTGAGCGGTTTTTTAAAAAATCAATGACTTAGACAATTTTGGCATCACACCAATCAATCACACCACCACCCAGACAAATCTCGCCATCATACAGCACCACCGACTGCCCAAGTGTTACCGCTCGTTGTGGCTCATCAAAGACCACACGGATTTTGTCGCCCTCGGTATACACGGTGCAGGCTTGGTCGGGCTGGCGGTAGCGGGTTTTGGCAACAAGTTTTTGACCGTTTTGGGGTGGGGCAGTTACCCAGTCCAATTTATAGGCGGTCAGTTCATTGCTCATCAAATAAGGGTGGTTATGCCCTTGACCGACAATCAGGCGGTTATTTTCTAGGTCTTTGTGTAGCACAAACCACGGCTCATCAGGGCGATTTTTGACCCCGCCGATGCCAATACCGCCTCGCTGTCCGATGGTGTAATACATCAAACCATCGTGCGTACCCAGCTTGACCCCATCATCGCTATAAATGTCGCCTTTTTGGGCAGGCAGATAAGTTTGCAAAAAGTCCTTAAATTTTCGCTCGCCAATAAAACAAATGCCTGTACTATCCTTTTTCTTGGCGGTTGCAAGTCCGTATTTTTCGGCAATCGCTCGCACGGCTGGCTTTTCTAGCTCGCCCACAGGGAATAAGGTTTTGGCAATTTTATCGCCAGAGACTGCATACAAAAAATAGCTTTGGTCTTTGTTTTCGTCCAGTCCACGAAGTAATTGTGCTTTATTATCAATAAGTTGCCCTTTTCTAACATAATGCCCTGTGGCAATGTAGTCCGCCCCAAGTGTCAAGGCATAGTCCAAAAAGGCTTTGAATTTAACTTCTTTATTGCACAAAATATCAGGATTGGGTGTGCGACCTGCACGATATTCGTCCAAAAAATGCTCAAAGACATTGTCCCAATATTCGGCACTAAAATTGGCGGTGTGCAAATGTATGCCCAATTTATCAGCAACCGCTTGTGCGTCCGCCAAGTCCTCCAAAGCGGTGCAATACTCGGTGCCATCGTCCTCTTCCCAGTTTTTCATAAACAGACCCTCTACTTGATAGCCTTGTTCTAAGAGTAGGGCGGCAGATACCGAAGAGTCCACACCGCCAGACATACCGACGATGACTTTTTTGTTGGTGTTTTGGTTCATTCTCATTCTCTATAAAATTTATTTCAATTTGGGGATAAAATGTGATAATTCAAGATTTTTTGGGGTAAACTGTACTTGTTATTATTGCTCCAACAAATGCCAATGCCATATCTTTATGAGCGTCCCACATATCGCCTTGTTGTCCGTTATAATTTTCAGCGTCATTTTGGGATAATACCAAAGTCAATCCCCATTCAAACCATTCATACATCAAACTGCTTGCCATATTGATGAGTAGGGCGATGAATACGAATTGCCTGTGGGTATTTTGATAAAAGTGGCGTTTGATGACATCATAAATGAGTGGATATAATAAAAGCCCATAACCAAAATGCACCATTCTATCATACATATTTCTTTTAAAATTAAAAGTGTCGCTAATAGAAATCCCAAAAATTGCCATACTCCATTCATCATAAGGCACATAAGAATAAGACCATACCGCCCCAAAAATATGTAATAACAAAAAGGCTGTCATTGCATACAGGCTAGTGGTGCTTATTTTGTGTTTAACAAATAAATACGCCATCGGTATCATTAAAATGAGTGTGCCCATTTGATGTAGCAGATAACTTTGCCAATATAAAGGTTTGATGCTGGCAATCGTAATGGCAAGCAATAACACGCTAAGGCTTGTGATGAGCGGTTTTGGCATGGTGGTCGGGGGTGTTTTTGGGTTGATTGCAAGTTATTTTAGCACAATGCATACACAAATTGTGTTATAATTTGCCAAATTTAACCAGAGAAAATACCATGCTAAAAATCGGTCAAGGACTTGATGTTCATAGTTTTACCACAGGCGACTTTATCACGCTTGGCGGTATCAAAATCCCGCACACGCACGGCATTAAGGCACACTCGGACGGTGATGTACTGCTTCACGCTTTGATGGACGCCATGCTTGGGGCGTTGGCATTGGGCGATATTGGAATGCACTTTCCTGATACGGACGACAAATGGCGTGGGGCGGACAGTAAAGAGATGTTAAAGGTGGTAAATGATTTAATCAAATCAAAAGGTTATCATCTTATCAATGCTGACATGACGGTCATTTGTGAAGCCCCTAAACTAAGTCCGCATAATCAATCAATGCGTGAATGTATCGCTACCATTTTGGGGGTGGGTGTGGACTGCGTGAGTATCAAGGCAACCACCAATGAAAAAATGGGCTATCTTGGGCGTGGCGAGGGGATATTTGCAAGCTCTGTGGTGCTGCTACAAAAAGTGGATTAATTTTGCTGATAAAAAATTCAAAAATTAGCCAATTTGTCGGTGCGTGTATTGCACGCCAATTTAATACATTATCATAGTGGTACGCACCTGACAGATTGTAGCGGTTTTTTTAGGATGATTTGAATGGGAAAATTTATGATAAATCAAAATACCGCTCTGTTGTTAATTGATTTGCAAGTTGGTTTTGATAATCACGACCATTGGGGCGGTCATCGCAATAACCCAAACTGTGAGCAGGTTTGTTTTCATTTATTACAACAATGGCGCAATTACCAAATGCCCATTTTCCATATCAAGCATAATTCCACCGACCCCAATTCGCCACTGAGACCCAATCAAATCGGTAATGAGTTTAAGCCCCTAACCGCTCCAATGAGTGGCGAGATTGTGATTGAAAAAACGGTTAATTCTGCGTTTATTGGCACAGATTTAGAATATCAATTAAAAGTTCGTGGTATTGATACGCTGGTGATTGCTGGTTTAACGACCAATCACTGTATTTCTACCACGACAAGAATGGCAGGGAACTTAGGCTTTACCGCATTTGTGGTGGCGGACGGTACGGCAACTTTTGACAGAGTGGGCTTTAATGGCACACACTACGATAGCCAGCTTGTTCACGACATTAGCCTTACCAGTTTGCATGGCGAATTTGCCACTGTTTTGATGAGTGATGAGCTTTTGGCGGATAAATTTTGGCAAATTGGTGCGAACAAGGCTTGAAATGTGCGATATTTTCCCCAATTTATGCTAAAATAGGTCAATATCTAATTTTGGAGTACGATGATGAGTGACATTAACCCAGAAATCAAATCATTGATTGAAAATCAAATCAAAGACCATGCCGTTCTGCTATACATGAAAGGCACACCTCAGTTCCCTCAATGTGGTTTTTCTGCTCGTGCAGTAGAAGTGCTGACCCAGATTGGTCGTCCTTTTGCTTTTGTTAATATCCTAGAAAATCCTGAAATTCGTGCCACTTTGCCTCTGATTGCCAACTGGCCAACTTTCCCACAGCTATGGGTCAATGGCGAGCTGATTGGTGGTAGTGATATTATTTTGCAAATGTATCAATCAGGCGAGTTAAAGCCCTTGATTGAAGAGCACAGCCCAGAAGTCTAATCGCACGACATGGATTGACACATCGACCATCTTTTGATGGTCGTTTTTTATGGGTGTCTTTGATTGATAATGTACGAAGATTGGTAGGAATTTTATGCAAACCATCAAGCAAATCTCAGAACAAATCATTAGTATCTGCAACACGCCAAACACCGCATTGCAAGCTATTCATTTGATGATGCGACACGGTGGGGCTAGCCAGCTGGCTTGGCAGACACTCTATCATCGAGTGATGAGCGATGATGATGTCGATGGTGCTTATTATTTGGCAAGTTTTGCCCAAAAGATTGACGATTTGCCATTTGAGGTATTGCCGCTGGTCAGCTTGGTATTCACAAAAGGCGATGAGAATATGCGTCTGGCATTGCTTGACAAATTACCAGAAGATGGCAAGACTCAGCTAAAAGCCTTGGGACTGCTGGATTAGCCGTCAGTCCTTTGGTGCATGCGTGTCTCATTGAAAATGGGCAATAAACCAATCCAACGCCATGTCATAGCCCAAATCCCCCAAGCCACAAATCACACCAACCGCCTTATCCGAAAAATAAGAATGCTGACGAAACGACTCTCTGGCGTGTACATTAGACAGATGTACTTCGATGAATGGTTTGTTTAGGGCGGCTAGGGCATCACGAATGGCAACCGAAGTATGCGTGAATGCAGCAGGATTGATGATGATGCCATCAATAGGACTGCTACTTAATAACCCAACTTCTCCAATAAAATCAACGATTTGACCCTCATGATTGGACTGCAAGGTGATGAGCTTAATGCCGTGTTCTAAGGCTTTTTTGGTCAATCGATGCTCGATGTCGTGCAGCGTTGTGCTGCCGTAGATGTCAGGTTCTCGCTTGCCAAGCAGATGTAGATTAGCACCATTAATCAGGGCGATGGTTTTGTTTGTCATATAATTTTCTCTGGTGAGTTTGTTTGTATTGTAGTGCATTTATGGTGTTTTTGCATTAAATTTTCAGTACCAAGATTGTTTATGGATATTTTTTAATAAAATAGTCAATATTTTGTTGATTTTCCTGTTGTTTGCCACTTGTATTCTATTTTTATCGTGGTATGATGAAAAGGTCTGAAAGCAAATCAGACAGATGAATTAGGCGATTTTGCCGACTGTGAACTACTGGGCTTGCCCCATCGATTGTCAAGGAAATTAGTTATGTCTCGTGAACAAGGCACTGTAAAATGGTTTAATGACGCTAAGGGTTTTGGATTTATCCAGCGTGCAACTGGTGAGGATGTGTTTGTGCATTTTCGCTCAATCCAAAGCGAGGGTTATCGTTCACTAAAAGAAGGGCAGGCGGTCGAATTTGTGGTTACCGAAGGCGAAAAAGGATTGCAAGCCGAAGAAGTGACCAAATTGTGATTTTAAAAACATAACCAAAACCCATCAGTCAAGTTGATTGATGGGTTTTTTGTTGGGTTAGGGTTGTTCGTCAAGCGTGATGGCGACTGAGTTGATACAGTAACGAAGCCCTGTGGGTGTGATGTGATTATCATCAAACACATGCCCCAGATGTCCGCCACAATGATGACAAGTGATTTCTGTGCGTATCATACCATGTGAAAAATCAGCCGTTTCATCAACCGCATTGGGTAGGGCGGCATCAAAGCTAGGCCAGCCACAGCCAGAATGAAATTTACTTTGACTGGTGAATAATGGCGAATGACAGCCACGACAACGATATACACCCATGATATCTGTATCTGTATAGATGCCCGTAAAAGCTCGCTCTGTGCCTTTTTGGCGTAGCACATAGTACGCCAATTCATCGCCAAGATATGCACGCCAGTCAGCATCGCTCATCTGCTGTATGGTCTGTTTGTCTAAAACTTTTGTCATATATGCACCTATTATGGTCTATGCTGTGATTGTTATTGTAGCCCAAATGATGGTGGTGAGCAAGGTTTATGGTGATATTTTTGCAAGATTATCTTGCATTATAAAAAATAAAACAGATAATCGGTGTATTTTTGTAAAGTTATGCTTGCAAAATAATGGTCTTGCAGTTATGATACTGCCATTGATTTGATTGTGAGTTAAGCCGACCAATGAACAAACATTCCCAATATGTCGCCAATATTGACGCTGTGGCACAAGGCGAACGCCTCAAACAAAGTCGCAAAGCGTTGGGATTATCCGCCCAAGAGCTTGCCAATCAGATGACTTTGGCGGGAGCGACCGTCAGTCGTGGTGCGATTGCCAACTGGGAATGTGGCAAAAATGGCATTGTCAGTAGCAAATTACCCATTCTTGCCCAAGTGCTTGGTGTGAGCGAAAGCTATCTGTTGCGTGGCGAACCATCGGTGCAATCGCCCAATTTGCCCAAGACACAACATCAATATCATCAACATGATAATAATCCATCAAGGTACACCACTATGCCAAACCAAACCATTCAACCACTAAAAAAATCCAACAAACTTGCCAATGTCTGCTACGACATTCGTGGCGAATTATTACAAACTGCCAATCGCATGGAGGCAGAAGGGCAACGCATCATTAAGCTAAATATTGGCAATCCTGCACCATTTGGTTTGGTTGCTCCTGATGAAATCATCAAAGATGTGGCGATGAATTTGGCGGAGGCGTCTGGTTATTCAGATTCGAAGGGGATTTTTTCTGCTCGCAAGGCAATTTTGCAATATTATCAAGCCAAAGGATTGATTGGTGCGACCGATGTTGGCGATGTGTACATTGGTAATGGTGTGAGCGAACTAATTGTCATGACCATGCAGGCAATGCTTGATGATGGCGATGAGGTTCTTATTCCTATGCCTGACTATCCACTGTGGACGGCAGCCACTCATTTGGCTGGCGGTAAGGCGGTGCATTATCGCTGTGTCGAAGAGAATGATTGGCAGCCTGACTTGGCGGATATTGAAAGCAAAATCACGCCACGCACCAAAGGTATCGTGGTCATCAACCCCAACAACCCAACAGGGGCGTTGTACTCTAACGAAACCCTCAAAGCCATCGCAGACCTTGCCGCCAAGCATCATTTGGTGGTGATGGCAGATGAGATTTATGATCGTATTTTGTATGATGAAGCGGTACATACGCCCATGTGCACCATTGCCGAAGATTGCTTGGTACTGACCTATAACGGTCTGTCCAAGTCGCATCGCATCGCTGGATACCGTGCAGGCTGGCTGATGTTGTCTGGCAAAAAAGACCATGCGACTGACTTTATTGAGGGTTTGACGATGCTTGCTAGTATGCGTCTGTGTGCCAATGTACCAGCTCAATACACCATTCAAACAGCGATGGGTGGCTATCAATCGATGCAGGCATTGACCGCTCCATCGGGCAGATTGTGCAAGCAGCGAGACTTGGCGGTCAAACGACTAAATGCCATCAAGGGCATCAGTTGCACAATGCCAAAAGGGGCATTTTATTGTTTTGCCAAGATGGATCCAGCCGTCTATCCGATTGATAATGACATGAAATTCATGATGGAGCTGTTGATTGAAGAAAAGGTGCTGATTGTACAAGGCACAGGATTTAACTGGGATAAGCCTGATCATTTTAGGGTGGTGTTTTTGCCAAATCTGGCGGATTTGGAAGACGCAATGGATAGGCTTGATAGATTTTTTGCCAAAAAACGCAAAGAGTTTGACACAGACTGACCTTATTCATCAATCATTAAAAAACCGTCCATCTGGGCGGTTTTTTTATCATTGGGCATTAAAAGGAGTTTTTGCTTTGAGTTGTTCGGTACAATGCAAGCATCTCATCTTTAATTGCTAATTCCTTTTCTTTTTGAATCAGTAGCTCTTTTTGGTGGTCAATAATTAGTTGTAGGCGTGCAATTTCATCTTGGTTATTGCCAGTATATTGATGATAAGTTCCTTGAAAATTGACCGCACCATTTAGATGGTGAATAATATTGCCTTCTGTGGGTAGCAAATCAACAATACTGACCGCCAGCAGGTCAGCGATTTTTTGTAATTTATCAAGATTGAGCTTGGATTCGCCTCGTTCAATTTTAGAATATCCGCTGGGCGACATTGCAAGTTGCTCGGCAAATTCTTCCTGTGTAATCTTTTTTAATTCTCTTAACTGGCGAATTTTATCATGTGTTTGCATGGATATTCCACTTTGTCGGTAAAAACTGTCGATATTGGATTTGTGTAATATAGCCGATTATTTATAATTTCACAATACTTTATTTTATAAGGAGTAAGCAATGGCGAAACCGCCTGAGGTGTACGATAAATTGGCTATTTTTCATGAAGGTAAGGCAAAAAAGGCTTGGGCTAAGGCAAAAAATGGGGCGGAGGGCTACTATTATGCTGAAGCAAGAAAGCAATACGGTAAAGCAAAGATGCATGCACAGACCGCCGAACGCTTAAGACGAGGCGAATAATTTTTCATATTTGGAGATTTTATAATGAGTTTTTTTAAAACTTTGGCAAAAAGTGCTGTTAGTTCGATGCAGCAACAGCAACAGCGTACAAATGATGCAAAAGAATGGGCTGAATATGCATCAGATGATGAAGTGGTTAGATATGCAATTAATGGCAGTAATAGTCTTAAAAAAGCTTTGGCATTGCAGCAAGTAAGATTGCGTGGTCTTGAGCGTGAGTATCAAGCTAGAAGGTGATTTTTATTAAGATAAAAAACCGTCCATCTGGGCGGTTTTTTGCATTCATGGCATGAGTTGTATTTATCCTTTAATCATATATGGATATGCCGTATTGGAATTTTTGTTTTTTAACACAAAAAATTAACATAAGCAGTACTTTTGATAGCCATTTTGCCAATCACATAAGGAAATCTCATGTACCAATATTCCTACGCCGACCAAGCCCTAGTAAACGAACGAGTTGCCCAGTATCGTCATCAGACCGAGCGGTTTTTGGCGGGCGAATTGCCCGAAGATGAGTTTTTGCCCATTCGCTTGCAAAATGGGCTTTATATCCAACGCCACGCCCCAATGCTCCGTGTTGCCATTCCCTACGGACTTCTTGCAAGCTACCAACTTCGCACGCTTGCCAAGATTGCGGACGAATACGACCGTGGCTACGGACATTTTACCACTCGCACTAACATTCAGTTTAACTGGGTTGAGCTTCCCAAAGTGCCTGATATTTTGCAAGTTTTGGCGGACAATCAAATGCACGCCATTCAGACCTCTGGCAACTGTATCCGCAACACCACCACCGACCCCTTTGCAGGCGTGAGCGTGGACGAGATTGCCGACCCACGCCCTTATTGTGAGATTATCCGCCAGTGGAGCACCTTCCACCCAGAATTTGCCTATTTGCCACGCAAATTTAAAATCGCTGTCATCGGCTCAAAAATTGACCGCTCGGCAAGCCAACTGCACGACATTGGACTGCACCTTGTCAAGCAAGACGGTCAAATTGGCTTTGAGGTCATTGTCGGCGGAGGGCTTGGGCGTACGCCGATGATTGGCAAGGTAATTAACGAATTTTTGCCACGAGAGCATTTACTCTCTTATTTGGACGCTATTTTGCGTGTGTATAATTTAGAAGGCAGACGGGATAATAAATACAAAGCAAGAATTAAAATATTGGTAGATAGTATTGGCAAAGACGAATTTGCCAAAAAGGTGAATGACGAATGGCAATTTAGTAAAGACGGTGAATTAACTTTAACAGACGAGCATTTTAAAAAGGCGGAGAGTTATTTTACCTCGCCTGATTATCAAAATTTAGATTTGTTAAATGAAACCAACAAATTAAAAACTCAATTAGACAGCAATATCAATTTTAAAAACTGGTATGAACACAATACCGTCAATCATAAAATCAACGGCTATCGTGTGGTAGTGATTTCTTTAAAAGCAGGGCTGATTAAATACAAAGACGGCACAGAAAAATTTATCCCTTCTGGCGATATGACAAGTCATCAAATGCGTGCTTTGGCGGATTTGGCGGACAAATACAGCTTTGGTGAAATTCGTGTTACGCATCATCAAAATGTCATTTTATCCGATGTTAAACTCAGTGATTTATATGACTTATGGCAAGCCTTAGATGAGCTGTATTTGGCTCGCCCCAATATCGGTACGCTCACCGATATGATTGTTTGCCCAGGCTTTGATTATTGTTCTTTGGCAAATGCCACCACCCATAACATCGCCCAAAATATTGAAAAAGCCTTTGATGATTTGGATTATTTGTATGATTTGGGCGATATACGGCTAAATATGTCTGGCTGTATGAATGCCTGTGCTCATCATCATATTGGCGATATTGGTATTTTGGGCGTGGACAAAAAAGGCGAGCATTGGTATCAGATAAGTCTTGGTGGTAATGGCGGTAGTAATGCCAAATTGGGTCAGATATTGGGTAAAGCCGTGCCTGCTGATGAAGTGGCTGATACCATTAAAACCATTGCCAAAGTCTATAAAGACGGTCGCCAAGAAACGGCTGATGAAATAGAACGCTTTGGCGATTTTATAAATCGTGTGGGTATTACACCGTTTAAAGAAGCGGTATATGGGTAATTATCGGTTTTTATTGGTGTAGGGGCAAATTGCAATTTGCCATATGATAAAAGAAATTGAATAGGAATTAAAAATGTATTTGGTTGAATTTGAAAATCAAGAAATTACCAAAATACCAGTCAATCTTTCTTTATTAACTCATAAAGCAAGTGAGTTGCAAGAAAATGTGGTATTTGATTTTATTAAAAACCACGAACAAACGGCTAATTTTTTAAAAACGGCTGTTTTGTTTGATGAATTGGAAAATTTTAATCAAGAATGTCATACGGTCATTTTGACGGCGGATAATTCGCCCAATGATATTGAAAAATTGGTCAATGATTTTGGATTTTATGATACTATCTTTTTTGTGCAAGACTTTAAAGATGGTAGGACTTTTAGTTTAATTCGCCATTTAAGAAATTTAAGTTTTTTTGGTAGTATTTATTTGCTTGGTAATTATGGACTTGACCAAGCAGGTTATTATTTTAAATCAGGGGCGAATGGCTTTTTTGTTAAAGATGAGCAATTAGACACCATTTTAAAAACCTTAGAGGATTTAAAGAGTGGGCATTTTGGGCAGTCGGTCGCAGGATTGCCGATGTTTCAGTAATGCGTAAGGTGCGTATGATGCACCATTTTAAAGACAGATATAAAAATCGGTATTTTAAAATATCCGAATTAGGAAGTTATTTTCAAAATGAACACCTTGCCCCTATTTTTTAATTTAAAAAATCGCTGCGTATTGATTATTGGTGGTGGCGAAGTTGCCATTCGTAAAGCCACGCTGATGAAATCGGCAGGAGCGAATATTACCGTCATTGCTAAAACCATTGATGATGAATTAACACACTTATTAAAAGACGACAATCATCAATTGATTATTAAATCTTATGATAAAGCGGATTTAAATTCAGAATTTGCCTTTTGTATTGTCGCTACCGATGATAATGAGCTAAACCGTCAAATTTATCAAGATTGCAAAATTTTAAATATTCCTGTGAATGTCGTGGATACGCCAGAATTATGCGATTTTATTTTTCCTGCCATTGTGGATAGAGACCCTATTACCATTGGCATATCGTCCAATGGTAATTCGCCCGTGTTGGCAAGATTATTGCGAGCCAAAATAGAAAGCATCTTACCGCCCCATATTGGCAAATTGGCACAAGTGGCAGGACAATTTAGACAAACGATAAAAGAGCGTTTGCCTAATGTCAATGCCAGACGCAAGTTTTGGGAAAAGATTTTTGGTGAAAATTTAAATGGCGTGGGTGTATTTGCTAATAGCCAAAATATTAACCTTGATGAATTACAAAAAGCGTTATCCAATTTTGAAAAAACCAATCACAATCAAGGCGAGGTTTATATAGTCGGAGCAGGGGCAGGCAGTCCTGATTTATTAACTTTTAAAGCACTAAGGTTAATGCAACAAGCCGATGTGGTCTTATACGATGCGTTGGTGTCTGATGAGATTTTGGAATTGTGTCGCAGAGACAGCGATAAGATTTTTGTGGGTAAAAAACGCTCTTGCCACGCCAAAAGTCAAGATGAAATCAATCAAATGCTTGTAGATTTGGCAAAATCTGGCAAACGAGTACTTAGATTAAAAGGCGGAGACCCCTTTATTTTTGGGCGTGGGGGCGAGGAGATGATTGCCTGCCAAAGGGCTGGCGTGCCTTATCAAATCGTCTCTGGCATCACGGCAAGCCTAGCAGGGGCAAGCGGTGCGGGCATTCCGCTCACACATCGGGGCGTGGCGACAAGTGTGAGATTTTTGACGGGGTGCTATCAGACGGGCGATAATTTTGACGGACTAAAAAGCACTTATCAAGCCGATGAAACGCTGGTATTTTATATGGGGCTGCACGCCTTAGAAAATATTGTGGCAAGTTTAATGACCGATTTGCCAAGCGATACGCCTGTGGCGATTGTCTCTAATGCCAGTTTGCCAACTCAAAGGGTATTGGTTGGGAATTTGGGCAATATTGTACAAAAGCAAAAAATTGCCAATTTATCAGCTCCTGCAATTATTATTGTGGGTAGGGTTGTAGGACTGTATCAAAATGAGTCATCGGATTGATAAAAAATCACACATTACTGGTTGGTTTTGATAGAATACGAATATTGATGAGTTGATATTGGAGCAATGATGAGTAGTCAAACCAACCACGAGATACAACAGGCAACACAGAGTGTCGCATCGGCCGCTGCTGATGCCCAAAAAGCCGCTGAAACCGCCAAAGAAGTCGCCAAAGAGGCGGCTCATGTCACCAAAGAGACTTTGGAGCAAGGCACAAATGGCGTATTGGATTTTTTGGGTGTGCCAATCGATATTGCCACTTTGACTCAGATGAGTATTGATTTTGGCGGGCGTATTGCATTGGCATTGCTCATCTTTTTTGTGGGTCAGTGGATTGGCAAACGCTTAGTGAATGTCGCCAAGCTAATGATGGCACGAAGTCGTCTGGATAACACGGCTGCCAACTTTTTGGGCAACCTGCTATATGGCGTGATGCTGGTTGCAGTTATTTTAGCATCATTAAATAAACTGGGTGTGAATACCAACTCATTTGTGGCGATTTTGGGTGCGGCTGGCGTTGCTATTGGTGTGTCATTAAAAGACCAATTATCCAATTTGGCAGCAGGCGTGTTGATTGTGATTTTTCGCCCATTTGGTCGTGGCGATGTGGTTGAGATTGGTGGACAGATGGGAACGGTGCTAGACATTACTTTGGTCAATACCCGTATTCGTTCGGCACACAATCATGAAATCATCATTCCAAATGGCGACATCATGACCCGTTCTAGCACCAATTTTTCATCATTACCAACCCGTCGTGTGGATATTGAGGTTGGCATTGGCTATGATGCAGACATTCGTAAAGCTCGTGCTGTCATGCTTAATTTGGCAAAACAGCATCAGCTGGTATTGAGTGAACCAGAGCCAACTGTGGTGGTCATGGCATTGGCGGACAGCTCAGTCAATCTTAGTATGCGTGTCTGGACGCAAAATGAGCATTGGCTAACCGTGCAAAGTGATTTATTAGAACAGGTTAAATATGCTTTTGATGATGAAGGCATCAATATCCCATTCCCAAATCGCACGGTGCAGATTGAGGGCTTGCAGGAGCTTGCTGCAACCCTTAATCAATCAAAAAAGATTCAAGGCAAGGGTGAGGAAAATGAGTGATACGCAAGCATATCAGGCCAAGCAGCTCATTTTGCTTTGCCAAAAGCAAGGCGATTATCAAAAAGGACTGACCATTGCTCGCCAAGCATTGACGCTGGGCGAGCATCAGGCATTCTTTTTGTCTGCTGCGGCAACAATGTGTATTCGCCTTGAATATTGGCAGGAGGCGATTGATTATGCTTTACAGGCCATCAAAATTGATTCATCTGACATTAACAGTTTTGATGTGCTAGCCCACGCTTATGGAGCGATGCAAGATTGGGGAAATGCTGCTCTTTATGGTAGAGCGGCATTGGAACTAAGGCATCTTAATGTCTTGCAAAACACCAGTATACCAACTTTACCGCCGTTGCCAGATGGTAATAATAAAAGGAAGAATATCATCAGTTTTTCATTATTTGGTGATAGTTCGGCATATATTGAGCCTGCCATCATGAATGTAGCCTTGGTTGCCGATGTGTATCCTGATTGGCTTTGTCGTTTTTATGTTGATGACTCGGTGCCATCATCTGCCATTGATCGATTAACCACTTCTTGTAGCGAAGTTGTTCATGTTCAGGGTAGGGATAGGAGTCTGCCAAAAACAATGTGGCGTTTTTTGGCCATGGATGACAAGACGGTAGGTCGTGTCATTTTTCGAGATGCAGATTCGGTCATTTCGGGTAGGGAAGCGACAACTGTTGCTGAATGGATTGATAGCGGTCAAAGATTTCATACTATTAGAGATTCTGGTTCGCATACAGAGCTTGTTTTGGCGGGTCTTTGGGGTGCGTTAGCTGGCATGATTCCAAATATCACCCAAAAAATGCATGACTACATTGTCAAACATGGCGACGAGGGTCGTTTTGCTGATCAGAATTTTTTAAGGGAAGTGGCGTGGCGATATATTCATCAAGATGTGTATGCCAGCGATAGGATTTTTGGTTTTATGAACGCTAAGCCTATTTTGGATACCCATTTTGATTTTTCGCTCACGCACATTGGCTGTAATGAGGGTAGTTCTGTTTTTTGTGCCAATAGTGACCAATTTACCACAGGTAAAAAAGTGACATGGAGATTGTATTCTAGTATCAGATTACTACCTGATTTTACTCTACCTGTGCAGGTGGGCGAGGAGCGTCTGATTTGTGAATACCACACAGTTGCCAAAGATGGTCATGTTAAAGGGCTGATTCCTAGGCGTTATGCTCACGGTATTGACAAAGGGCTAAGTCGCATTGAGTTGATTACTACATAGAATAAAAGAGGCGGTGATAAAACACCGCCTCTTTATATTAAAAAATTCTATTCAAGCCATTTAACGCAGCCACACGATAGGCTTCTGCCATCGTTGGATAGTTAAAGGTGGTGTTAATGAAATACTCCAAGGTATGACCGCATTTCATCACCGCCTGCCCAATATGGATAATCTCTGAGGCGTGGTTACCGTAGCAATGAATGCCTAGAATTTCTAGGGTTTCACGGTGGAATAGGATTTTTAGAACACCTGAGCGTTCGCCAATGATTTGAGAACGAGCCAAATGCTTAAAGAAAGCCTGACCGACTTCATAGGGAATCTGCTCAGCGGTCAGTTCAGCTTCGGTTTTACCAATACTGGAAATTTCAGGAATGGTATAAATGCCCGTAGGCACGCTGTTGATGAATTCAGCGTCTTCATCACCCACCATAAACCCTGCGGCATTACGACCCTGATCGTAGGCGGCAGAGGCAAGTGACGGCCAGCCAATGACATCGCCAACGGCATAAATGTGTGGCACATTGGTGCGATAGGTTTTATCAACTTCCAATTGCCCACGACTATTGGCAGTCAGACCCACTGCTTCTAGGTTTAGGCTGTCGGTATTGCCCGTGCGACCATTACACCATAAGATGGCGTCGGATTTGATTTTCTTACCACTTTTTAGGTGTAGGATTACACAATCATCATGCGTTTCTAGATGGTCAATCTCTTCATTATTGCGAATACGCACGCCAAATTGACGAAAATCGTGTGACAATGCGTCTGAGATTTCTTCGTCCAGATAGCTTAACAATTGTTCTTTGTTGTTAATCAAATCAACCACATAGCCTAATCCTGTAAAGATGGAGGCGTATTCGCAACCAATCACGCCAGCACCATAAATGATGATGCGGCGAGCCAGATAATCCATCTGCAAAATCTTGTCAGAATCAAAGACTCGTGGGTGGTCAAAGTCCAAAATATCAGGACGATAAGGGCGAGAACCAACAGCGATGACCGCTTGATTAAAAGTGATGGTTTTGGTTGGTTCACCATCGTCAGTGGTGATTTCTAGCGTATGAGCATCAACAAAACTGCCCCAGCCGTGAATGACCTCGATTTGGTTGCGTTCATAGAACAAGCGATGGGTATTGACTTGCTGGCGAATCACTTGTCTGGCACGGTCAAGCACTTTGCTTAGCGGCACTTGATAACTGTCTTTAACTTGGTTAAATAGTGGGTCTCGGCGAAAGTTGATGACATTAAAGACCGACTGACGCAGTGCTTTGCTTGGAATTGTGCCAACATGAGCTGAGTTACCACCCACCTGATTTCTAGGGTCAATCACAACCACACGATAACCTGACTTGGCAAGTTTCATTGCTGCTGCTTCGCCAGCAGGGCCTGCACCCAGTACCACTGCATCATATTCATAACCGTGTCTGTCTTTTTCACGATGCGTTCTTAGACCGATGCGTCTGCCGTCCAATGGGCTGATGAGATTTGGATGTAGTACGGTCGATTCGATTGGTTCAAAAGTCTGTGCCATCGTACCGTGCTTGTCTTGTTCGGTGCTATTTTTGCGTCTTTTTGCCATGGAATTTCCTTATGATTAGCGAGAGGTGTGTTGAGATAGGACTTCTTGTAATTGCCAAAATCCTGTGGGGCGACCTGTATTTTGGTCGATTTCTTGGCTGGCTTTGATTTTATAACCAACCCCAGTTTTTGGCTCAAAACCCTTGATGCTGTTGTAGCCAATACCAAAAATTGCCGACAAATCATCTTGTGAACGCACCAGCAGACATTGCATTGGTGTGGCAGAATCACAAGAGGCTCTTTGGGGGAGGATTTCTAAAATTTGTGGTTCGTGCAGTGTGATTTGAGGGGTGTAAATGGGAGCTGGCGTGGGCGTGCTTTGGCAGGCGGTCAAAGTCATGCCAACGGTCATCAGCATACCAACAGCCATTGCTTGTGTGAATTTTTTCATAACATGATTACCTGATTTATCAAATCAACCAATGCGGCGTTTTAGCCCTGTCATCTGCAAAATGCGAGTGGCGATTTCTTCCACTGACATTTCTGAGACATTGAGATTGGGGATTTTTTGGGCGATATAAATCGCTTGGATTGCTCGTTGTTCTTCTTGGCATTGAGCAAGGCTGGCATAGCGACTGCCTGCTTTTCGCTCTTGGCGAATACGCACCAAGCGTTCTGTATCAATGGTAAGACCAAATAGTTTATGCTTATGTGCTTTTAGGGCAGGGGGCAGACTGCTGGTGTCTAAATCTTCTTCGGTCAAAGGATAGTTGGCGGCACGAATGCCATATTGTAATGCCAAATACAAAGAAGTGGGGGTTTTGCCAGAACGAGACAATCCCACCAAAATGATGTCTGCTCCGTCATAGTGTGTGGTTCTTGCACCATCATCATTATCTAGGGCAAAATGCACCGCATCAATTCTGGATTTGTAGTCGTCAGAATCCACTTTGCTGTGAGCAATGCCTGCGTGTGGGTCGGGCTTGTGGTTGATTTCATCAGCGATGCGAGTAATTAAACCCTCATAAATATCAAGGTTGCAGGCATCGGCTGAATTGATGATTTCACGAATGTGGTCGCTGACAATGGTGTCAAAGACCAGCGGTCTTAATCCTGTCAAATGATGTGCTTGATTGATACGCTTAACGGCTTCATAAGCACTTTCTGGCGTATCAACATAAGGAATGATTTGAATGTCAAATTCCACATCGCCAAACTGGCTTAATAGTGATTTGCCCAAAGTCTCAGCAGTAATGGCAGTGCCGTCAGAGATAAAAAATGCACTACGCATCACAGGCTTGTCAGCAGATGGGAGAGAGTTACTGGTATCGGTTGGGGTATGGACATACATGTCAATTCTTCTTCTGATTGGGTTTGGTCAAAATAAAAATATGGGTCGGTCTTTGCCGATAGCGATTTGATTTTTGATTATAGCATAAAATCGCCCTTTGGGTACAAATCATCTCATTAGACGATGATTTATTGAGTTTGGATGAATAAAAAATGAACAAGAATGGTTTGTATATATTTTTAAAATAAATGGTATCATTTTTTTGATAAATAAAAACAGCTAATGGATTGTGTATTGATAATTTTATCGCTATAATCAGACAAAATCCCAAACACCAATCTATGGTTTGGTGAATAAATAAGACGATTCGGAGTGATTTATGAGTAAACAAGTCATTGCTTTTACACAGCTTGGTAAGCACGATGTTGAGATTGTCGGTGGTAAAAACGCTTCTTTGGGCGAAATGATTAGTCATTTGGGCAATTTGGGCGTGAATGTGCCTAATGGTTTTGCAACCACTGCCGATGCTTTTAATCGCTTTTTGAATGAAACGGGTTTGCTGGATAAGATTAACAGCGAACTAAAAGGTCTTGATGTTAATGATGTTGAAAAACTTGCCGAAGTTGGTGCTAAGGTGCGTGGTTGGGTCATCGCCCAAGAGTTGCCAAAAGATTTGGAAGATGAGATTCGTGCTGCGTTTGCTGACTTGACTGGTGGTCAAGATGTGGCGGTGGCGGTGCGTTCATCAGCAACGGCTGAGGATTTGCCTGATGCCTCTTTTGCAGGACAACAAGAAACCTTCCTAAATATTCGTGGCATTGATAATGTGCTGATTGCCATCAAGGAAGTGTTTGCCAGTCTGTATAATGACCGTGCGATTGCTTATCGTGTGCATAAAGGCTTTGAACATGCAGGTGTGGCACTATCAGCTGGCGTGCAGCGTATGGTACGCTCTGAAACTGGTACCTCTGGGGTGATGTTTACGCTAGATACCGAGAGTGGCTTTAACGATGTGGTGTTTATCACCGCAAGCTATGGCTTGGGCGAGATGGTGGTACAAGGGGCGGTCAATCCTGATGAGTTTTATTTGTCCAAGAAATTGATTGAGCAAAATCGCCCTGCGGTGGTTCGCCGTAATCTTGGTTCAAAAATGAAAAAGATGGTCTATGGCGATGAGGGTAATACCAAGCGTTCGACCAAGATTGTTGATGTTGAAAAAGCAGACCGTCAACAGTTTGCCTTAACTTCTGATGAATTGACCATTCTTGCCAAACAAGCCATCATCATTGAAAAACATTATGGTTGCCCAATGGACATCGAATGGGCAAAAGATGGCGATACAGGCGAAATCTTTATCGTACAAGCTCGCCCAGAGACCGTCAAATCTCGCCAAGATAAAAATCACATGGAACGCTATGTCATCCAATCCAAAGGGGCAAAAGTGCTAACCGAAGGTCGCTCTATTGGACAAAAAATTGGCTCTGGCAAGGTTCGTATCGTTACAAACCTGAACGAAATGGGCAAGGTAGAAGAGGGTGATGTGCTGGTGTCAGACATGACCGACCCTGATTGGGAACCTGTCATGAAACGAGCTTCTGCCATCATTACCAACCGTGGTGGTCGTACTTGCCATGCAGCAATCATTGCTCGTGAGCTTGGTGTGCCTGCGATTGTTGGCTGTGGTAATGCCACCGAAGTATTGACCGATGGTCAAGAGGTAACGGTCTCTTGTGCCGAAGGGGATACAGGCTTCATCTATGAAGGCGTGCTAAACTACGAAGTTCAAAAAAATTCCATCAGTACAATGCCAGAGCTTGCCTTTAAGATTATGATGAATGTGGGCAACCCTGACCGTGCTTTTGACTTTGCCCAAATTCCAAATCAGGGAGTAGGCTTGGCTCGTCTTGAATTCATCATCAATCGCATGATTGGCGTACACCCAAAAGCTCTATTAAATTTAGGCAGTTTGCCACAAGAAACTGTCTTGGCAATCCAAGAACGCATGGCTGGCTATAACTCGCCTGTGGAATTTTATATCAATAAGCTGATTGAGGGTATTTCCACACTGGCGACAGCGTTTTATGATAAACCTGTCATCGTGCGTATGAGTGACTTTAAATCTAACGAGTATGCCAATCTGATTGGTGGTAAACTGTATGAGCCACACGAAGAAAACCCAATGCTGGGCTTTCGTGGGGCAAGTCGCTACATTTCTGAGAATTTCCGTGATTGCTTCGAGCTTGAATGCAAGGCATTAAAATATGTGCGTGATGACATGGGCTTGACCAATGTCAAAATCATGATTCCGTTCGTGCGTACCACTGGCGAGGCGAAAGCGGTCATCGAGCTTTTGGAGAAAAATGGCTTAAAGCGTGGTCAAAATGGACTAGAAATCATCATGATGTGCGAGTTGCCAACCAATGCACTGCTTGCTGATGAATTCTTGGAATATTTTGATGGCTTCTCAATCGGTTCAAACGACCTAACGCAATTAACACTGGGGCTTGACCGTGACAGTGGCATCGTCTCTCATCTATTTGATGAGCGAGATGCGGCGGTTAAAAAACTCTTGGGTATGGCGATTGAGGCATGCCGTAAGCAAGGCAAGTATGTTGGTATCTGTGGTCAAGGGCCGTCCGACCATCCTGACCTTGCCAAATGGCTCATGGAGCAAGGCATTTCATCAGTTTCCCTAAACCCTGATAGCGTGCTGGATACTTGGCTATTCTTGGGTCAGGCATGATTGACAAATAAAAGGGTTAAGCAATTAGCCCTTTTATTTTTTTTTAACAATCCTCTTGCCATAAAAATACTGATTTTGTAGAATGAATGGTGGTATTGATATTGGAGTTGGTATGAAAACATTGACTAAATTTTTGGCAGTTGCTGGCTTTTTGCCACTGAGTGCATTGGCGGTTGAATTTCAAAGTCCATCTGGCAACATTCTTTGTAGTGGCGATGAATATGAGTTAGGATATGTTTCTTGTTTCATCATGGAAACCGATAATGCCAGACCGCCAATCCCACGACCAAGTAGCTGTGATGCTGACTGGGGACAAGATTTTGGCTTAAATCGCACAGGCAGAGCCCATATGAATTGTTATAGCGATTTTCCTTATAATCAGGGTGCAAGAGTTTTAGCGTATGGACAAAGCGTCTCTGGCAAGGGCTGGACTTGCACCAGTCAGCAATCAGGAATGCGATGCACCAATAAAGATGGCAGGGGATTTTTGCTAAGTCGTAAAAAACAGACTTTGTTTTAAGAGCAAACTGATAATCATACAAAAGAGGCGGTATTTATTAGCCTCTTTTTTGTATGACCGTCCATTTTGCCAGACGATTGTTCATGGCTCATGATGAGCTTAGGAAGTCAAAAACATCGTTATATTTTAGATAAAATTTCTTTTTGTCAAATCATCATTATCAAGACTGATGACAACAAGGATTGTTTTGAGTTAATTTAGGGATTTATCATTGAAAAACTTCATCATCTACACCTTATTATCCTCCTTTGCTATTGGCTCATTTGCCATCATTGATACGCTGTTTTATTTAAAAATGGGGCTGGATTGGCATATGATTGCCCTGCTGTCATCAATTTTAAATATCACGGTGTTAATCGCTGAATTACCCACAGGGATATTAGCCGATAGAGTGGGTGTGTTTAAAAGCGTGATGATTGGCACGCTGCTTAGAGCAGCTGCGTGTTTTTGTTATGTGGTGGATTTCTCTTATCATTTTTATGTTGCCAGTATCTTGGCGGGGGTTGGTATTGCCTTTTTGTCGGGGTCAATTAACGCCAGTATCATTAAGCTCAAACAAACCCTCAAAGATGATGCCAAAAACATCAGTACCGAAAAACTATTTGCTAATATTCGTTATTATAAAAGTATGGCAACTTTATTGGGCGGTGTGGTTGGATTTTATTTGTTTCAGATACAGATTGCCTATGCGTGGGTATTGGCAGGGGTATTTTTGCTAATTTCTGCATTCTTTTTAGTTCCTTTAATTAAGGCATTTAATTTTAACAACAGCAATACTACCACCACTTTATTATCTTTTGGTGAAATATCGTGGCATTATGTAAAAACACCAATCTTTTGGGCGTGTGTGTTGTTTAGTGTTTCTGCGGTTGCTCCCATGCTAAGCTGGCAAGTGTTGTTTCATGAGTTTAATAACGGACTGCTGTTGGGATTTTTGTTGTTAAATACCGCAATATTATTGTCTTCAATTTGGCTAAAAAAATATACCATTCGACCAGCTGTTGAATATGGGGTCATCATTCTTAATTTAATCGCTTTATTTTTCATGCCTTTATTGAGAGATAACATCATTATGTTAGCGTTGTTGTTATTTTTTCATGTATTTTGCCACAGTGCCAGCAGCACCTTTATCTTTGCCAAGTTTCATGACCAAATTGATGATAAACACAGAAACAGTCTGGAATCTTTATCGTCAGCATTGGACGGTGTTTTGTTGATGCCTATTTATGCGATAACGGCTTATTTTCTCAATCAAGGTAATCAGTTTTTGGCATTTATGCCGTCGGTCATCATTGGTGGTTTGGTGTTGGTTTTGTATGTGGTCAGCCATCAACGGCGTGTGGTATAAATTTTCATTGTGCTTTTGGGAGTTTTGGTTTAAGATAGGAAAAATTTTTTTTAATGATTGTATTAGAATGCAAATTTATTTAGCAAGAAATGGCGTGCAAGCAGGGCCATACAACTTAGATGAAGTAAACACAATGCTATCAACAGGCGAGGTATTGCTTGATGATTTGGTATGGCATAGCGGTATGAGCCAATGGCAACGCTTGGGCGATTTGACAAATAATCAGCCCTATTACCAGCCAAATAAAGCAGCTGCCACACCATCTACACCAAGGGCATTTGGTGATAATCCAGAATTTCGCCCAGAACCAAAGCGTGTTTCGGTGGCTGAGTTGTATGGCAAAGCACCCACACAAAGCCAGCCTCCTCATGCTGGTTTGGCATCAAAAACTGCCAAGCAGGCTACTCAGGATACTTTGGTTTATGCCACTATTGGTGCTAGATTTTTGGCGGTGGTACTTAATGTGGCGTTGTTTGTATTGGCGTTAATGCCATTTACGCAAGCATTTTGGGCATTAAATCCCGACCCAAAACGACTACAAGCAGGCGATGTGCAGGCATTGATGGCGTATTCTGAGGAATTAGCCAGTCAGATTCCTCCCGATGTGGCGGGACTGACCAGTTTGCTGTTATTGGGCTATTTATTGATACAGCTATTGCTCATCGTGGTGCGTGGTCAATCGTTGGGCAAATTGATTGTTGGCATTCGCACGCTGGACGCAACAACACGCAGTAAGCCATCGTTCATTAAAAAACTGATGCGTGTCTTGGCGTTGTCTGTGATTTATCTGTTGGCGATGGGCATACCATTGCCTGTGAACATTACCTTAGTCTTGCTTGCCATCAATTATTTCATGGCATCAAATCATCCACAAAAACGAGGCTGGCATGATTTGTTATTTGGTACGATTGTGGTAAAAAGCTCATCAATAAAAAATAAAAAATAAACTCATGTATTTTAGCGAACAACAACAAGCCATATTGCAAAAAGTCCAGCTACCAGATGATTGGAAGATGGCGTTGGCACCTGCATTATTGAGTGATGAGATGAATGCGTTGCGTGGATTTTTGCAAGAGCAATACGCACAAGGCAAGGTAATTTTTCCGCCAAAATCGCAGATTTTTCAGGCTTTTTATTTGACACCTTTGTCGCAAGTGAAAGTGGTGATATTAGGGCAAGACCCTTATCATGGTGCAGGACAGGCGATGGGGCTGTCATTTAGCGTGCCAAAAATTATTCCTAAGCCACCAAGTTTGCAAAATATTCTCAAAGAGCTGGCTGGGGATTTGGGCATTGCTGTCAGTGAGCATGGCGATTTGAGCAGCTGGGCAAGGCAGGGTGTTCTGCTGCTTAATGCAACTTTGACGGTTGAGATGGGGCAAGCAGGCAGCCATCAAAGACAGGGCTGGGAGGTGTTTACCGACCGTGTGATTCAGGTGCTAAATGAACAAACCAGCCAGACGGTTTTTATACTTTGGGGCAGTTATGCCAAGCATAAAGGACGGTTTATCGACACCAGTAAGCATTTGGTTTTGACCGCCAATCACCCATCGCCTTTATCGGCAAATCGGGGCGGATTTTTTGGGAGCAGACCTTTTTCGAAGACCAATCAATACCTGATGTCGTGTGGCAAGACACCGATTGATTGGCAGTTGCCACAGTGATTTGCCATGTCTTCTTTTATCAACACATCAAAAAATAACCACTTAAAAAATCCAAGTCAAGTCATCATTAAGCCAGATGATGCGTTTGATGAGAAAGACCATGATTTTATGAATATTGCCCTTGATTTGGCAAGACAAGGGGCAAGGAGTGGCGAAGTGCCTGTTGGGGCGGTATTGGTTTATGACAATCAAATCATCGCACAAGGTTTTAATTGCCCCATTTCAACTTGTGATGCCACCGCTCACGCTGAAATGGTTGCCATTCGTAGGGCGTGTGAAAGTTTGGATAATTATCGTCTAATGGGGGCGACTTTGTATGTAACGCTTGAACCTTGCACAATGTGTTTGGGGGCGATTGTTCATTCAAGAATTAACCGAGTGGTATTTGGGGCAAGTGAGCCAAAGTCTGGGGTTATTATCAGTCAAGAAAAATTAAATGAAAAATCATATTTTAATCATTCATTGTTGGTAGAGGGTGGGTTATTTGCTGAACAGTCCAAAGCACTATTGCAGGCGTTTTTTAAAGAAAGGCGACAATCAAAAAAGAGCATTGGCAAGCAAAATTCGTTATAAACTTATCCTATCATCAAAAATTATTCAAATATTCAAAGGCTTATTAAAATGACCTATCCCATTATCACCATTGATGGTCCAAGTGGTGCAGGTAAAGGTACGATTGCTTATCGGCTTGCCAAGCACTTTGGTTTTAATCTATTAGATAGCGGTGCATTATATCGCATTGTTGGTTTATTGTCTTTTAAACATGGTTTACTAACCGATAAAGTATTTACTCATGAATTCAATAATGATGAACAGCGAGAATTTGAACAAGCGGTTTGTCAATTAACCCAAAATTTAACCCTAGATTTTGTGGTCAATACCAACACCGAGCAAGTTGAAATTTTGGTCAATGGCGTGTTGTTACAAGACGACATTAGAAATGAAACGGTGGGCAAATATGCCTCAAAAGTGGCAACCTTGCCTAGCGTGCGAGTTGCTCTTTTAAAGGTTCAGCAGGATATGGCACTTCGGTCTGGGCTGGTGGCAGATGGGCGAGACATGGGGACGGTGGTGTTTCCAGAGGCAGATGTTAAGATTTTTTTGACCGCCAGTAGCGTTGCCCGTGCCAATCGCCGTGTCAAACAGCTTGACGAGGCTGGCAAGCCTGCTGATTTTGAGGCGATTTTGGCACAAATCAATGCACGAGATGAACAAGACCAAAATCGCACGGTCGCCCCACTAAAACCTGCTGATGATGCGTTGGTGGTAGATAGCTCAGCGTTGTCGGTTGATGAGGTGTTCGAGCAGGTGGTTAAATTCTGCCAACAACAAGGCATTGAAGCATAATCAGATAAAAACTTAAAATTTGTGCTGATTTGTACTATTTTTTATCAAAAAACTTTGTTATAATAAAGCGTTTTATTATATTTTGTGAATGATTGACCGACAAAACCAGCGATGGGCAATCATTGACCTAACCTGAACCGTACTGTGCTGGACAGGCTACGGCTATATTTTTTTAAGGTAAACATAATGGTATCATTTGCTGAACTGTTTGAAGCAAGCCAATCAGAACAAGGTCTTAACATTGAGCGTGGCTCAGTGATTTCTGGTACTGTGGTTGCGATTGACAGCGACTGGATTACAGTAGATACAGGTCTAAAATCTGAAGGCATCGTGGCTCGTGAAGAGTTTTTGAACGAAGCTGGTGAGCTTGAAGTAACAGTAGGCGACAACATTGATGTTGTGGTTGAAGCTGTGGACAACGGCATGGGTCAAACTGTGCTTTCTCGTGAAAAAGCGAAGCGTGAAGAAAGCTGGCGTGCTCTTGAAAAACTACATGAGAATGATGAAATCGTTAAAGGTATCATCTCATCTAAAGTTAAAGGCGGCTTCACCGTTGAAGTTGGTTCAGTGCGTGCGTTCCTACCAGGTTCATTGGTTGATGTGCGTCCAGTGCGTGAAACCACTCATCTAGAAGGCAAAGAGCTAGAATTTAAAGTCATCAAAATTGACAAGCAACGCAATAACATCGTTGTTTCTCGCCGTGCCGTTATGGAAGCTGAAAACTCAGCAGAGCGTGATGAGTTGCTAAGCAAGCTAGAAGAGGGTATGGAAGTAGAAGGTATCGTTAAGAACCTAACCGAATACGGTGCATTCGTTGATTTGGGTGGTATTGACGGTCTACTACACATCACTGACATGGCTTGGAAGCGTATCAAGCACCCATCAGAAGCTGTTGAAGTTGGTCAAGACCTAAAAGTTAAAGTATTGAAGTTTGACCGTGAGCGTAACCGTGTAAGCTTGGGTCTAAAACAACTAGGCACTGACCCGTGGAACGAAGTTGAAAAATCGTATCCAGTAGGTACCATCACCAAAGCTCGTGTTACCAACCTAACTGACTATGGTTGCTTTGCTGAAATCGCAGAAGGCATCGAAGGTTTAGTGCATGTGTCTGAAATGGATCACACCAACAAGAACATTCACCCATCAAAAGTTGTTCAAGTGGGCGACGAAGTGAATGTGATGGTTCTAGAAATCGATGGCGAGCGTCGTCGTATCAGCCTAGGTATCAAACAAACCATGCCAAACCCATGGGAAGAGTTTGACAAGAAACACGAAAAAGGTCAAAAAATCAGCGGTACCATCAAGTCAATCACTGACTTTGGTCTGTTCATTGGTCTAGAAGGCGGCATCGATGGTTTGGTACACCTATCTGACATCTCTTGGACTGAAAGTGGTGAAGAAGCTATCCGTAGTTACAGCAAAGGCGACACCGTAGAAGCTGTTGTTCTTTCTGTAGATGCAGAAGCCAATCGCATCAGCCTAGGCATCAAACAACTAAATTCTGATCCATTTAACGAGTACCTATTGGCAAATGACCGTGGTGCAATCGTTAAAGGCACAGTAAAAGAAGTTGATGCTAAGGGTGCAATCATCACTTTGGCAGAAGAGGTAGAAGGCTATCTGCGTGCATCAGACATCTCTCGTGAGCGTGTAGAAGATGCATCAAAAGTATTGAATGCTGGCGATGAAGTTGAAGCGAAAATTGTTAGCGTAGATCGTAAGTCTCGCAACATCACTTTGTCTGTTAAGGCAAAAGATGAAGCAGATGAGCGTCAAGCCATCAAAGAGCTTTCAAACTCAGCAGCTGTTGAAGCACAGCCAAAAACTTTGGGCGACATCTTTGGCGAGCAACTAAAAGGCTAAGCCAAACCCCAAAAAATCAAAAAGAGTGGCAGGATTTCTTGCCACTCTTTTGTTATATCTAAATCATCATTTTTTTTGAGTTTTTATGATGGGTTTAATCAAATTCTGTTTAAATTTTTAACAAAAAATATATTCACTTTTTTTATATTTTCGGCTATATTATCGCTTTATGATGAAATCATTTGTTTGATATGGCATTGACTTTTGTCATAAAAAAACCAAATTTTTAGAAGAGATGTATGCAAGCAATGCAAGCAATAATTAACAAATCTGATTTGATTGAAAATTTGGCGGCTGATAGTGACAATCTGGACGAACACACGGTTGATGAGGCAGTTCGTTTGATTTTAGCGATGATGATTGATGAATTATCATACGATGGGCGTGTTGAAATTCGTGGTTTTGGCAGTTTTTGCCTACATCATCGAGAGGCTCGCCAAGCTCGAAATCCACGCACGGGCGAGGCGGTGACGGTCGAGGCGAAGGCAGTGCCATTTTTTAAACCTGGTAAGGCGTTGCGTGAATCTGTAAACGCAATGAATGACGAATAATAATCTAATTTTTTTCAATTTTGAGTGATTTATGCATATTTTACTAATTGTTCTCTTGGTTGTGGTTTTTGCCTACTCCATCACTTTGGTGCTGTTAAACAATAGCGAAGTAGCGGTCAATTTATTATTTGCAAATCTGGTGCCGATGAATTTGGGATTGGTATTGGTGGCAAGCATCTTTTTGGGCGTATTGATTGGTATATTGCTTGCACTACTGATGTTTAGAGTGTTGCAAAATAAGTGGGAAATCAGTCGTCTAAAAAAAGAAGTGCGTACTGTTCAGGCTCAATTAACTGAGGCGAACATCAAATTGGCACAGATGACCGAAAAGCAAGCAGAGCCAACCGTTGTATCAGAAGAACCAACCACGCTCATCAATCAACAAAACCCATGATTTTTAGGAGTTTGTCGTGAGTACACCCATCATTGTCGCTGTTGATAAGCACACCTTAGATGATGCTTTGGCATTGGCAGACCGTCTTGACCCATCACTTTGTCGTCTAAAAGTGGGCAAGGAGTTGTTCACCAGTTGTGGCAATCAGGTCATTAAAGCATTTCATCAGCGTGGTTTTGAGGTGTTTTTGGATTTAAAATTTCATGACATTCCTAATACGACAGCACAAGCAGTCTTATCAGCAGCGGATATGGGTGTTTGGATGACCAACATTCACGCCAGCGTCGGCACAGAAGCGATGCGATTGTGCCAAGAGCGACTGGTTTCAGGTGGTTATCAGACATTATTGATTGCGGTGACGGTATTGACTTCAATGACTGATGCCAATTTGTTGGAGCTTGGTATTGGTCGCAGTGTTTCTGAGCAGGTGATGCATCTGGCGGGGTTGACGCATCAGTCAGGTTTGCATGGTGTGGTATGTTCAGCACAAGAAGCAAGTATGCTTAAAGCGGCATTTGGAACGCAGTTTAAACTGGTTACGCCAGGTATTCGTTTGCCTGATGATGTCAATGATGACCAAAAGCGAATTTGCACACCAAAAGATGCGTTATCTCATGGTTCGGATTATTTGGTGATTGGTCGTTCCATCACGACCGCAGCTGACCCTAATGAGAAATTAAAACTGATTTTATCACAAATTTAATCAGCATCACGCCCATCATTCGATGGGCTTTTTTATGCCAATGATTTGATTGTGATAGGTTTTTAAACATTGATTTTGTGTGTTTTAGTCACAAAATCCGATAAAACAAACCATGATTGGTAAGCAGGCAACCAAATCATTGGTGCTTGGTGTATAAAAAGGAGTTGTCGCACCATTGATGGCAATTTGTGATAAAATACCCATGATATTTCATTGATGATAAGACTATGCAACAAATTCACCATTATGATATTGCCATCATTGGGGCTGGGGCGGTTGGTATGGCGTGTGCCATCGCTTTGGCACAAAGACAGTATAGAGTGCTACTCTTAGACCAGCAATCTAAACCTGACAGACAGGGTATGATAGATAGGCTATCTGTGCGTGATGCTCGTGTGTATGCAATGAATTTGCCAAGTATTGAGCTTTTGACACAGATTGGTGTTTGGCAAAAAGTGGTACGAAAGGCAGATTACACCCAAATGCAAGTATGGGCAAAAGACGGCAAGGGGGAGCTGCTGTTTGCCGAAGATAATTTGTTGCCCAAAACCCTAGGCTCAATGATTGAGCCATCGGTGCTGGACATGGCATTATGGGAGCGAGCGGTCGAACCAGAAGTGGCTCAATATCTCACATTGGTATATGAAGCAAAACTTGCAGCACAAGGCATCGATGTAGGCAAGGAGGTGTCTTTTTTGTATCATGCCTTAGGCGAGACACATCGAGTGGCGTGTCGCCTGCTTATCGGGGCAGATGGTCGGCAGTCGCAAGTTCGTCAAATGATGGGTATTCAGGTGAATCGATTGGACTATCATCAAAAAGCCATCTGCTGTGCCATTAAGACAACTTGCCCTCATCAGCATACCGCTCGTCAAATTATGCTACCAACTGGTACGCTGGCCATGTTACCGATGGCGGATTTGACACAGGCTGATAAAGCATGTTGGCATTCTATCGTGTGGACCTTGCCTACCGTGATGGCAGATGAGTATCTGGCATTGAGCGAGGTGCAATTGATGCAGCAACTTGCCATCGCCATGAATGATGAATTGGGAGAAATTAGCCAAATTGAGTCCATTGCCAGTTTTGCTTTATCTGCTCAAATGGCACAGGCGTATACTGTCAATCAGATGGTGTTGATTGGCGATGCGGCACATGGTGTGCACCCATTGGCAGGACAGGGGTTGAATCTAGGTTTCTTTGATGTGCTGGCATTGCTTGATGAGCTCGATAAGGTGGCAAAGCGTGGCGTGCCATTACATCAGCAGGCATTGAATGCTTATCAAAGAGCTTGCATGGCACATCATGGTGTGATGATGCACAGTTTTTCGATGATTAACTTTGCTTTTACTGCTCAATTTGCCCAAAGTGGCTTACTACCATGGGTTCGAAGCGAGATGATGGACTGGCTGTCAAAACAAAAGCCCATCGTGCGTTTTTTGAATCACAAAGCCAACGCCAGATAAAAGATGAGCAAAATTTAGCCTAATGAGCTAAAAAATACCATCAAAATGGGCGAAATCACATTGGTAATAAAACCAAAACTAATCACCACAGGCATTATCTGTGTTCCGCCAGCATTGATGATGGTTGGTAGGGTAAAGTCCAAACTGGTGACGCCGCCCAAGCCGATGGCAGATGATGCCGAATATCGCATCACGACAGGAATAAAAATCAGGGCAATGATTTCACGACCTAAGTCATTAAGCAGGGCAACACTCCCCCAAATGGCTCCATAGTTGTCCGTCATGATGGAGCCAGATAACGAATACCAGCCAAAACCTGATGCCAATGCCAAGCCTTTAAATAACGAAACTTCACCAAAAATACTGGCAAAAATCACACCAGCAAATAAGGTGCTTAGGATAAAGATGATGCTGATTTGCAGTCCTTGCTTGTTCAAAATCGCTTGACGCAAGCTAACACCCGAACCTTTAAGAGAAATACCGACCAGCAGTAACAATGCCATCAGTAATGCAGTGGTACTGCCATTGGGTGGTAGTAGATGGGTGGGTAGAATTTTTGCTAGGATAAATCCGCCTGCCAAACAACCAAGCTGAGCCAGACTGCCTGTCAGACTGGGTTGATGTTGAGGGTTGGTGCGTGCTGTTTGTTGCTGTTGGCGGCGATGGGTGATTTTATCAAATGCGATGAGTGATATTGAGCCGAGCCCAATGGTCAGCAACAACAAGACACCGACATATTGGACGATGTTGCTTAGTTCTTTGGTGAAATTCTTTTCCAGACCAAGTTCAATGCCGATAATGATGAGTAGGGCAAAAACGATATAGCCAAGCAGGCGTTCGCTGAGAGCGACTACCTTGTGGTGACTGGGTAGGGCAAAGCCAACAAACATTGGGCTTAATATTAAAAATAAAGTCATCAATCCTTGCATCGTCAAATCCCTCCCAATCCAAAAATTTGGATTATATCACTTTGCAGACGCAAACTCAAACCAGCCCAAACTGGCAAGATGACCATATTGATAAACAATTCGGTAGTGGTCTAAAAAGTATGTCAAACTAGGTTTTGTGTTTGCCCTGAGCCTGTCTTTGGGTGAGAAAACCGTTAGGTCTCTCAAGCTTACCACGAACGGTTTTCTTATTAGCATACTTTTGAACCATAGCTAAAAATTTATTTTTTTATATTTTTAATAAAAATTTTAAAAACATGATGATGGTGATGAAGATTGAACATTGCCCTTGAAGTTTTTTTTGACAAAATGACCAGAAATTTTGGTCATGATGATTGGTGTTGTTGATATAATTTGCTAAAATAGCTGCATTCATGATTCAGACAGGTTGAATGACAGCAAGATGAATGCTCATAGCGTGATTGATTTTTTCAGGAAGATTTTTGATGAACTGCACCAAAATATTTATTGGCTTTTGGGGGGTTCGCTGGACGACCAAACGCTAAATTGGGCAAAATTGGGGTTGTCAATACTGGCAACAGGTACCAAAATCATCATTTTGCTATTGCTCATTGGTTTTGTATATTGGGTGCTGGTTTATCTGACCAAAGCCATCAAAAAGACTTTCGGACTGTCGCACCGCTATACAAGACTGCTAAGAGCCACTTTGCGTTATCTATGGTTTGTCAGTAGCTTACTTGCCATCATGTCACAAATTGGCGTATCGCCAAACACCATTCAGGCAACCGCCAAAGCAACCACTTGGGCAGGATTTTATTATATATTGTGGGTGTTTTCTGGGCAGATGGTGAGTGGTGTTTTAAAGCATTACGACCTAAATGCATCGATTGAGCAGTTGCTAAAAAACCTGCTATTGGTGCTGATTTTGGTGATGGCATTGGCAACGGTACTTGCCAAGTTTGGTTTTGACATCGTCTCTATCGTGGCAGGTTTGGGTATTGCAGGTTTGGCGGTTGGTTGGGCATCGCAAAGCACACTTGCCAATTTCATCGCTGGTATTGTGATTTTGATTGAGCAATCTTTTCAGGTGGGAGATTGGATTCGCCTTGATGATAAAGAGGGGCGTGTGGTCAAGATTTCATTGCGAGCCACGCAGATTCTTGACCGTGATAATATCATCATCATTATTCCAAATTCTGCGGTGGCGTCATCGCAAGTAGTCAATCTAACCTCCAAAAAGATGATTCGTTTTGACATCAGAACACGCATTGGGCTAGATGCGGACATGACCGCTGCTAGAAGTGTGATTATCAAGACGCTCCAAAAAGATGAGGTGGTGCTAAAACACCCTGCACCGATTGCAACAGTGGCAGATATTGGCGATTTTGGTGTGCAGATTATTGTGCGATTTTGGGTTGCTCCATTGTCGGTGGCGAGAATTCCTGTCATCAAAGAAAATCTGACTGAGAAAATCAAGCGAAGTCTTGAAGAGGCGGGCATTCCTGTGCCATATCCACACATGAAGTTGTTGTTTGATGAAACAGCAGTCCAAGATGAGTCAATCACTCGATTGGTTGCTCAAAATCAGTCTAATCATATCAAGGAAAAAGTATGACGCCTGCGGTTAATTTATTGACAAAAAACCATCTTGCATTTAGCCTGCATCAATACGAACATGACCCTAACAACACCAATTTTGGACAAGAGGCGGTGGATAAACTAGGGTTGTCTGGACATGAAGTTTTTAAGACATTATTGGTGACCGATGGCAAGCAATATTTTGTGGCGGTGTTACCTGTGGTGCATCAGCTTAATCTTGGCAAGATGGCAAAGGCAGTTGGGGTCAAAAAATTGCAGATGGCAGCCATTGATGATGCTCAGCGTCTGACGGGCTATTTGGTTGGCGGCATCAGTCCGCTTGGGCAAAAGAAACGACTGAGCACCATCATTGCCAAGCAGGCCTTTGAGCTTGAAAAAATGTACATCAGTGGCGGCAAAAGAGGGCTTGATATTGGTATTACCCCCAATGATTTGCTGTCGATTTTGTCAGCAAAGACGGCAGACATCATTGATGAGTGATGTTATTTGGGCGTAACAAATTGTTATTTTTCGTGAATGATTGTACACAGATATTGATTTTTCAGATGAATAAATTTAATATTTAGCACCATTTTGCTTGTTATTATTGGAAATTTTTATGAAAAAGTTGTTTGGTGTGATGATTGGTGCGTTGGTATTGACAGGCTGTGCAGGTACAGGTGCTGGTGATGAGCTCAATGCCGCCAATATTGGCATGAATATTTTTAAGGGCGTGGTGGACACCAAATGTCGCAGCGAACTTAATCAGCAATCCGTCTATCAAGTGGCGACCGTGATTTTGAGTGAGACTCAAAAAAATAATCTAGAAAACAAAATTTGTGGCTGTGTCAGCGACAAAGCTCCTGAATCAGTAACTTTAACCGAGATTGCTCAGGCTGCCATCGACCCATCAGCACGCACACAAGTTGTAGCATCTGCGGTTGGCAAGACGCTGAACGCCTGCGTGAGTGACTTTATCTCTGGCAAATAGTTGCGTGCATTTTTGCAGATTTATGTTATACTGTGCCGTTTAGAATAATAACTTTGCTTGGTGTGATTACTATCATCTGACTTGGTGCAGACTGGTTAATCAACAAGGATTTTATGTTTAGATTGGGAGAATTGTTGATGTATCAAACATGGATTTTGCAAAAACATTACCCATCGGTCATTTTGTTGGCTTCGGCGGTTTTTGGCTTAACTGCTTGCAAAGGCGATGAACCACCAAGCACAAGCCCAAAAGTAGAAATAACACCAGTGACTGTGCCACAGTCGCAAGAAGCTACACCTGTTGTCACATCGGTCAGAGATGTGCCAGAAATTTGTCCACGCTTAATCCAAAAAAAGGTGGACAAAACCCAGACTGTCCGACACGAAAGCATTAAAGGCAATCATTGCGACTATTTTATTTACCCTAAGATTGGTGACTATGTGTCGGTCAGTGTGTCAGATGACCGCATGAAACCTGTTTTGGCGATTCCTTATCCATTTGATTTTGCCAATGGCTCTTATCAAGTGATTCAAAATGGTCGCCATGTGATTCGAGTGGAGTATGATGCGTTTGGCACTAAGCCTAATCTGATGAACTACACCATCGAAGTTGATGTTCGTCCCACGCCATAGTGGTCGATTGATACTGATTATGACAAGTGATTTTATCCAGTCAAGAAATGGGCTGGATTTTTTTGTGCTTTTTCTTTGGTCTTAATTCATGCTATAATGAGGGGTTTTAATTGATGGCTTTTGGCATGACTGATTTGATGACACATTCTTTATTGATTACCTGTGCAGATGGGCTAGAACAGGCTTTATTGACTGAGCTTGATGGTTTTGGTATCGCTGGCACGCAGGTGCGAGCAGGGCGAGTGGTGGTGTCGGTTTCTTTGGCACAGTTTTATCAGATTTGTCTATACAGTCGTGTGGCAAGTCGTGTTGTATTGCCATTGGGCGATTATTATTTTAAGAAAAAACAGGTGACCGAGCAGGGCATTACCAAAGAAGTCATCGCTGATGATGTCGCTAATGTGCTGTATGAGTTCGCCAGTCGTATTGACTGGACGGCTGTATTTGGTGTAGAGCATACTTTTGCGGTGCGTGTTAGCGTGGATAAGCGAGTGTCGGTCAATCAGCAGTTTGCAACCATGCGTGTCAAAGATGCCATCGCTGACTGTTTTAATCGTCAATTTGGTAGCCGTCCTGATGTCGATGCCAAAAATCCTAATTTTGCCATTTTTGTGCAAGTTGGCGTGGATTGTGCCGAGATTGGACTGGATTTGTCTGGCACAAGTTTGCACCGCCGTGGCTATCGTGTTGCCAATACCGAAGCTCCCCTAAAAGAAAATTTGGCGGCTGCTTTGTTGTATGAGGCAGGCTGGCATTTGGGTCATTTTGATGCACTTATCGACCCAATGTGTGGTTCTGGTACTTTTGTCATTGAAGCACTATTGATGCGTGTTAATTATCCTGTTGGTCTGGATAAAAGCACCAATCAGTTTGGTTTTTACCATTGGCAACATCATGATGATGAGCTTTGGCAGGCGTGTGTGGCTCGTGCAACGACAGATTTTCATGACAATCTAGCAAACTTTGAAGCAAAACCCATCAGTATCATTGCAACCGATGCCAATGCTCATGCCATCTACGCCACTCACAAAAACTTACTGGCGGCAGGATTGGCGACACTCACGCCCGTCATTCGTCTGGAACAAAGAGCGATGAGTGGGCTTGATGAACTGCTTGCAACTATCAAGGCCAGCAATCCACTCATCATCAGCAATCCTCCTTATGGTGAACGCTTGGGCGATGATGATGTGATTAAACCATTGTATCAGGGCTTGGGACGCAAAGTCGCGGACGGTCTGCGACAAGCTGGTATTGAGGATGGTTATTTGGCGATTTTGGCAAGTCACATTGAGCATGCTGATGTACTGCCCATTGTCAATCCGCAAACTTTGCGTTGCCATAACGGTGCACTGACGGTGTATTTTCGACATGGCAGACCAAACACTGCCAGTTTGCCAAGTTTGATTGAGCGATTTGAGCGTAAAGAAGTGGTTCATGATGAGGCTCAGGAATTTGTCAATCGCCTACAAAAAAATCTTGCCAATCTTAAAAAAATTGCCAAAAAACAAGGCGTAACCAATCTGCGTGTGTATGATGCTGATTTGCCCAATTATAATGTGGCGGTGGATATTTATGGCGAGCATGTGCATGTTCAAGAGTATGCACCCCCAAAAAGCATCGATGCACAAGTCGCCAAACATCGTTTTAATAATGCGTTGGCGGTGATTCGTCAGGTGCTTGATGTCAATCGAGAACAGGTCTTCATCAAAACCCGTGCTAAGCAATCAGGTAATGAGCAGTACACCAAAATCGACCATAAAAAACGCAAAAAATTGTGGCTGGCACAAGAGAATGGGGCGTATTTTTATGTCAATTTTACTGACTATTTGGATACAGGCTTATTCATCGACCATCGCACGATGCGTGGCTTGGTGGGGCAAGCCAGTCGTGGCAAAAGAGTGCTAAACCTATTTTCTTATACCTGTACTGCCAGCGTCCATGCGGCTTTGCATGGTGCAAAAACCGTGACCAGCGTGGATTTGTCTGCCAACTATTTGGACTGGGGGCGACAAAACTTCTCCCTAAATGGGCTGGTGCTGGATGCCATGTATGACCACGACCTTAAATATCAGTTCATCGCTGCCGATGTGTTTGAGTGGATTAAGGATAACACCGAGCAGTTTGATGTGATTTTTATTGACCCGCCAACTTTTTCTAATTCCAAAAAGTTTAAAGGGACTTTTGATGTGCAGCGAGACCATGCAGCACTCATCAATCGTGCCATGAATCGCCTTAGCCATGATGGGGTGCTGTATTTTAGCAATAACTTTACCAAATTTGAATTGGACGAACACCTAAAAACACGCTATGAAGTGCTGGAAATGACCCAAAAAACCATTGGGTTTGACTTTGATGACAAAAAGCCCATTCATCAAAGTTACCAAATTCGCCACAAAAACAGCACCAAATCATCAGCATCGCCTGATGGTACTGCTGCCAATAATCAGCGTGCTGATGATAAGGTGGTTGGGTCATCGACTGATTTGGTAAAATCATCGAAATTTGCCTCCAAAAAAGCACCATCACAGCAAGCAAGACAAGAAAAGGGTTTTGCCAAAAAACATCACGGCACAGCATCGGGCAATCATCGTCAATTTGCCAAACATCCATCAACACGCACCAATAAAAAGGCTGATTTTGACAAACCTGCTGGCAATAATCAAATCAGCAAGCCAAGCATTAAGCGAGTGTATGTCAATCCAAAATTGGCTGGGGCAGATGAGATGGCAAAACGACTTGACCAAAAACTGCATGAACAATCAAGCCAAACCCCAAGAAAATATAAGGTAAAAACAACATCATGAGTACCAATCCATCATATGATAGCCCAGAAGATTTGCGTGAATTGGGCGATATTTTGACCGCCAAAGACAAAACCATGTCAGATGATGAGAGCGATGACGAGACACCGTATGATTTTGATGATGGCATCAAATCTACTCGTTTTAAGAAATTGCAAAAAAAGCTTCGCAAAGAGGTTTCTTGGGCAATTCGTGACTTTAAGATGATTGAAGAGGGCGATGTGGTGATGGTCTGCATCTCTGGCGGTAAAGACAGCTTTACCTTGCTGGATATTTTGCTATTCCTAAAACGCATTGCTCCCATCAATTTTGAGGTGGTGGCGGTCAATCTTGACCAAAAGCAGCCAGGTTTTCCCGAAGATGTATTGCCAAAATACCTGTCAGAACAAGGCATTCCTTATTATATCCTAGAAAAAGATACTTATAGTATCGTCAAGTCAGTCGTGCCAGAGGGCAAAACCTATTGTTCAGCGTGTTCTCGTTTGCGTCGAGGTTCTTTGTATGGTTTTGCCAAGCAGATTGGGGCAACCAAAGTGGCTTTGGGACATCATCGTGATGACATTTTGGCAACTTTCTTTTTAAATTTATTTCATGGTGGCAGCCTAAAAGCAATGCCGCCAAAACTGCTGTCTGATGACAAGCAAAATGTGCTGATTCGTCCGCTGGCTTATGTTGCCGAAAAAGACATCATCAAATATGCCAATTACAAGCAATTTCCTATCATTCCTTGTAATCTGTGTGGCAGTCAAGAAAACTTGCAACGAGCAATGATTAACGATATGCTACGAGAGTGGGATAAGGCTCACCCAAAACGCTTGGCAAGTATGTTTAAGGCATTGCAAAATGTTGCCCCTAGTCAATTAGCTGACCGCAACTTGTTTGACTTTGAAAATCTATCTTTGGCTCGCACTGATGACCAGCGGTTGTTTGAGGGCGATAACATTCAGGTGGGTGTGGCGGATAAATTGGACAAAATGGGTCTGCCCATCAATCCGTTGGTGCAGTCATTTAACCCTAAATATCAAAAAGATGACAAAGAAACAACCAATAAAATACCTGTCATCAATCCGCTTTTGTGATGACTAAATGACAAAACATCAGATTGGATTGGTCTGATGTTTTTTATTTAAGGTGGCGATATGACTATCCATTTGGATTTATTTGATGAGCAAGATTATTCCTTATTTGCCCAAGTGCTACAAAATCCACAAGTCATGAAAAATATCACAGGTCATGCCATTGATGATGACAGTGTTCAAAAAGCATGGGAAAATCGGTTAATGCCCATCAATGCCAAAAATGAAGTGGCAGGCTATTATAAAATCCTACTTGATGGCAATTATATTGGCTATGGTAAATTAAGTTTTGATGATGTCATTTTTGATAGACCATGTATTGAAATTGGTTATTTTTTATTGCCAGAATTTTGGGGATGGGGGATTGGTTATCAAGTGGGACTAAGGTTAATCAACCTTGCTCATCATTATGGGTATCCAATCATTGCAACTGTGAGTCAAGAAAATCATATTTCTAAGAAATTATTGGGCAAATTAAACTTTTGTTTTGATAAAATGATTGAGCTTGATGGAAAAATGGGAGAGGTTTGGGTTTTAAAAGATTAAAAAAATGGTTCTGGTTCAAAAGGTATGCTACAAAGAAAACCGTTCGTGGTGAGCTTGTCGAACCATGACGGTTTTCCCACCCGCAGGCAAGCTCAGGGCGAACGAAAAAACCTAATTTGGCATACTGTTTAGACCACTACCAAAAAAAATCACACCTTATAAAAAGTGTGATTTTGTGGTTACTTTTTTAATTCTTCAAAAATTTCATCATATTCACGCACTATTTTTTGCCACCCATCATTGTTTTTGGCAAGCTGTCGGCAATGGCGTTCGTTGTCGCAAGCAAAAGCGAGTTTATTATCATAAAACCAACCCTGCTCTATAAACACATCGCCTTGCCAATGCCCAAGTGGCGAGCGAGGTTTATCCGCATAGGCGGGTTTTGGAATGGTGCGTGTCCCAAAACCAAATGCCCCGCCATCAATTAGGCTACCTGTATAGCGAACGCCATGATTGCCGTTGGTTGTGCCGTAGCCTGTTTGTGTACCATGCCAAAAATCACCCGTATATTCTATGCCATTGGCATAATGGAATGTGCCTTTGCCGTGCATGTGGTTATTTTTAAACTCACCCTCGTAACGGTCGCCATTTGCCCAGATAAAGACACCTTTGCCGTGCATTGAATTATTAACAAAATCGCCCTCATAATAATTGCCATTGGCAAAGAAATACTTGCCCTTGCCTGTGCGTTGGTCGTGTTGCCACTCGCCCTCATAGCGGTCGCCCACCCAAGGCTCATTGGCGTACCAATAAGTGCCAAAACCATGATGCCTGCCGCCAATCATCTCGCCCTCGTAGCGGTCGCTCTCAAATTCACCTTTGCCAAAAGTGTATGTGCCACGATAAATGTTAGTATTACTTTGAGGTTCGCCCTCGTAGATGTCGCCATTGTCAAAGACGATTTTTTGATAGCCTACTGCCACACCATCTTGATAGTCTGCTGTCATGATTTGGATTTCATCTTTTAGGTCTAGGGCTTGGGCGGTGGCTCGTCCGTGCAGTTTGCCTTGTCGGTATGTGCCAGTAACTGTGTATCCGCAGTTTGATTGTCTTTGACAAGTCCAAGTCGCTGTGCCGTAGCCTTCTGCAAAGCCGTCTTTACAGTCGCCACTCCATTTGACTTGGCGGTAAGGAATGTATTGATTGGGATAGATTTTGCAAGTGTTGTTAGTGCTGATGGCATAGCCGTCCGATGGCTTGGCACTGACAAAGGCAGGTAGGGCGAATAATAGCGGTGTCAGTAGTAGGGCGTAGGATTTCATGGACTGTCCTTGATGTCTTGAATTTTGTCATTATACCTAATACTGTCAAATAAGCAATGGTGTTTTATTGTCTGAATTTTTTTAGACGAAGCACAAAGATAATGCCAAATTGTTTTGGGTGGGGTGGGTTTATATTTTGGCGAAATCTACTTTTGATGGGTGTTGGGCATCAGGTGTGGCAAATATAGTCAATTCTATTCAAAACTAGACAAAGGTTTTTTGCTCAAAGTGAGCTTGTCGAACCACAAGAAAACCGCTGCTTTCAATAAGCTTAGGGTGAAGGGTTTTGCTGTATGGTTTTGATGTGAATTCAGTATATATCAATGACAGACCCAGCACCAAACAATCACACCGATAGTCAATCATCGATTGATGAAAATGTCATCATAAAAATCTTGGACACTCTTTAATTATGATTCATCTGACCCCATCAATCATCATCATTGTTAAAAAAATACAGTTATCATTATGACCACTCGCACCGCCCTTCAAGCCGCCCAATTGGCCAAACAAGCCAAACTCACAGGCGAACAAAACCCCAAAGACAAAAAAGACAAACAAACACCCAAAATTCTAACAGGTATCAATGCCACAGGTAGCCAGATTTCAAGTGGGGCGTTTGAAATGGTAACCGATTATGAGCCTGCTGGCGACCAGCCAACTGCCATACAGGGGCTTGTGGACGGTATTAAGGATGGCTTAACAGGTCAGCTTCTTTTGGGCGTAACAGGCTCTGGCAAGACTTATACAATGGCAAAGGTCATTGCAGAGCTTGGGCGACCTGCGATTATTATGGCACACAACAAGACTTTGGCGGCACAGCTGCATGGCGAGTTTAAGGCGTTTTTTCCTAATAATGCGGTGGAATATTTTGTCTCTTATTATGATTATTATCAGCCAGAGGCCTATGTGCCAGCGTCCGACACCTTTATTGAAAAGGATTCGGCAATCAACGACCATATTGACCAAATGCGACTTTCGGCAACCCGTGCCTTATTAGAAAGGCGTGATGCGATTATTGTGGCAAGCGTTTCTGCCATTTATGGCTTGGGCGATGTGGACAGTTATATGCAAATGCTCCTTCATATCGTGGTGGGCGATAGGGTACATCGTGATACTTTGATTAAACGCCTCGTTGCTTTGCAATATGAACGCAATGAGCTGGATTTTGGGCGGGGGACTTATCGCATTCGGGGCGAGACTTTGGACATTTATCCTGCCGAAAGTGAGAGCCTTGCGGTGCGTGTGGCGTTTTTTGATGATGAAATTGAAAAGATTGCTTGGTTTGACCCATTGACAGGCAAGGCGGTCAAAAGCGTGCCACGAGTTACTATTTATCCCAAATCGCACTATGTCACCCCCAAAGAAAAATTGGAGCAAGCAAGCGAAACCATCAAAGCCGAGCTTGCCGAGCGGTTGGACTATTTTCGTCAAAATGACAAACTCATAGAAGCCCAACGAATCAAAGAACGCACCCAATACGACCTTGAAATGATACAACAGCTTGGCTATTGTAATGGCATTGAGAATTATTCTCGTCATTTATCAGGGCGAGCGACAGGCGAAGCACCACCCACTTTGTTTGATTATGTGCCGTCCGATGCCCTGCTATTTATTGATGAAAGCCACGCCACCGTACCGCAGATTGGGGCGATGTACAAGGGCGATAGAAGTCGCAAAGAAACTTTGGTGCAATATGGCTTTCGTCTGCCGTCTGCTCTTGACAACCGTCCGATGAAGTTTGAGGAATGGGAGGCGATTAAGCCTACCACCATTTATGTGTCGGCAACGCCTGCCGATTATGAATTAAAAAATAGCCAAAAGATTGTGGAACAAGTGGTTCGTCCCACAGGCTTGATTGACCCTGTTTTGGAAATTCGCCCTGTTTTGACCCAAGTGGACGATGTCTTGGGCGAGATTCATTTGCGTAAGGCGGTTAATGAGCGAGTGTTGATTACCACCTTGACCAAACGAATGGCGGAGGATTTGACCAGTTATTTACAAGAATATGGCATTAAGGTGGCATATTTGCACTCAGACATTGATACTGTTGAGAGAATGAAAATCATTCACGAGTTAAGAACAGGTGTTCACGATGTGCTGGTAGGCATTAACTTATTAAGAGAAGGGCTTGATATGCCAGAGGTGAGCCTTGTGGCGATTTTTGATGCGGACAAGGAGGGCTTTTTGCGTTCGGAGCGGTCTTTGATTCAGACCATTGGGCGAGCGGCACGGCATATCAATGGCAAGGCGATTTTGTATGCCGACAAAATCACCCCCAGTATGCAAAAGGCGATGGACGAGACCCAGCGGCGTAGAACAAAGCAAATCGCCTTTAATGAAGCCCACGGCATTATTCCAAAATCTGCCGTGCGAGCCATTACCGATAAGATTGACACAGGCGAAGAAATCCAAGATGAGCCAATCTTGCCTGCCGTACCAACCGCTTTGGCTGATGTGGACGAGACGATTTTGCATAACCCACAACTGACGGTCAAAGAAATCAACCGCCTTGACAAAGAAATGAGAAAACTCTCTGGCGAACTAAAATTTGAAGAGGCGGCGAAAGTAAGGGATAAGATTGTGGCATTAAAACAACTACTTTTAACATAAAAACTGATTTCTTAGTCGCATTAGAATAAACTTGGGGGCAATCAAACAATAATACCCAGATTGCCCCCAAAGAACCGCCAAGCCCAATCAAGCCCTAATCTTATCTTGCAACAAAAACTCTACCAAGGCTTTTTGGGCGTGCAAGCGGTTTTCTGCTTCGTCCCATACCACCGAGCGGGGGTCATCTAGCAAGTTTTGGCTAATCTCTTCACCCCGATGAGCAGGCAAGCAATGCATAAACAAGACATCAGGCTGTGCCAAATCCAGCAAGTTTTCATCAACCTGATAACCTGCAAAATCTCTTAGGCGTTTTTGTTGCTCTTGTTCTTGCCCCATACTTGCCCAAACATCGGTTACCACAAGATGAGCTTCTTTTACCGCCTCAGCAGGCTTGTCTATTAATTGCACACGGTGTTTATAACGGTTTAATAAGTCAGCATTGGGCTTATAACCATCAGGGCTTGCAATGTTTAAATAAAAATCAAACTGCTCTGCCGCCAGCATATAAGACGAACACATATTATTGCCATCGCCCACCCAAGTTACAGTTTTACCTGCAATACTGCCACGGTGCTCGTTAAAGGTTTGAATATCGCTTAATAACTGGCAAGGGTGATATTCATCGGTCAAAGCATTAATCACAGGCACAGACGAATATTTGGCAAAATTGCAAATACGGTCGTGCCCAAAGGTACGCATCACAACAATATCCACCATACTAGAAATCACACGGGCAGAATCTTCAATCGGCTCGCCCCGTCCAAGCTGAATAGCACTTGGCGACAAAAACAAAGCGTGCCCACCAAACTGGCTCATACCCGCTTCAAACGACACCCTTGTACGAGTGCTGTGCTTTTCAAAAATCATCGCCATCGTACGCCCAACAAAGGGTTGATAAAGCTCGCCCGCCTTTTGCATTTGGCGAAGCTGGCTGGCACGGCGAATAATCAAGGCAAGCTCATCTTTGGTCGCATCAAGCAAATTTAGAAAATGACGGGTCATAAGAAACTCCTATAAAATGTAGGGAATTTATGGAATAATCCGATTATAACAAAGTTTTTTATGATTAGAAAGTCTCAATTCATGAATTTTATTTTCTTAACCATCAACAAATTTTTTGCAAAAAATTGTCCACAAAAGACAAAGGTTGTCCGTTGTGTGGTTGCATGATACTGATTGCTAAATTTTTAAAACCAATAGAATAGGCGTTTTAGATGGAAGTAGGTGTTTTTTGCCAGCTGTTTTATCAATAATCCAAACAAATCGATAAATTCAAACCATCACACCGCCAAATCAATCAAGATGGCGGTGAATGAGCGGTCGATATAGTCGCTGTTTATTGTAGTTGCCATAATTGCCCATTATCCAGCAGGATAACGATGGTTTTGGCTGATGATTTGACATCAATGATTTTTCCATCAAAGTGGATAGGTAGGTGTTGTAGTGTTTCGTCCTTTTGGAGCAGGGTAAGCCCTTGATAATCGCTGGTGGGAATGATGGTGTATTGATTGGTTGCGGCTGTCAGGTTGGTATTTTTATCGCCAATCTGATGATTGCTAACGCCATTTCCTAGTACGGTTTTTGTCAGTACATCATCTTGCCAGTCATAACGCACCAACTCTCGTTTTAGATGGGGCATTTGTACGGCATACAGCTTGCCCTGTGCCACAAAAGGCGACTGCCAGCGATGAGTTGGCAGAGCGGTGCTTTGGGCAAGAATGGTCAGCTTGCCTTGATTTAGCCCAATAACAGCCGTGCTTGCTCCACTGCCACCACCTGCGGGCGTACTGACCAGATAGGAGCGACCGTCTTTTTGCCATTTGGTGAGCAAATTAGCCTCAAACACCTGATTGGGCAGTTCAAGAGCAGCAGACAAATCATGCAAATCATGTCGTTCTAGATAGCGAATTTGCCCAGCCTCGATGGCATCGCCAAGCACGCCATGCTGATAGGTCTGTGTGTCTGGTTTGGCAAGTACGGCAATGTGTCCATCATTATCACTTGCCAAATCAATTTGTAGCGGCTTGACATCTGGCAGAACGGCAAAATCTTCACGAATGGCTTGCAGATGACCTGTTGTATCAATGCGTGCAATGTGATGTAAGCCCGATTGGTCTGTAATGACAATCGTGGCAAATGGTAGGGCAATCATGCCAGCATGGGTAGCCAACTTGATGGTTGTGGGGTATTTTTTGCCATCAATCCATTGTACAAAATTTCCCTGACGGTCCGCCAACCCCACTCGACCATAGCCTGCCACAGGGGCAATGTCTGGCGAAAAACCATCTGCCAGTTGCTTGTTGGGTGTGCCAATGTGCCACAGTTGCCCTTGCTCATTGATGCCAAAAATATTGCCATGTTCATCAAGGGTAAACTGTCGAACCGCTCCCAGCTGCTTGGTGTTAAGTAGGGTTAGGGTTGGTGATGATGTGACGGGCATTGACGATGAGTTGGCAGGCGTATGCCCGCAAGCACTTAGATGAGCTAGGCCAAGCACGGCAATCACCAGTGTACGAAGTTTTGTAAAATAAGAGAATTTCATCATGATGACTGGTAAAAATACATTGCTTAAAATCAACTCATTGTAGCATAAAAAATCCCAACATGAACTCATGCAATCATCAAAAGAATATGAAGCCATGTGGTATAAATGGTTTTGCGTGGCAAAAACCCACATCAAATTGCGGTGTTTGGTTGTGTTTGGGGGTAATTTTGGGTATCATACGCACATACGATTTAATGAAGCGGTATTCATGTCAAATTTTGTGAACAATTACCCAAAGCGTCCAGCATTTCGCCGCATTGGTTTGATGGGCAGAGCAGGCAAATCAAGCGTTGTGGAGACGCTTAATGAGCTAATTTTATTACTACAAAACAGAAACTTATCCATCGTGATTGATACTGAGACGGCAGCCATTGAGGGCTTGAATGTTGATTTTGGGCAGATGGATAATCAGCGATTTCAGATTGTGCCACGCCAAAAAATTGGCGAGTACTGCGACCTTGCTATCGTGGTTGGTGGCGATGGTTCGATGCTACAAGCAGCATCGGTGCTGGCAGGGACTGATGTGCCTGTGCTTGGCATCAATCGTGGGCGATTGGGCTTTTTGGCTGATGTCAATCCTGATGAGCTGACCGAAAAGGTGAGCCAAGTGCTTGATGGCAAATATTGGCTGGTGGAGCGATTTTTATTGAAATTTCAAATCGTGCAAAATGACTTGCAAGGTCAGCCAACCGATGCCGTCATTCATGAAGATGTTGCCCTAAATGACATTGTCCTACACGCTGGCAAGTCGGTGCATACCATTGATTTTAAATTAAAAATTAACAATAGCGATGTCTATCGTCAGCATGCAGATGGATTGATTGTCGCCACACCAACAGGCTCAACCGCTTATTCTTTATCCGCAGGTGGCCCCATCATTCACCCCACAATTGATGCCATTTGTCTTGTGCCAATGCACCCGCACACCTTGACCAGTCGTCCTTTGGTGGTGGCGGGCAGTAGTCAGATTGCCATCAATATCCATAAAGACAATCGCACTCAGCCGATGGTTGGGGCAGATGGTAAAGCGTCCGCACCGCTGGATAATGACCAAACTTTATTGATTGCTAAGCATCATAAGACACTATTGTTATTGCACCCAAACGGATATAGTTTTTATGAGGCATGCCGTACCAAGCTGAACTGGAATCTGTATAGCGAAGAATTTGCTTTTGACAAATATTGATTTTGACTGACATTGAACATAGCTGAGGCACATCATGAATAAACAAGACATTTTGGCAAACTTAACCCCAGAGATTGTGGATAAATTTCGCACCGCCATCGAGATTGGCAAATGGGAAAATGGCGAACGCTTGACCGATGCTCAGCGTGCCACTTGTATGCAGGCGGTGATGGTGTGGGAATATGAATATTTGCCAATCACTGAACGCACTGGCTATATCCATAAACCTGTCAAAGATGACGGCACGGTGGTGGGCGAGGAGTGTGATGTGGAGCATGACCATCATTATCCTAATGAGCAGCCTGTGAAGTTTAAGCACTGATACGCTGTATAAAAAAAGACGAGTAATGATGCTCGTCTTTTTGGTCTTATGGTTGATAAGATGATGGGTGGTATTTTATGTTTTTGCAATAAAAAACATTCATGGTAAGCTGGGTTAAATCACCGTGACTTTTTTGCCCACGAGTGGGTTGGGGTAGATAGTCTGGTTTATTATTGCTTGGTTAAAATATCATTTTAAATCATCGTCAATCATGCCAAAATCCGCCAAACCACCACCAAGCCAGCCAATAATAAAAATAGCGGTGCTAGGGCAAAATGAATAAAGCTGGCACTCCACCATGCCAAAGAAAGCATCAATAGCACACCAAATCCTGCAATCCAATCGTGTCGTCTTTGATTCAAAGCGTCTGCTCGCATGGACTGTATTTCTCGCAAAATACTGTCTTGGGTTGCTCCTAGTAGGGTAAGACTTTGGATACTTTGGGTGAGTTGTTTGGGCAAATCTGTGGTCGATAACAAAATTTCTGGTAATTTACCCTTGATGTCATGTAGGTTTTTGACAGGGTCAAGCTGGTCTTTGACCCAAGCGGTCAAAATCGGCTTGGCAAGCGACCAGATGTCAAGTTCTGGGTATAGTTCTCGCCCCAATCCTTCAACATGCACCAATGTTTTAAGCAGTAGCATCAACTGAGGTGGAATGCTCATGCGATGACGGCGTGCGATGTTGAGAATTTCAAACAGCACGCCTGCAAAATCAATCTGGTCAATGGGTTTTAGCACCATGGGCGAGACGGTACGAGCCATATCCTGAATCAGAGCGTGCTTGTCAGCCGATGGTGGAATCCAGCCAGCCGCTGCGATGATTTCGACCAGCATGCCATAATTGCCATTCATCACAGACAGTAGCAGGCGTGCGACAATAAGCTGGTCTTCTTTGGACAGTTGCCCTATGATGGCACAATCTAGCCCAATATAGCGAGGATTGGCAACAGCACCACCATCAGGCAATGTTTCTACAAAGATATTGCCAGGGTGCATGTCTGCATGGAAAAAATTATCCCGAAACACTTGGGTAAAAAAGATGGTCAAGCCTTTCTTGGCAAGTTCTGCACGGTCATAGCCTAACTCATCAAAAGTTTTGGTTTGGGAAATGGGCATGCCAAAGATGCGTTCAGACACCATGACAGATTTGCTAGACAGATAGACTTCTGGCACATAAATCAGTCGTGAACCCAAGAAGTTTTGACGCATTTTGGTGCTATTGCTTGCTTCAATGCTTAAATCTAGCTCGCCAAGCATGATTTGTCGATAATCCTCGACAATATCCACCAAATGCACGGCTCGGGCAGCTTCCATGCGAGCAGACACCCAAGCTGCCAATTCTCGCAAAAATTCAAAGTCCGCAACAATGCCCTCAAAAATATCTGGACGAACGACTTTGACCACAACCTCCCTGCCATCGTGCAGGGCGGCGGTATGCACTTGGGCGACGCTGGCAGCGGCCATCGGCACAACATCAAATCTGGCAAACAGCTCATCAATGGGCTTGCCTAAGCCTGTACGAGGGTCTTGGATTTGAGCAATGGCAGTCTGAACATCAAAGGGGCTGACTTTGTCTTGTAATAATGATAGCTCGTCAATGATGTGAGCTGGCAGTAAATCCGAGCGAGTGGAGAGTAGCTGCCCTAGTTTTAAAAACAGCGTTCCCATCTCTTCTAAGGCAAACTTAATCGCCAATGGCTTGGGGGTCTGTCCGATGCTGGCAGGGTGCATACGAATCAAGCGAGCAATCACAGCAAGCTCTGGAATCTCAGCCAAATAGCTATCTAGGCGATGTTTGGCGGCGATGCGATATAGGCGAAGTAATCGACTGCGATGGGAAATAAGCATGGTTAATCAGCAAGCTAGTCAAGTTGGTTTTTTAGGGCGGTTAGGCGAGCCTGTTCTCGCTCAATATCACTTTGCAAAGCGAGCAGTTGTTGTTTTTTGGCGAGTATTTCTGCATCAAGCTGGTTGGCTGGTTTGCTATATAAGCCCAAAAAATCCGACCCAATTTCTTTGATGCCATCGATGATGGGTTTGGCGATGGGCGAAAACTCCTGCCCAAGCAAGTACAGATGACTGGTGGCTTGTCTGCCAAGCAGTTGTTCGATTTTGTCCCAAAAATCAGGTTCAAAATTCTCCATCAAAGTTTTCAGCTGCATCAACAAATGGTGGTCGCCACGAATGGGGAGATTTCCTGTTGGGTTTTTTATTATTTCTAATAAATGAACGGGATTTTCGACAGTCAAAGTACAATCTGGCTGATGTATGATTGTTCCATTTTTTGGCTCAAAGACACTTTGAACGACAGGTTCAAAGCGTACCCCATCATCACAAAATAGCACATCAACGCTTAACTCAGGTGAGTTGATGACCACTCTTAGCGTTTTGCCAGTCAGCCTACCCATGCCATCAGCAGTGATGGCATCACTACGAATGGCGGTGTTGATGAGTCGTTCGGCCGCCGCCAGTGCAAGAACCAGTATCATTTAGCGAGCCTTAAAGCCACGATGCACGGCAACGATACCGCCTGTTAAGTTGTGGTAGTCACAGTTAATAAAACCTGCGTTTTCCATCATGCCTTTGAGCGTGGCTTGGTCTGGGTGCATACGGATACTTTCGGCAAGGTATTGATAGCTTTCGGCATCGCCTGCCACCAGCTTACCCATCATTGGTAGGGCGGTGAATGAATACAGGTCATAAGCCTTAGATAGTGGTTCAAAAATTGGTTTGGAAAATTCCAGCACTAATAAGCGACCACCTGGTTTTAGCACTCGGTGCATGGCAGCAAGAGCTTTATCTTTGTCCGTCACATTACGCAGACCAAAGCTGATGGTAACTAGGTCAAACGAATTATCCGCAAAAGGTTCTAGCGTCTCGGCATTGGCAAGCACAAAATCGACATTGTTACAACCAGCATTGATAAGACGAGTGCGACCCACTTCTAGCATGGCTTCGTTGATGTCAGATAATACCACTTTGCCAGAGCGACCCACTGCACGGCTAAATGCCTTGGATAAGTCGCCTGTACCACCTGCAATATCAAGCACACTTTGACCTGAACGAACACCAGTCAGGCTGATGGCGTAGCGTTTCCATAATCGATGAATGCCAAAGCTCATCAGGTCGTTCATGATGTCGTATTTACGAGCGACAGAGGTAAACACTTGTGCAACTTTGGCTTCTTTTTCGGTTTTTTTGACGGTTTGATAACCAAAATGCGTGGTTTCTTCGCTGACAGGCTCACTGCCTTGTGGGTGTTGTAGCTGACTTTGACCTTGTGGCGTGCCTGTTGGCAAGATGTTTGGATTGGTGAATTGGGTGTCGCTCATATCGATAAACCTAATGTGTGAAATTTTTTTACTATGATACTACAAATTGATGAAATTTGCGAAAAATTCGCCATTTTTTCTGCTGGCAGTAGGGGAATTGTGTTAATTAAATGCCATCATCGGTTTGGTGCATTTGTTCAATCGTTGCCAGTTCGCCTGCCACAAAAGGTTGGGTAAAGTCTTGAATATCATCAATCGTTCTGATGGCGTGCAGACCATCATGAATGAAATCGTACAGCGGCTGATAGCCGTTTTGGTAGGCACTTTTTTTGGCAAGTTTGAATGCGTTAAACAGCAAAAAAGAATTAAAATGTTCATAGCATTGCTGACAAACCGTCTCGATGGTTTGGATTTGCTTGATGCGTGCTGATTTATTGCCGCTACTTTGATATAGATGACGCATGGTGGCGGTGTCTGGCTGATGATACTTGCCATCAAGATAGGCTTGGGCAAGCACCAAATCCAGCTCGATGGCTTCAATGCCCGCTTGAACACCCAAAATCCCAACATCAAGAATGTGTTTTGGCAATAATTTTTCTAATTTTCCCACGCCTGACAGGGCGTTTTGACCTGCTGTTAATAACTGTTGTGCGATGACATCAAATGATTGATTGTGATAAATCTGTTCAATCAGATAACAAGCCAGCGGAGCGGTTTTGGGATTGTCAAACAATGTGGCATGTGTTTGGTAGATACGCTGTATTTGCCATGACTGTATCTGTTGTAAAGCATCAAACAAGGCTTGATGGCGATGATGTGGCAGGCGTTGATAATGTTGCAAGAGCTGTACAAGATAGCTAATGTTCGACATAATAAAGTTCCCAAATCATCAAAATATCCATCGTGTACAATATCTGATAAATTGGACGCTGTCAAATCGAAGTTTGCTAAGCATGATTGGAAATTTTAATCAAAATAAAATATATACTGATGGTTAATTTGTGGTAAAATTAAGCAACAATTGTGTGAGTTATTTTGACTGATGATATTCTAAGTCATTAAGCACAATGTTTAACATCATCGCTGGATAGTTGCGTCCAGCTTATTTTTTAAAAAAATTGGCGGATTTATGACAAATTCATCAAGTAAACAGACCACACCGCTGGCAGGCAATATCTTTTTTGGCTTGTTGTTGGCACTGATGAGTGCTTATTTTGTCTGGTGGGGGCTGGATTATACCAATCATCAATTGACATTGCTGTTTTTGGTTGCTTCGTTTTTTGGAATATTCTTGGCGTTTAACATCGGTGGTAATGATGTTGCCAATTCATTTGGTACTTCGGTAGGTTCTGGTACTTTAACCGTCACGCAAGCCTTGGCGATTGCTGCGATTTTTGAGGTGTCAGGAGCGGTATTGGCAGGTGCTGCGGTTACCGACACCATTCGTAGCGGCATCGTGGATTTAAGTGGACTTGGCGTGAAGCCAGACCAGTTTATTTATTTGATGCTGTCAGCGTTAGTGGCGGCTTCTTTTTGGCTTTTGTTTGCCACCAAAAAGGGCTATCCTGTCTCAACCACGCATGCCATCATTGGTGGTATTATTGGTAGTTCGGTGGTGCTTGGCATCAGTATGGGTGGCACGCAGTTGGCGTTTGAAACCGTACAATGGGCAAAAGTGGGCAGTATCGCCGTTTCTTGGGTCATCTCACCTGCACTGGGTGCGTTGTTTTCTTATGTGATTTATAGCTTAATTAAGAAAAATATTTTAAGCTATAATGATAAGGCGGAAACTCGCATCAAAGACCTTAAAACTCGTAAAAAAGAAATTAAGGCCAATCAAGCGATGTATTTTGAGGGTCTTAGTGAAGAGGATAAACTGCCCTATACCAATGCCATGTTGCGAGACCAAGAAGTGTACAAGGATGCCGATTGTTCTCGTGATGACTTAGAAACAGAATATTATCGCTCATTGTTCGATGTCGAAAGAGAGCGAGAGCAAGTCGATCCGCTCAAAGCCATTCGCACTTGGGTGCCACTATTGGCGGCAGGTGGGGCAATCATCATGACGGCAATGGTGGTCTTTAAAGGTTTGCAGCACACAGGACTGAATCTATCGCCTGTACATGCCATCTTGGTGATGGGTATGCTTGGGGCGTTTGTATGGTTGGCGGCATTTTTGTACACCAAAAACATTCGTGGCAAGCAAAAAACCGATCTTGGCAAGGCAACCTTTGTGATGTTTAGTTGGATGCAGGTGTTTACTGCTTGTGCCTTTGCATTTAGTCATGGCTCGAATGATATTGCTAATGCAGTCGGTCCTTTTGTGGCGATTTTGGAAGTGATTCGCACAGGCGTGCTAGAAAATCAGTCTAGCGTGCCAGCCCCTGTCATGCTGACCTTTGGTGTGGCGTTGATTGTGGGTCTGTGGTTTATTGGTAAAGAGGTCATTCAAACTGTCGGCACAAACTTAACAGAAATGCACCCAGCCTCTGGCTTTACCGCAGAATTGGCGGCAGCGGCAGTGGTGATGGGTGCGTCCAGCTTGGGCATTCCTGTATCAAGCACACACATTTTGGTCGGTGCTGTTTTGGGCATTGGCATGGTCAATAAAAACACCAATTGGAAGTTGATGCGTCCGATTGGCTTGGCGTGGGTGATTACCTTGCCAGCAGCAGCAGCCATCAGTGCGATTGCCTTTTTGGTGCTTAATGCAGTATTGTAGTATTGCCATCAATAAAAAAACCACTCAGATTGAGTGGTTTTTTTATGCAATGAGGTTGGTGTTAAGGGGTGGTTTGAGTATCTTGTGCGTGCAGTAGGGTGAATTGCTTAACCAGTGCCGCCAGCACCACAGTAGCAAAGCTGCCTTTGGGCAAACAAAAAGACAGCTGTAATGTTTGTTCATCAAGCCATTGCCATGATAAATCAGACACCATCAGTCTAAGCGGTCTTTGGGCGATTTTTGTTCCGATGATGTCAAGCCCTGCTTTAAACACTTGATGGCATTCATCATCAATGATGGCTTGGTACATCTGCTGTACATCAGCGGTGTGTCTGCCATCGCCCACGCCATACAGTGGGGCGGTTAGATGAATGTCGCCTGTATGTAGCCTGTGTCTGATGTCATCATCAATCATCGCCTCAAAAATTGACCCTGTGCCATTAAGATTAAAAATATCGCCACAGATGGCATGGTTCCAGTTGCCAAGCTCAACTCTTTTGGCGAGCATTTTGTTAAACAGCACGCTTCTTGCCACCGAAATCATCAAACCATCTTGTTCGGCAAATCGCTTATTGGGGCGATAACTGCCTTTTTGTATGATTTTTTCAAAAAATCGTTGTGCTTTGGCGATATTATTGTCATCATGCCCAAATCGCTGCTCCCCAAAATAATTTGGCACGCCTGTTTGTTTTAATTGATGTAGCGTCTCATCAATGGCAGGGCGATTGCCACAAACATGCCGTAAAATGATGTCAAATTGATTGCTTTTATGTGTGCCAGTCGCCAGCTTACGATGATGCCAATGTTGCTGGTTAAGAATGATGTACTCATCATCACGCAGGTGTGGCTGAATAAATGCCATCAAATCGACCTGAGGTAGTTGCTGTTTTGGTAGGCGAATACTAAACCACTGATGTGTGATGGCGTGGCGGTCTTTTTTGCCAGAGTAGCCCACATCACGCATTGGCACATCTGCCCACATCGCCAGTAGTTTGGCAAGATGGGCGGTATTGATGCCTGTTTTGGTCAGATGTAGCCATAGGTGTTCGCCTTGCCCTGTATGCTCGATGGATAAATTTTCGGTCACTTCAAAATCAGCAGGCTGCTGTTTGTAGATGGCGGCATCGATGGGTTGCAAGTACGGCTGTGGGTAGTGCATGAGCGTCTCAGTTTGGATTGATAAACAGTTTTTTGGGCAGATAGCCAATGACCATTTCATCTGGGGCGGTGTCAGTGGTGGCGGTGATTTTGATTTGATAACGCTGTTTAAAGTACGCTGGTAAAGCGTCCATAACATCAAAAATCTCGTCCACATCAACGCCATATTTATTGTCAATATGAGAAGTGGCACGAGTGCCTACAATATCAAATTCTTGATAAAAGGCGGAGCGTTTGGCGATACTGGTTGCCTCTGCCATATCTTTGGCGACAACCAGCATTTTGTGATGATATTCTTCAAAATGATTGGGTTTGTAACCGCCCAAATTGATGAAATAGAGTTTTTTATCGTTATCAATCACGCTGTCTTTTGGTACGATTTCAATCGTATGACCATCAACCTGACAAACCTTGCGATAGGCATCAATGTGCCAAATGTCTTTAATTTCTGCCCATGATTGTTCAAAATGAGGAATCAGCTCGTGAACCTGATTGGCAATCCCAAAGAAAATATCGTGTTGTTCAATCAGGCGACCTTTGGGGGTGGCTCCTAGTTTTAGCATATAAAGATACATCGTACTTCCTTTTTGCGTGAATAAGTTGAATAGTATAGCACCAAACCGACCAACATAAAATACAAAGCAAGGATTAAATATTGAGCAGCAGTTTAGGCAACTTGAAAGAATTTCAAAATTACCACCATCAATGCTATAATAGAGCAATTTTTTATTTTTGTTATTTTGGTTTTATATTATGAATCCATCAGCCAGCAATGCAGCCACCACCCACAAAACCCACGACCCAGCGAACTTTACCCTAACACCGCCTAGCGATTTTCCCTATCGTGATATTCAAAAGAATAACAAAGAGCGGTTAAAAGCCATTTTAAATCAAAGAATTATGTTCCTTGACGGTGCGATGGGAACAGAGATTCAAAATTATAAATTAGCCGAAGCAGATTATCGTGGCGAGCGGTTTGCTGATTTTGGCTTTGATGTTAAAGGCAATAATGATTTACTTGTATTAACACAACCACAAATCATTGAAAGTATTCATAAAAGTTATCTGGACGCTGGGGCGGACATCATTGAGACCAACAGCTTTAACGGCACACAAATCTCAATGGCAGACTACCATATGGAGCATTTGGTCTATGAAATTAACAAAACTTCTGCCCAATTAGCAAGACAAGCCTGTGATGAATATACCGCCAAAAATCCTGATAAACCCCGTTTTGTCGCTGGCGTGATTGGACCGACTTCTCGCACTTGTTCTATTTCGCCTGATGTGAATGACCCTGCGTTTCGCAATGTGTCGTTTGATGAGCTGGTGGACAATTATACCGAAAGTACGTTTGCCTTGATTGAAGGCGGTGCGGACATTATTCTCATTGAAACCATTTTTGATACCTTAAATGCCAAAGCAGCGATTTTTGCCGTGCTTGGCGTGTTTGAAAAAATCGGTTTTGAATTGCCGATTATGATTAGTGGGACGATTACCGATGCGTCAGGGCGTACACTGTCTGGGCAAACTGCCGAAGCGTTTTATAATTCTATCAGACACGCCAATCCCATTTCCATCGGCTTTAACTGTGCGTTGGGGGCTGATGCGTTAAAACCACACATCAAAACTTTGTCTGATGTCTGCGAGACTTTTGTCTCAGCTCACCCAAATGCAGGTTTGCCCAACGAGTTTGGAGCATATGACGAAACGCCTGATGAAACTGCGACAATGGTTGCCGATTTTGCCAAATCAGGCATTGTTAATATTGTTGGTGGGTGCTGTGGCACAACGCCAGAGCATATCCGTGTGATGGTGCAAAAAGTATCTGCCTTTGCCCCACGCCAAATCCCAGATTACAAGCCTGCTTGCCGTTTGTCAGGGCTTGAAGCCTTTAACATTACTCGTGATAGCTTGTTTGTCAATGTGGGCGAACGAACCAATGTGACAGGTTCAAAAAAGTTTTTAAGATTGATTAAAAACGAAGAATATGGGCAAGCCCTAGATGTGGCAAGAGACCAAGTAGAAGGCGGAGCCCAAATCGTGGACATCAATATGGACGAGGCGATGCTGGACAGTAAGCAGGCGATGATTCATTTTGTCAATTTGATAGCAAGTGAGCCTGACATTAGCCGAGTGCCACTGATGATTGATTCATCAAAATGGGACATTATTGAAGCAGGCTTAAAATGCACGCAGGGCAAAGCGGTGGTCAATTCCATATCCCTAAAAGAAGGCTATGATGAATTTGTGCAAAAAGCTAAATTGTGCAGACGGTTTGGTGCAGCGATTATCGTAATGGCATTTGATGAAAAAGGACAAGCCGATACCGAAGAGCGAAAAATTGAGATTTGTAAACGCTCTTATGATATTTTGGTGGACGAAGTGGGTTTTCCAAGTGAAGACATTATTTTTGACCCCAATATTTTTGCGGTAGCGACAGGCATTGAAGAGCATAACAATTATGGCGTCGATTTTATCAATGCCACAGGCTGGATTACCCAAAACCTACCCAATGCAATGGTGTCAGGTGGGGTGTCTAATGTGTCGTTTAGTTTCCGTGGCAATCCCATTCGTGAAGCCATTCACGCCGTGTTTTTGTATCACGCCATTAACAATGGTATGACAATGGGCATTGTCAATCCTGCAATGCTAGAATTGTATGATGAGATTGACCCTATTGCTCGTGAAGCCATTGAAGATGTGATTTTAAATCGTAACAATGACAACAACGAAGCGACCGAAAAACTCTTGGAAGTTGCCGAAAATTATCACGCAGGCGACAAAGCCAAAACAGGCGGTAGTGATTTGGCTTGGCGTAATGAGAGCGTTGAAAAACGCATTGAATACGCCCTTGTCAAAGGTATTACCACTTATATTAACGAAGATACCGAAGAAGCCAGATTAAAATACCCAAAACCCTTAAATGTCATTGAAGGTCCACTAATGGACGGTATGAATGTGGTGGGCGATTTGTTTGGGGCGGGCAAAATGTTTTTACCGCAAGTGGTCAAATCCGCCCGAGTGATGAAACAGGCGGTGGCGTGGCTCAATCCCTACATTGAAGCTGAAAAAGTCGCAGGCGAGTCTAAGGGCAAAATCCTAATGGCAACGGTCAAGGGCGATGTCCACGACATTGGCAAAAATATCGTGGGCGTGGTGCTGGGCTGTAATGGTTATGACATTGTGGATTTGGGCGTGATGGTGCCGTGCGAAAAGATTTTACAAACCGCCAAAGATGAAAAAGTGGACATTATCGGACTGTCAGGCTTAATTACCCCAAGCCTTGATGAAATGGTCTATGTGGCAAGCCAAATGCAAGAGCAAGGCTTTAAAATTCCCTTACTGATTGGTGGAGCGACCACAAGCAAGGCACACACGGCGGTCAAAATTGACCCACAATATTCAAATGACGCAGTGATTTATGTGGCGGACGCAAGCCGTGCAGTCGGTGTAGCGACCACGCTGTTATCCAAAGAGATGAAAGAAAATTTTGTTGCTGAAACTCGTGCCGAATATCAAAAAGTGCGTGAACGGCTGGCGAATAAACAGCCTAAATCCGCCAAGCTGTCTTATCTTGATGCGGTGGAAAACGGCTTGCAAAAAGACTGGCAGAGCTATACTCCGCCTGTACCGAACCATTTAGGGCAGCTTGTCTTTGATGATTATCCGTTGGAGCGTTTGTTGCCTTATATTGATTGGACGCCGTTTTTTATTTCGTGGGGTTTGGTGGGCAAATATCCGAAGATTTTTGATGATGAAGTGGTGGGGACAGAAGCCAAAGAGCTATTTGCCAATGCAGCCGCAATGATTGACAAGCTCATCAAAGAAAAATCCGTCATCGCCAAAGCAGTGGTCAAGCTCTCGCCAGCCACTCGCACAGGGACGGATACGGTGAGCGTCAATGATGATGGCAAAGTGTATGAGTTTTATCATTTGCGTCAGCAGTCGGATAAGGTAACAGGCAAGCCCAATTATAGCCTAGCGGACTTTATTGCCCCAAGTGAAAGCGGTAAACCTGACTTTTTGGGTGGCTTTACGGTGTCCATCTTTGGGGCAGAAGAATTGGCAGACGAATACAAGGCAAAGGGCGATGATTATAATGCCATTATGGTGCAAGCGGTGTGTGATAGGTTTGCCGAGAGCTTTGCTGAAGCCTTGCACGAGCGGGTGCGTAAGGAATTTTGGGGATACCAAGCGGACGAAAGTTTCACCAACGATGAGCTGATAAAAGAAAAATATGTCGGCATTCGTCCTGCCCCGGGTTATCCTGCCTGTCCAGAACACACCGAAAAAGGCACGCTCTTTGAGTGGCTTGATACTACCGCCACCATCGGCACTTATTTGACCGAAAGCTATGCAATGTATCCACCGTCTAGCGTATCGGGCTTTTATTATAGCTTGCCTGAGAGCTGTTATTTTAATGTCGGCAAAATCAGCCAAGACCAATTAGAGCATTACGCTAAACTTAAAGGGTGGGATTTAAATACCGCTAAGAAATGGCTAAATCCGAATTTGGGGGAGGTGTGAAGCTGATATGGTGGGGTGTATGGATTGGTATTTGATGCTGTATCAATCCATGTATCTTGCCTGATTTAAAAAAATCATATTTTTTCAAAAATTTTTGCAAAAAATGCTTGACACTCCAAAAAAACCCTGTATAATACGCACACATAAGCAAAGACGCTTAACCACTTTAAGCCAGTGTGGTGAAATTGGTAGACACGACGGATTCAAAATCCGTTGCCTTTAAAAGCGTGTCGGTTCGAGTCCGACCACTGGTACCATCTAAGAAAAAGCCCTGATTATTCAGGGCTTTTTGCTATCTTGCCATCTTTGACACCTGTTATCATCTCAATAATAACAGTATATATGACAGTATGCGACTATAAATACCGTCAAAATCACAAAAAGTATACTGTTATGGTTCATCAAAACCTTTTTAAAATTTGGTTGATTTGATTTATTTGCCCATCGGCACAATATGTCTGTAAACTCCACACTCGCCTGACCATTCATTTTGGTTAAATCTCTATGAATGCCTAATGGGAAATTGGTTGATAATGAGCAAACTGCCAATGCCAGATTGCTTATCAATCATATCAAGCAGTATAGGGTATATCTGCGGTAGCAATTTGCCCATCAATAATTAACAAATCCACTCTGCGGTATTTTTGCTTAATCTTAGCAATACCACTATCAGCGATTGATAAAATGATGTCTTCATATAAATCCCCAGCTTAAACAAATAACACTTTCTTTGGTTTGTGATAATCATGAGTACCCAAAGCTCATTAGCTCCTGCCGTAATCTGTAATAATACCACTTTGAGCCGACCTGACCACCATCACCCACAACGGACAAACCCAAACCACCATCCCCCAAAACCAAAACATCTTAAATGAACTAAACACACAATTAACCCAAGATACAACCGCCAAAGACACCCAAGTCTTTTTAACTCCAAACACCACCAACACAAAAGACGAGCTGGTTCAAGGGCTTGCCAATCCTAGCAAAGGACACACCTACCTTGACATAGACCATCTGGACAATGCCATAGAAACCCTAAACCACGAAATCGCCCATCACAATGGCTTAGGAGAAACTTCTGCCACAAGAATGGGCAAAATCTCTGATTTGGCGTATAATATTGGCATCAGTCTTAACCAAGGGGACATCAATACTCATAGACAAGCCATCACACCAACTGCTCAAACCCTGCAAGGTTTAAGCACCGAAGATAGACTTGCTTATCACGCTCAAAATCAAGCCTTGCTTGATGCCAATCAAGAACAGCTTAAGGGGGAGAAGGATAATGGGGATGGGGTTTGGAATAATCGCTACATTCCTCCGCTTATCAACACCAACAACCCAAATGCAAGAAGATGGAATGTAAACAATAATCCTCACGCTCTCACGGTTCGTAGAGAAATAGAGGTTATTCGTCAAACTTATCCAAACTTTGGTGGTATCCAACAAATTACAAATGGACCAGTTACCCGAAGAGAAGCGGCTGAATATACCGCCTTTCGTATGTTTATTAGACATGGTACAAATCAGACCCATTCTAACCATAATGCTGCTTACGATGCTTTTAGAGCAAGTCCTTATTATCAAAATTTAAATAGACCCAATTCCACACAACTTAATATTGGGTTAAATAATGCTAATTACAATGTTGCTAGGCATGAGCAGATTAATAATAGAGTTATTTCTTTTGGACAAAATTCCAATCAAATAAACCACACATGGCGACACTTGGAAGCAAAAGGCATTAGTAGACATATTGCTGAACCTGCTATAAGAAATGATCTTGGAAGAAGGGATTTGAATTCCATCCCTATAGGCATAACCAAAGGGTTTAAGATTACAATTAATGGTCAGCAAGTCCAGTATTATATTCATAGAATTGGCGTTAATCAGTACAATATAGGTAGATCCCATGTTAAAAGATGATATGAAACTGCGTTTTCTGTGCGAAAGTGAATTATTGCTAATTTCTAAATTACTGGACTTGTGTACAGCATCTTATAAACTTCAATCATCGCTCGAGCAAATATTGGTTTTTGATTTGACTGATGATGGAGGTATGGGTTCTTTGGAATTTTTTTATGACAGCGATTGTGTGAGGGAATTTGATAAACCGTTAATACAAGCTGAGACTTATGATACTGATGGTAGAAAGATAATGCTTGAATTGTCTTTGGATAATTATGGTTATTTGTATCAGCTAGATAGCTGGACATCTGATTTTAACCCACTGGTTAGCCCATTAGGCACATTAAATATTTTAGAGAACATAAGACTTGATTTCTAGGTTGGTTAAGGTAAATTTTAGTTTAGGTCTTAAAATACTGGCTATTATTGCTGTTTTATCTGATTAGGACTATATGTTGGTTAAAGACAATGCGGCTGGAAAACCAACTGCTCATGGTGGAAGTTACTGGAAGCTCTTAGATAAGCATGGTAATAGAATAGGTACACTTTCAAAAGATGGTATATATTTACGCAAATAATATTTGAGGTAATGTTAATGCATAATTTTATATATGTTTGTTATTTATCTTGTTTTGATCACTGGCTTACAGAGATAGAGGCTGATGAGTGTCAAATTTTAATCTTTGATATTGCAAAAGACAACAGAAATTTGGATGAGTACTTTGAAGGGGAAAAAAGATTTTTGGGTTTTTATACTGCAATCTCTGATTTGGTTGAAGATGTGAAAACTAATAAGCTTTTTAATACAAAATCAAAAAGTTTTCAGGAGATTTTGTTAAATAGCCTAAGAGAAAAGTCCCTAAAAGAAATTTATTATCCTGAAAAAAAATTTTAGTCAAAGGTGGTTATGATAGAACAGACCTCATCTTTATCCCCAATCAAGATATTTTGAATTATATTCAGCAATTGGCACAAGAAAATAATTTATTTATTATTGAAATTATTGATTACAATGATTACTTGTTAAATTATGATGATTAGTAAACCCTCTCCGATGCCACAGGCATCAGCACTAAGGTACTGCTTACCAGCATTACCGCCCAAAGAGGCATTCAAGGGGGAACTAACAAAGTACTGACCGTCATAGATACCCATGACAAACTATTGGCTCATCATCTAAAACATTGGAGTTAAAATTCGAATGAAACAGATTGAACTAATTATCCATACCTTTTTAAATCGTCATTTTGCTTCAGAGCTTTACTTTCTTTGGGATGTTGTTTGTGGGGTTAGTGAAAATCGCATACAACCACCCTGTGAAGAAATTATTTATGATAACGAAACGGCATTTTTTCTCGCTTTGGAATTCTTGTTTGCCCAAAACTACTGTCACTTAATAACCAATGATGGTAATAAAGAGATTGATGACGAAATAGCCAAGATGGATGCCAAACAAGCTTGTCAGCTACTTAAAGATGTTTGGATTGGTGAGGAGGCTATGAATAAGCTTGATGAAGAAAATCAGTATGTTGGTTGGTGGTTTAGGATATTATGCCCCTATAACATCGTTCATCGATATGTAGATGAAGATGGTGAAGAGAGATGGGTTCTTAATTGATTAGCTCGTAGGTTGGGTTGAACAACAGTGAAACCCAATATTTATCAGGTGGAAATTTATCCCATACTGAAAGAAAGTTTAGTCTGTACGATGGTTATTTATCTAAATCTGATACAATAATATTTCATATCAGTTCAAATATTTTATATGACCCTAAAATTACCTATGATTGTAAAAAAAGTGAAAGTGGGTAATCAAGAAACCCAAATTTGCCAACCTAAAAAATAGCGGAGTTTTTATGAACAAACAAACCTCTTTTAATCCCTATTCTCAAGAAATGTTACCAGAGGGGTTTAAATATCCAAAAAGCTACCTTGAATTATCCAAAGATACTTCAAGCATTAACTGGGACAGCCCTGCAGATACCATCTATTCCTCCCTCTATCAAGCCAAACTATTAGCTGAGTTTCACTTGGCTTTGATGGGGGGGGTTGGTGCTTAATCACACCAAAACAGCCCGTAGGTTGGGTTGAACGGCAGTGAAACCTAAGCATTTATGGTGTAACCAATTGATTTTATTGGATTGGGTTTCGTACCTCAACCCAATCTATGGGTGGTGCATTAGGTGGAGCGGTTATGATTTGCTCAAAAAAAGTAGGAGATGCTTGTGTCAATCAATGATGGTTATTATAAGAATAGAACTAAGTTGAGAAACTTTCATATCAGCTTGCTAATATGCTTTTTTTATTTCTCACTATAGCTATGTTGGCATATCTTAGATTTGTACTTCTTGCTAAAATAGTGTTCTATGTGATGTTTTTATGCATATTTCATACTTTTTATCGATGCTTTATTCTTCACCAGCATGTTATGGGAAAAATGAAAAAAAAGAAGAAAGAAGGGGTAAATCCCATTTTTGATATAGATATTTTTGATGATTGATATTAAAGGGCGTTATTGTCCCTATTGCTGGCATCAAGGGAAATGTTACTCTTTACGGAAATGGCTCTACCAGTTACTCTTATGGTCAATCGGTAGGTGCTGAAGCTGGGGTTGCTATACAAATATGTGAAAATAAAACATCTGAATACTGTTCCCAACAATAGAGGTAAAAATGAATAAACATATTATCTATACATTTATCGCAGTTTGGCTATTTGGTATAATCACAGGAATTTTGGGTTTTTTGATAGACATCAATATCTACATCCACAATATTATACTTGCCATCTCGGTCTTTTTTACAATACTTCTATCTTTATGCATAGGTGGATTTGTTTTTGATTCAAATATTAAATTTTTTAAAAAAATTTTAAGAAAAAAAATCAAATAATGCAGGTGTGGACTTGCTAGATACTGAGTCTAGAATCAAGTATGGTTGCCACATGTTAGGATATACAGCAGCACAAGGCTGTAAATTAAAATGAATAATTACATTCTTTTTTCTTATATGCACTTTCATCGGTCATTGCTGGTTTTTCTTTTGGGCTATGTATCTATATTATAGAATGGGTTGCTCAAAGTGGGGCGGAAATGCCATTTGCTTTCGCCTTTTTTTCCAGTATGGGCTATGCGATTTTGGGCCTTCCCAATACATCAATTTTATTTGGGGTTGATATTACCATAGAGGAATATTGGCAAGCTATGAGTAAATACAAAATTTTTTTTCTAATGATATTGGGTGGTATTCTGGCTGTTATATGCCCACCTTTGATTTTTCTTACTATCGGTGAAGAATTTGATATAATTAGAATTACTGGGTTTTTATAATGGGATTTATACATCCATTAATTGCCCATCTCTTGATTAAAGCTGTAGCACGGTAGGCTTGGGTTGGCGATAGCACAACCTAGGCATTATGATGTAACTCATTGAATTTGTTGGTTTTCGTACCTCAACCCAATCTACGGGCTTAAGATTTGTAAAACCTATTTCTTCTCCCAAACCACGAAATCGCCCACCACAATGGCTTAGGAGAAACTTCTGCCACAAGAATGGGCAAAATCTCTGATTTGGCGTATAATATTGGCACAAGTCTTAATAAAGAGGACATCAATACTCATAGACAAGCTATCACACCAACTGCTCAAACTCTACAAAATCTAAGCACCGATGAACAGCTTGCTCACCACACAAACAACCAAGTAATCTTATTGGAGGAGATTCTTTGGCAGTGGCTTTAAATGTGGATTATAATGGCGTTCCTGCAAAAATATGGGCGATGAACATATTAGAATTGCTGGTACAAGATACAATCGAGGTTTAGAGTTATCAAAAGAGAAAATAGAGCAAGATACATCATACGGGGACAGTATCTTAAAAAGAAAAAACAAACTAAAAGAGTTAATAAAATGAAAATAATGAATATTGCATTATCGATTTGCATTTGTTTTTTTATATTTATTTTTCTAAACAAGTATGATTCTTGGGGTATTTCTGAGGGGCTGTGTATTTATCATGGTAACTCTGTAGGTGTCGCTCTAATACTATCCTTTATTTTATTTTTTGCAAATTTTTTATTTTTGTTTTTCTTTAGGGATAAACAAACAATGACCAACATTATATTTATTATCATCTCGATTGGTCTTTTGGCGTATTGGCATCCTGTAATGTACAATCATTCAATAAATTTTCTATTAACACACACCAATATCCAAATAGAACAACTTGGCGAGATTGCTAGATGTGAGATACAACGCAATAACGACCTAAGGTTTTAGAGATGTAAAAAACTAAGCAGCTGCCCATTTGGGAAAATGGGCAAAAAGAGCGAGGGGCGTCATTGATTTGACCTTGACAAAACCATTTGCCATAAGATCCTGGGAGAGTATGATACTCATTCACCATCAACAATAATGATATTTCGTTCGATGAGAGCTGTTTGCCAAGCAACAAGATGCTCCAAGCCAATCAGTTCTACCGCCAAACCTTGTGGGTTATTGGCAAGTTGGTCGATTTTTCTTAGCGAGCCACGATCAGGTGGTCGATGTGCTGAAACGCCAAGATATATCTGGGCTTGTACCGAAGCTGCCAAAGCGAGTAATTTGGCAATATCGTCAGCATCATCAACCACGCCAAACTGTTCAAGGGCGACATATTTGGTGGGTGTGCTGTCTGGGTATTCAAAATTTGCCCCAATCAATCTATCGCTGAGTGTTTGGGTCTGTTTGGAGGTGGGCTTACTGGGCTGGTAGTCGTCTTGGTCGATGACTTGTTTGCTGAATTTATTTAGTAATTCTTGATAATATGGCAAATTGGTATCAATGGTAAAATTGGTATTGGCACGCAGATGACTAATCAGATATGCCAGTAATCTAGGAAAAATGCCGTATAGACCAATGCTTGCGATGATTAGCCAAGCAAATGTGGCAGCGTGAGCGTTCGTATTGTTAAGGTCTGGTAAAGCAAGCCCAAATTGTTTTGGTAAAAAGCCTAATATCTGTACCATCATTTCAAAATGATGTTTTTGTAATAATGTCGAACCCCAAACAAAATCATAGCGTTTGAACAAAAATAAACCTAACAAACCCAGCAAACTGCCCAACAGACCAAATAGCCAAGCACCGTGCATTACTTTGGCGATGTGCCATTTTTTCTTCTGAGCGATGCTTTGTTCGATGACGGCGATGGCGGCTTGTTGGCTGGTGTTTTGCCCAAAAGCCTTAGCAATGGGGGTGTGTAGCGTGCTTTTTTCAAGCAAAAGCCCAAATAATGACGGTCTGCGTCTGCCCAAGCTAATCAGCCAAAAAACCAGCGACAATGTATGCCAGCCTAATAAAGCAATCAGCACATAGAAAAAATTAACCGCTTGTGAGCTGAGTAATCCTGCCACGCCAAGCAATGCAAAGAAAAAATAACCCATGTACAGCATACGCACAGCGGTGCGAATGTATAGCTGGCTATTTTCAAGTGCGTCCATCAGCTCGCCTGTGCTATCAATCTTGACAGCTCGCAAAAATAGCTTGTCATAAGCGGACTCATCGCCTGTTTTTAGGGTTTCGGTGATGAGTTTGGGGTTTTGAGCAAAAATAAAGTTTTGTTGTTCAAGCTGGCGAATCAGCTCGACATGTTGGTGCTGGCGTTGGGTGTATTGATGGTTCATGGCGATAGAGCATTGAGTTGTTGGGTAAGGTGGTTAAGTTGTTCTTGGAGTGCTGCATCATCACGCACTGCCAGTTGTTTGGTCAGTTTTTTGATTTGGGTGCGTAATTTGGCAGCCAAAATGGTGTTTTTAGCGGTGGTTTCATCAATGGCGGTCTGCTCGCCACTTAGCACATTGGCGATGGCGGATTCAATGGTGCTAACCACAGGTTTATCGCCAGTTTCAATGGTTTTGGTCATACGCCCCAGATGTCTATGGTAGCGGATTCTTAGGTGTGTTTGTTCGTTTTGTCGTTCTTTGTCGGTCAGGGTGCGTGGATATGGCACAAGGCTGATGCAGTCCACAGGACAAGGGGCAATACATAGCTCACAACCTGTGCATAGCTCATTGATGATGCTGTGCATGTGCTTAGCCGTGCCAATGATGGCATCAACAGGGCAGGCGGGAATACATTTGGTGCAGCCGATACAGCTAGATTCATCGATGACGGCTCGCATTTCTATGGGGCGATTGGTATGTTCGTCAATGGGGTGTTTGCTGGGTGTGGCTGGTAAGTATGTGCTTTGTTGCAAAGAGGCGATTTGGTCGCTGACCGCCTGACCGCCTGGCACGCATAGATTGGTTGGTTCGCCATTGATGACGATGCCGTAGGCATAAGGCAGGCAGCCATCGTGATGCCCACATAGTCCGCATTGGGTTTGGGGCAAGATGGCATCGATATTGGCGATGGCGATTTTTTGGCTGGCTGGTAAGCGGTCAATGGCTAGCGGAGAAAACAAAATGGGCAAATCGCTTAATCTGTCCAGATGAGTGGTGTCAGTCATAATGTTTGGTTAATGAGTTAATGATGATGAAACTGTTCGATGACAGCACGAATCAATTGATGAGAGATACTACCAGCACGAGGCGTGGGAGGTAATTGGCTTAGTTCAAAAAAATCCGCTTCGGCAAGCTCTTGCTTATCAATGACGATGTCGCCCCCGTCATAATGGGCAAAAAATCCCAGCATCAAATTACTAGGATATGGCCACGATTGGCTACCAAAATAACGAATGTCCTTGATGCAAATGCCTATCTCTTCTTGCACCTCTCGTACAATCGCCATTTCGACCGTCTCGCCTGCTTCCATAAAGCCTGCAATCAGTCCAAATATGCCACTTTTGTGCTTGTGGTGTCTGGCAAGTAGTAGCTGTGGTTTTGGTGTGTCAGTACGAACGATGGCAACAATCACACACGGCTGTATGCGTGGATAGGCGTGATGTTTGCAGGCGGTGCAGATTTTGGCGTATTCGTGGCGATGAAAGATGGTTTTGTTACCACACACACCGCAAAATTGATGCTCATGTTGCCACCGAACCAAAGCAATGGCGTGGCTTAGATGATTGGCGGCTGTTTCGTCCATGTGGCTAAGCAAGTTGCCAAATTCGATGAATTGCAGGTTTTTGGCGGTTTTGCTGTCATAGCCTTGCCCATAGGGATATATCAACCCAAGCTCCAATGCGTCCGTCAATCCGATGGCATGTGTCGCCAACCAATGATGGGGCGGTGCAAATAGCTTGATGGCTGATTTTGGCGTATTGGCAAAAGTGTGTGGCAGACCATTTTCATCACATAATACACCACTGCCACGAATGACCCACATCACGATAAGACAGACTCTCGCCAAATGCGGTCAGCGTCAAAATCAGCACCAGACTGCTGAATTAGGCTGGCATATTGTGATAAATCGCTAAACGCAACCCCTTGTTCATTTTGTTCACTATTTTTGACTTCTTCGTCCATTGACAAAGCAAGCTGACCGCCTGTCATCGCCAAAAAAACTTCCGCCAAAATCTCAGAGTCCAGTAATGCCCCGTGGAAAGTACGGTTTTTATTGCCTACACCCAAGCGATTGACTAGGGCGTCAAGTGTATTTTTTTGACCAGGATACATTTGCCTTGCCATTGCCAGACTGTCGGTCACTTGAACTCTATCCAAAAAGTCGGTCAGTCCAACTTTGTCAAATTCCATTTTTAAAAATCGCATATCAAAGTTGGCGTTGTGTGCGATGACTTCGCTGTCCACCATAAATTCATAAATGTCTTGGGCGACTTCGGCAAATTTTGGTTTGTCGGTCAAAAATTCATTGCTAATGCCATGAACTCTGATGACTTCCTCGTCCATCTCTCGGTCGGGATTGATATAGACATGCAGTTTTTTGCCAGTAAATTTGCGACCAACCATCTCAATGATACCCACCTCAACGATACGATCACCGCCTTGGTCTTCAAAACCTGTGGTCTCTGTATCCATGATGAGTTGGCGTTCGGGCTTGCCACGATTGTCAGGCTTGGGTAATAACGCCCAAAAATCAGGATTGATACGACTGGTATCGCCATCATAGGCAGGGTTTTGTTCGCAATGCTCTGACGATGGCGTGGTATGCACACTGATGTCTGTTGATGAATTTGGCGTGGCGTCTTGGTCGGTTAAGGCGGGAATGAATGTTTCGCCAGCACCATCGACACCCAGATTGGCAAGTTTATCCGCCATTTCGTTACCTGCGTGCCCTGCATGACCTTTGACCCACTGCCAATCAATACGGCGATTTTGACTAAGGGTATCTAAGCGTTGCCATAAATCTTGATTAAGTACCGCCTTACCGTCTGATTTTTTCCAGCCACGAGCTTTCCAGCCGTGTATCCATTCACTGATGCCTTTTTGAACATAGCTAGAATCCGTCCAGATTTGAATCGGTGTATCGGCAGGCGTGCGTTCTAGGGCGGTGATTGCTCCCATGAGTTCCATTCGATTGTTGGTGGTGTCAGGCTCGCCACCCCAGATGTTGAGTATGTCGCCATTTGGGTAGGTGATGTGCGTACCAAATCCGCCAGCCGCCAACTCTTTGCCATTGCCCTTACAAGCACCATCGGTGTATGCAATAATCATAATAATCTCGTGTGATTGTTTTGTTCTATTATAAAGCATTCTGCTGATTTTTTGGGGATTTTTATGTCAAGAAAATGTTTGTTGCGACAAGATTTGTGCCAATCTTAGGGCGATTATTTCATCAAAATAGGATATAATACGCATCACAAGCATTCACTCATCATCTCATCTCTTAAAAGCATGTTGTTGATGATATGGGCGTTGAATTTGCTTAGGTTTTTTATTGACGATGTTTTTTTGTAAAAAAGTATCAAAAAGGGATTGATGACACGCTTGTTGGTGCTAGCCAAACCTTTGATGGTAGGCTGTCTTGCCAAAGTTTGTCCGTTATCAGACATAAGATTGGTAAAAATTAAGCCCGATACAAGTATGATGTCGGTTGTCATCAATGCTAATGATGGATTAGAGTTTATTTATGTCACTTAGCCACCATTTTGCCAGAGAGTTTCATTGGCAATATCTGCACGCCCCCAAAGGCGTGGTTTTAACCCAGACGAATCGACCTTTGTATTTGGAGATTGGTGCTGGCAAAGGTAAGCACGCTTTATTATTTGCCAAAAATAATCCGCAGGCACAGTTGCTGGCGGTGGAACGCACCAGTGAAAAATTTGCTGCATTTGATAAACGGTTTGACCAGCATGCACCAGACAATCTGCAAGCCATTCATGCTGATGCCATTGCGTTTTGTGTGCATTTTATTGAGCCAAATTCATTGGCAGGCGTGTTCTTGTTGTACCCCAATCCAGAGCCGCACAATAAAAATCAACGCTGGCTGAATATGCCATTTTTTGAATTTTTATTATCTCGTATGCAGGCAGGGGCGAGTATTGTGTTGGCAAGCAACATTGCCAGCTATATTGATGAGGCTTGTGATTTGCTGGATGCTGTTTGGTTGTTGCCTTATCAAAAACGCACGATTGAGCCATCATCAGCACGAACGCATTTTGAGATTAAATATCTGGCAAGAGGCGAGCTTTGTCAAGAATTGACGATTACCAAACCAGCAGGATATCGCACCCGATTTGATGAGATTGGGGCGGTTGGCACGCAGACAAGATGATGAATAAAAAGCACATTGCCATTGTTGGTGCAGGAGCGGCAGGATTGATGGCGGCAGAGGTGTTGTCGTCCCATGATGATGTGATGGTGTCTGTGTATGAGCATAAACCGACTGCCGCTCGTAAGATATTGATGGCTGGTAAGACGGGGCTAAATATCTCACACGCTGAGCCGCTCGACCAGTTTGTCAGTCGCTACTTGGTGCATGATGAGCGATTGGCAAATTATGTTCAACGCTTTGATGCCAATGCCATCAGGGCGTGGATGTTGGGTTTGGGTGTGGAGAGTTTTGTTGGCTCAACTGGACGCATTTTTCCAACGCAGATGAAAGCATCGGTACTGGTGCGAGCGTGGCTAAATCGATTGTCAGAGGCTGGTGTGGCGTTTTATTATCGGCACGGCTGTATTGATGTGCAAGGCACCACCTTAACTTTGGTGCAGTCCGACCAAAAAGGCGAGGTCATCAGGCAATTTTCCCAAGATTTTGATGCCGTGATTTTGGCGTGTGGCGGTGGTTCGCATGCTAAGCTGGGCAGTGATGGGGCGTGGCAAGAGTGGTTTGATGATGAGCAATTAACGCCACTATACCCCAGTAATGTGGGCGTGTTAAAAGACTGGTCATCATTCATTGAGCCGCTGTATGGTCAAGCCATTAAGCGAGTCAAGGCTTGGGTGCAGCCACAGCACAGCCATCAGGGCGATATTATCATCAGCCATTATGGGCTAGAAAGCGGTCTAATTTATCGACTCAATCACACGATGAGACAGGCGATGAATCAGGAGGGTTTTGTGCTGCATTTGGATTTATTGCCCGACAAAAGCCTTGATGCCATCATTAAAATAGTTCAACAAAACAAAAAACAATCCCTTAACACTGTGTTAAAAAAATTAGGACTTGATAAAGTCAAGATTGCCGTTTTGCGAGAATGCACCAATAAAACCGACTGGTCGGATTTTATAAAAATGGCAAATCACATCAAGGATTTATCCATCAAATGCACAGGATTTCGCCCCATTGATGAGGCGATTAGCACAGGCGGCGGTGTGAAATGGTCCTGCTTGGACGATGATTTGCAGTGTTTGCATCAGGCAGGGCTGTTTTGTGCAGGCGAGATGCTTGATTGGGACGCACCGACTGGTGGCTATCTTTTGACCGCCTGTTTTGCCACAGGTCGTGCCGCTGCTCATGGCGTATTAAAATTTCTTGATGTCAAAAAATCTTAACACGCATTTAACACACATTTAACACATATTTAAGGGCATGCTGGGCAATTTTAGTTTAGATGATGACTAAGTAAGAGTATCAGTTTTGGCGGTTTGGGCAGTCATGAATGGTGCCATGAGTGCGTCGCCATCGGTTCTAGCATCAAGAGCAACCAGTAAAGCGTACGCTCCGATGAATTTTCGACTGATGAACATCATCTCTTTGGGGGGCAGGCTAAATTCCAATGACTGCATGCCTTGCTTGGCGTGTGCCATCACACGGGCGTACAAATCACTGCCTGCCCATCGATAACTGCCTGTATCATCAAGGCGTTGTGAATCTAGGGTGCTTGGCTTGGCAAAGGGTTCGCATGCCATCAAAAACACCTCTGCCATGTCGGATTTTGGCTTGCCGTTGAGATGGTCAAAGAATGGATAGCCAGTCATCGCTGACATCATCAGGGTTTTATCCTGCTGATAGCCTGCCTGAATCAGTCCTTTGGCAATGGTAAGCAGATGTTCATCAAATTGTTTAATCGCACCAAAGTCAAGCAATACCAGCTTATCAATGCCATCTTCATGTCGCACCAAATAATTACCAAAATTTGGGTCTGTCTGCATTTCTCCCCATTCAAATAGCTCCCTTAGCACAATCTCAATGGCAGCGTGTCCTAAGGCATTTTTTCGAGATTGAGGCAGTGTGGTCAGGCTTTCATCATTGAGCGAGACCCCAGCTTCAAAGCTCATGCAAATCAAGCGGTCGGTGCTATAATTATCATAAATGGTCGGTACGATGTAGCGTTCATCGTCTGCCAAATATCGAGCAAATCGCTTGGTGGTGTTGGCTTCTAGGCGATAATCCACTTCTTTGTGCAACAGATGATTGATTTCATAAAACCAATCGTCTAGTGCCTTAGTCTGAGGAACGGCATTGGTAATTTTTAATAAATTTTTAAAAATAGCAAGGTCTGAATTGATGGAATTTGCTACATTGGGGTATTGTACTTTTAGGACGACCTGTCTGCCTGTGAACTTATGCACCGCCTTATGCACCTGTGCCAAACTGGCTGTACCAAGTGGTGTGCGTTCAATGTCAAAATCATCAATCCTATCGCCCAGCTCCTGACGAATGCTGTGTTCGATGACTTGCCAAGCCAAAGGCGTTGTACTAGCATCAAGTGTGTGCAGGGCATTTAGCACTTCTTTGGGCAAAAAATGCTCGCCATATAACGCCAGCATCTGACCAACTTTCACCACAGACCCTTTAAGTTTGCCAAGTTCGCTAACCAAATAGTCAGCTTGTTCTTGGAGTAGCTGATGTTTTTGAATGGCTCTTTGTTCTTTGCTGAGCAGTAGTCCGCCCACGCTTGATTTTGCCCAGTTTTTACCGATATTGAGCGAGGTTTTGGCGATGGATAGCTGGCGTTGGAATGGGCTGGTTTTTAGTTTATCAAGTGGCTGACTCATAATTAACTTGCAATAACACTGTTTGACAATGTCGCTATTATAGCATTTTGCCAATAAAATCGCTAATGCTTGTTATCCGACTGATGCTTAATGGGTAAAATAATCAATCAGATTACCCTTGACAAAAACAGTATGCAAAAAGGTGTGCTTTGCTTATCTGCTTAAAAACTGATTTTGTATTTTTCACAAAAAGCCACCAATCAGTTGCCCAAGTCGTTCCATACTCGCTATCATTGGTTTGACTGATTGATGGTAAAGATTTGATGGATAAATTGGCAGCCAATGGCTTGTGTACGTACTTTTTATGGATAAAAATTTGGCAATCAGGCTGACCATCATGGATACCTTGTGTCTGATGGGTCTAACCAAACACCATCAGACGAATAAGAAATTTTGGTTCTGGTTCAAAAAGTATGCCACAAAGAAAACCGTTCGTGGTGAGCTTGTCAAGCCGCTACTATCTTCCCAACCGCAGGCAAGTTAATGGCGAACGAAAAAACCTAGTTTGGCATACTTTTTAGACCTTAGACCGCCGCCGAAATTTTAAGGTGAAGGCGTTTTAAAGATGTTAAGAAAAAAGAGCGATGATGTCTCGCTCTTTTTTATCGGCAGTCATCGATTGATGGCACGCCAGCCAATATCACGACGATATTGCATGCCATCAAAGTGAATGTCTTTGATGGCTTCTAGGGAGGTGGTTTGTGCGGTGGCAATATCATCTGCCAGTGCAGTGACGCACAGTACTCGTCCACCATCGGTAACAATGTTGCCATCAACCTGTTTTGTGCCAGCATGAAATACTTTGATGGCAGGATTGTTGGTGGACAATCCTGTGATGACATCGCCCTTGGAGCTACTTTCTGGGTAGCCACGACTGGCAAGCACTACACCTAAGGCAACCTGTTTCGACCAGTCGGCATGAGCAGGTAGATTGCCTGCCAAGCCCTGTTCAATCAGATGTACCAAAGAGCTTTCTAGTCGCATCATGATGGGCTGCGTCTCAGGGTCGCCAAATCGGCAGTTAAATTCAATGACTTGTGGATTGCCACATTCATCAATCATCAAGCCTGCATATAAAAAGCCTGTATAAGGCGTGCCATGATTTGCCATTGCATCAACCACAGGACGAATGATACGCTCAATGACTTTATCATGTACTGACGGAGTAACAACAGGAGCAGGGGAATATGCACCCATGCCACCAGTATTTGCCCCCAAGTCGCCCTCAAAGATGCGTTTGTGGTCTTGGCTGGTTGCCATTGGTAGGATATTTTTGCCATCAATCATGCAGATGAATGAGGCCTCCTCGCCAGCCAAAAATTCTTCGATGACGACACGACTGCCAGCATCGCCAAATTTATTGTCCGCCAACATATCATCTACGGCAGCAAATGCTTCCTCTTGATTGGTGGCGACAATCACACCCTTGCCAGCCGCCAGACCGTCTGCCTTGATGACAATGGGCGTGCCTTTGGCAACGATGTAGTCTTTGGCAGCATGAGCATCGGTGAAGACTTCATAAAAAGCGGTGGGAATGTTGTGCTGTTTCATAAAGGCTTTGGCAAAAGCTTTTGAGCCTTCCAGCTGAGCACAATATTGTGTTGGCCCCCAAATGGCAATGCCAGCCTGACGCAAATCATCAACCACGCCAGCAACCAAAGGTGCTTCTGGGCCAACCAGCACGAAAGCAACATCGTTGTTTTGGCAAAATGTGATGAGCTGTTCATGATTGGCGATGTCCAAATCGACATTTTGTAGTTTTGGCTCAGTGGCTGTACCAGCATTACCTTTGGCAACAAAGACAGTGCGTACTCGTTCATCTTTGGCACACGCCCAAGCTAAGGCGTGCTCTCGTCCACCTGTACCCAAGACCAAGATATTCATAAAACTTCCTATTTATTGAAACAATCGTTTAAAATATTGATGATGGCTGAACAATTTGACCATCATGAGTGTATTAGGCGACAGAGAGGACAAATTTATCGCCATTGATGCCTGCTGTCATTGTGTCGCCAGCGGTAAGTTTACCCACGCCCTTTGGTGTGCCAGTATAAATCAAATCACCTGCTCTTAGACCAAAATGTCGATGCAGATAATCAAGCTGGTAAGCAATATCAAAAATCATTTTATCGGTGGTGTCGTGCTGACGAACTTCGTCATTAACCGACAAAAAAAGCTCACAGACATCAGGCGTGCCAAGTGTTAAAGGAGATAGCCAAGCTGCATCTTTAAATCCTTTGGCAAGCGTCCATGGCAAGCCTTTTTCTTTGAGTTTGGCTTGAATATCTCTGGCGGTCAAATCAAGCCCAACACCATACGCCTGCACGCATTCAACGGTTGCCACTGCATCATCAGCCACATCTTGACCGATGTATAAAACCAGCTCAACTTCGTGATGAATGTCATTTGAAAAGGAGGGTAGTGTCAAGGTATTGGCGGTGGTTAAGGCGGTGGTTGGTTTTAAAAAAACCACAGGTTCGCCTGTTGGCGTGTTGCCAAGTTCGCTGATATGCTCAGCATAACTGCGTCCAATACAATAGATGTTATTGATGATGGCGGTATCGCCAGTGGTAAAATGCACAGTTTTCATCAGATGACCGAGTAAATTTTTTGCCAAAGAAATAACCAAATAATGCCCCTTATCATATCAAAAAACCTGCACAAAACAAAGTCATTTCTGGCAAATTTTAGCCTTTGTTTGACGGATTGATGAAATGGATAGTGGGTCGTTTGAGGCAATCAAACCGACCAATTTATTGGCAATATCATCGACAATGGCGACTGATTAAATCCACCAAATGTGCATGATAGTAGGCTGGCAAATCATGCCCCAAACCTTGCACCAAAGTAAAGCTGGCATTGGGAATGGTTTTGGCAAGAAGTTTGCCATGACTGGCTGGTAGCAGCCCATCTTTATCGCCGTGAATGATGAGGGTTTTTGCTTTGATTTGTTTGCTAAATCTTAAAATAGAACCAGATGCTAAGATGGCGGTGAGCTGTTGAGATACGCCTAATGGGTGAAAATTTCTTTGGTAGCGTTTTTCGGCAATGGCACGAGTGCCTTTGATGTCCAAATGACCTGGCGAACCAACAGCGGTCATGAACCAGACGCTATGGCGTACCATGTCTCTTTGAGAATGACTTTCGGGACGACGAATGAAAGTCATGAATTGCTTGGGATTGGGCGGTCTTAAAAATGCTCTATTGGATGTGCTGAATAATAAAATCAGATTTTGGATATATTTGGGGTAGCGTGCAGCAACGATTTGGGCAATCATGCCGCCCATCGATGCACCGACCAGATTGACTTGACTAAGCTGCAAGGTCTTAGTCAGGCGAGCTACATCCTCTGCCATGTCGGTGAGTGTATAGGCGACTTGTTCTTGGCGATTGGACAATCCTGCTTGCATTTTGAGCATCATTTTTAGAGGATTGAGTCTGGGCAGACCGTCAATCTGAATTTTGCTGGACAATCCTGTGTCTCTGTTGTCAAAACGAATGACAAAAAAACCAGCCTCCATGAATAATTTTAAAAAATCATCTGACCAAAATAACATCTGAGAACCAAGTCCTGCTACAAAAATAATCACAGGATTGTCAGGATTGCCCCCAGCTTCCACACACAACTGAATGCCATCGCCAATATCAATGATGGCTTGATAAAGATGGTCAGACAAATCGGACGGATACCAATCGATTTGACCGAATCGTTGCCATGAGTCGGGCGGTGTGCGTGGCTGTGCGTGAAAAGGGGTGCTGGTCATCATGCTGCGGATTAGATTTCTACCATTTCAAAGTCCAGCTTGCCTACACCACATTCTGGGCAGGTCCAGTCGTCTGGAATATCTTCCCAACGAGTACCAGGTGCCAAGCCTTCTTCTGGGCAGCCAAGTTCCTCATCATAAATCCAGCCGCAAACAATACATTGATATCTTTTCATAAAAAACCTTTCTTGTTGATTGCCGATGTCCAAGACAACAGAATGTCAAGGAGTTGGGTAATTGTGTTTAGTTTACATATGTATCGTATTTTTGACAAGTAAAATTTTTTAATTTATCAGTTTGATGAAGTAAAAAGCTGTCGTGGTCTGATTTAAATCAGTCTAGATAATATGTGTGTCAATGTTGAATGTTGGTCGTGCGACTAAGCAATTTTCTAGGCGAATCATGAATGGCTTGTTAGGTTCTGTTGGGGTGGCTGCTGGGTTAAATTTTGCAAGCAAAAATCAATCATCAAGCAAGCCCATGAAAAACCCCTTTTATCAATGGAGTGATAAAAGGGGTGGATATCATGCTATCGTGATATTAGCGACGAGAGCAACCTTCATGAATGCCGTTGTCGCAGGCTTTACCAAACCATTCTTTGGCGATGGCTTTATCTTTGGCGACCCCATAACCTTTGCGATACATGACTGCTAAGTTGAATTGAGCCTCTGGGTGACCTTGCTCGGCGGCTTTGGTGTACCATTCTGCTGCTTTCTTTTCATCTCGTGCAACACCTTGACCATCTGAATACATGGTGGCTAGGTTGTATTGAGATTTGGCATGTCCTTGCTCAGCGGCTTTGGCATAGAACTTGGCAGCATTTTCAAAGTCTTCTTTTTTGTCATAAGCAAAACCAGTCAAATATTGCAGATTGGCATCGTTTGATGAGGCAAGCTCTTTTTCACAGATGTTAGCAGCCGCACTGTCTTCGCTTTCAATGGCTTGCTCGCAACTTTGGGCATAGGCTGCACTGCCAGTCAACGCTAGGGCAACAAGTAGGGTTTTCATCAATTTCATCGCAGTCTCCTAATGCTAATGAAGGGAGGAATGAGCCATATCATAAGATAAAAATTTTTAAAAGACAATACTTTTTTTATGAAAAAAAGTTATAAAAATACGAGTGATTGTATCGCCATATTAGCTTATTTAAATCACCAAATAGATAATATTTTGATGGCTGTGCCAACAATCAGTGGTGTGTGAGTTTTTATAACCAAAAATGATGAAAAATACAAAAAGCATAAATAAAATTTGTCGAAAGCCTACACCAAACACAAAAAATCGTGTATGATGGTGGTATTTATGGTTTAAGTCGATATTTTGATAGAAGGATACCGAGCAATGAGCGAAAACACCCCCATCAATACCGATGAAATTCAAGCTCACCGCCGCAGAATTGATGTGATTGACGAGCAAATTCAGCAACTCATCAATCAGCGTGCTAAAATCGCCCAAGAAGTCGCTGTGGTCAAAAAAAATCATGGCGACCACCCAATTTTTTATCGTCCAGAGCGAGAGGCTCAGGTGCTAAAAGCCGTCATGGCTCGCAATGAAGGGCCGCTGTCTGGCGAAAAAATGGCTCGTCTGTTTCGTGAGATTATGTCGGTGTGCTTGGAGCTAGAAGAGCCGCAACGAGTGGCATTCTTAGGGCCTGTGGGGACTTTTACGCACGCTGCTGCACTCAAACACTTTGGCAAAGCTGCTACGACCGTTTCTTTGACAACCATCACCGATGTCTTTCGTGAGGTGGAGTCGGGCAATGCCATGTATGGTGTTGTGCCTGTCGAAAACTCATCAGAAGGCGTGGTTAACCATACTTTGGACGCTTTTTTGTCATCAACACTAAAAATCATCGGTGAGGTAGAACTACCCATTCATCATCATTTCTTGGTGGCAGAACACACCCGAGTGGAGAGCCTAAGTCGTATCTATGCTCATCAGCAAGCGTTGGCACAATGCCGTCATTGGCTGGATGTGAATTTTCCCAATGTGGAGCGAGTGGCGGTATCCAGCAATGGTGAGGCAGCTCGTCGTCTGCAAAACGAATGGCATTCAGCAGCGATTGCAGGCGAAGTGGCGGTGGCTGAATATGGTCTGCACAAATTGCATGAAAACATCGAAGACAATCCAGGCAATACCACCAGATTCCTCATCATCGGTCGTGAAGAAATTGCACCGTCAGGTACGGATAAAACTTCAATCATGGTGTCAAGTCCTGATAAGGCGGGGGCATTGCTTGAATTATTACAACCTTTGTACAAGCATGGTGTATCCATGACCAGCATCGAAACTCGTCCAGAAAGACCTAATAAGTGGTCGTATGTGTTTTTCATTGACATGGACGGACATATCAGCGATGAAAGCGTATCGACAGCGATTGATGAAATGAGAGTGCTTGCCAAAGAGCTGCGGATTTTGGGTTCGTATCCAAAGGCAGTGCTATAATCATCAAGGGGCAAATACTTTAACACAGGCAAAATGCCAAGATGTACTGGTATGAATAAGATAAGACAGCCAATTTTTGACCAGATTTGTGTGGTTGGGCTTGGTTTGATTGGTGCGTCCTTTGTGCAGGCATTGGTGCAAGCAAACCAAGACACGCCATTGATGCGTCGTATCGTGGCGGTGGATAGCAATGAGCGAAGTATTCGATTGGCTTGCCAAGCAGGTCTGATTGCAGAAGGTCATACTGATTTATCGCAAGTTGCACAGGGGTCAGACCTGATTGTCTTGGCAACGCCTGTGCAATCCATACCAAAGTTATTTGCCCAAATTCATGCCTTATCAACGCTTAAAAAATTACCAGAGCATTGCATCATCAGCGATGTTGGCAGCACCAAAGCTGATTTATTGCAAGCAGCTCGGCAGATTTTTGGTCAGCATCATCGATTTATTGGCGGACACCCGATTGCAGGAGCGGAAAATTCAGGCTTTGAAGCCCGAAAAGGCGATTTGTTTGTTCGGCACAAATTGATTTTATGCCCTGATAATCATAGCGATGCCAAAGACATACAAAAATTACAAGCCTTATGGCAGGCATTGGGTGCTGATGTGGTATTGATGTCAAGCGATAGGCATGACCAAGTGCTGGCTTACACCAGTCATTTACCGCATTTGCTAGCATTCTCCCTGACGCATCAATTAGCAGAGCATGACGATAATTTAGATATTTTGCGATATGCCGCTGGGGGATTTCGAGATTTTAGTCGCATTGCTGCCAGCGATCCACAAATGTGGCACGATATTTTCTTGGCAAATAAGACAGCGATTTTGCAGGCGTTGGACGAGTTTTCGGCACATTTGGGCGAATTTCGCCAGCTGATACATCAAGAGCAGTCGCAGTCATTACTGGCTTGGCTTGGCAAATCAAGAGATGTTCGCAGGCATTTTGGGCATATGCTCACCAGTCACGATACCAGCCATCATTCATCTACCCATCAGGATATTTATATGACCAATCAAAGCTATCATATTAAACCCGCCCAATCCATCTTGGGTACGATTACTGTACCAGGCGATAAATCTATCTCTCATCGTTCCATCATGTTTGGTTCTTTGGCTGATGGTGTGACCAAAGTCAGTGGATTTTTGCAAGGTGAAGATGCGTTGGCAACCCTGCAAGCATTCAGCGACATGGGTGTCAAGATTGAACGAGAGGGCGACCAAGTAGTGATTCATGGTGTGGGCATTGATGGTCTTAATGCACCAAATAAGCCTTTGTATATGGGCAATAGTGGCACAAGCATGCGTTTATTGGCAGGAATTTTATCCGCTCAGCAGTTTGATAGTGTCATGACAGGCGATGTCAGCTTATCAAAAAGACCCATGGAGCGAGTTGCTAAGCCACTGCGTCAAATGGGGGCGATAATCCAGTCCACGGGCGAAAAAGGCACAGCACCATTATCCATCACAGGTGGTCAGTCTTTGACAGCCATTGATTATACTTTGCCTGTGGCGTCAGCACAGATTAAATCCTGTCTGATTTTGGCGGCTTTATGGGCAAAAGGTACAACCACCATTACTGAGCCTGAGATTAGCCGAGACCATACAGAAAGAATGCTTAATGCCTTTAATTATCCTGTACACAGCAAAGATGGTGTCATTACAGTAACGGGTGGTGGTCGCTTGACTGCGTGCGATATTATCGTGCCAGCTGATATTTCAAGTGCTGCGTTTTTTATGGTGTTGGCGGCAATCGGTCAAGGAGAGGGACTGACCATCAAAAAAGTTGGCATGAATCCCACTCGCACAGGCGTGATTGATATTTTAACATTGATGGGTGCAGACATTAGCATCACTAATGAAACTGTGGTGGGTGGCGAACCAATCGCTGATATTATCGTCAAGCCATCGCAGCTGATGGGCATTGATATCCCAGAACATTTAGTGCCGTTAGCCATTGATGAATTTCCTGTTCTGTTTGTGGCGGCAAGCTGTGCCATTGGCAAAACAACCCTAACAGGTGCCAAAGAACTAAGGGTCAAAGAGTCTGACCGTATTGCGGTGATGGCGGAGGGTTTGACCACTTTGGGTATCGAATGCGAGGTGCTTGATGATGGCATGATTATTCATGGCAAGGGTAAGGCAGGGGAAACGACAGCGATTTTTGGTGGCGGAGTCATTGAAAGTCATCACGACCATCGCATTGCGATGAGTTTTGCGGTGGCAAGCGTCAGAGCGTCCGATGACATCATTATTCATGGCACGCAGACGGTAAACACCAGCTTTCCAAATTTTGCCAATCTTGCCAATCAAGTGGGTCTGAACATTCAGGTTATTGATGAATGATTGTTTAGATTTTATTTGAAAAAAAGATTGGCGGTGTGCCAATCTTTTGCTTTTTGATTCGCTTAGAAAATATGACCATATGCCAAAAAATGATGATTCATATCTTTGGCAAAACCGACTTTTGATTTAAGTTTTTTCTTTGCTAAGAGTTTGGATACGAGTATGCAAAAACCCATCACGACCAGCGTTCAAGGGGTCATAACTGCCTTATCTGCTTTTTTATTATGGGGAAGTTTTCCTTTATATTTCAAGCAGTTAAGTCATTATAACGCCATTGAAGTCATCGTTCATCGAGTGGTGTGGACTTTGGTGGTGCTATCGATGGTGTTATTGATTGCCAGACGGACGGCTTGGCTAAATATCATTAAGACTCAGCCAAAATGGCTTGCTTTGACTTTTTTGGCGGCGTTGATGATTGGTACAAACTGGCTGACCTATGTGTGGGCAGTGGCAAATAATCAGGTGCTAGAAGCCAGCTTGGGCTATTTTATCAATCCATTGATGGGCGTGGCATTTTCTTTGATATTTTTTAAGGAAAAATTAAGAAAATTACAAATCGTCAGCGTGTTTTTGGCCATGTTGGCGGTGTTGGTTCAGGTGTTTTGGCTGGGTGGTGTGCCATGGGTCAGTTTATTATTGGCGATTAGTTTTAGCATCTACGGGGTCATTCAGCGACAAACACCATTTGATGCCATTGATGGCTTATTTATTGAGACTGCTTTATTACTACCGCTTTGTTTGATTTGGCTTGCCAATGCCTCAGTGGCAAGTGCATCACCAGATTTTTGGCTAAGCAGTCAGATTGGCTTATTGATGCTGGCAGGTCCCATCACTCTAATCCCTTTGTTGCTATATAATCGTTCTACCAAAATGGTGGCATTTACGCTACTTAGCTTTATGGGCTATCTGACCCCCAGCATTGTCTTTTTATTGGCGGTGTTTTATTATCACGAACCATTTACTTGGCAAAGTGTGATTGTTTTTGGTATGATTTGGCTGGCTTTACTTATTTTTAGTGCAGATTTGCTGTATCATCAGCGAAAGTTAAGAGGTTTGTGATGAATGATGTTGTTTTTATTCAAGGTTTGAACATCAATACACTGATTGGTGTCTATGATTGGGAGCGGGCGATTAAACAGCTTTTGGTCATCGATGCTGAGATGGTATGCGACATGAGTCGAGCAATTGCTGATGACGATGTAGCTCATGTCATCAATTATAAAACAGTCTGTGAGGATATTGAGGAAATATGCCATCGTGCCAAAGCGGAATTATTGGAAACTTTGGCTGATAAGATTGCAACTCATATTTTGACAAAATATCCTTGCCGACAAATCACGCTGACCATTCATAAGCCTAACGCCATCAAACAGGCACAAAGTGTTGGCGTGAAGATTGTTCGTAGCATATCTTAAATTGCGTTTTGTGATTGTACCCACAAATTTGCAACTTGGTTTAAAAAAGTTGCAAATAGGGTGCAATATTGATTTCAAAATATGCAAGTTTATCCTATTTGATGTAAGTTTATACCACAATGACCACAACACAAAATCAAGAAAAACCCCTTAAAAATCAACACATTCTGCTACAACCCTTGCAAATAGGGGGTTTGACGATTGAGAACAGATTGTGCGTTGCACCGATGGCAGGGGTGACGGATAATCCGTTTCGAAAATTATGCAAATCTTTTGGAGCAGGGCATGCGGTCAGCGAGATGATTATTGCTGATACCGCTCTTTATGCTCGCAAAAAGTCTTTGTATCGTGCCAATTTTGATGGAGAAATTGCCCCGATTTCTGCCCAAATTGCAGGGGCTGAACCTGATAAATTGGCAGATGCGGCTCGTTTTCAAGTGGATAATGGGGCTCAGATTGTGGACATCAATATGGGGTGTCCTGCCAAAAAAGTGTGCAAAAAATTAGCAGGCTCAGCATTACTACAAGATGAGGATTTGGTCAAACGCTTGCTTGATACAGCGGTCAATGCGGTTAATGTGCCTGTGACGCTCAAAACTCGCTTGGGTTTTGCCAATGGTCAGGAAAATATCCTCAGTGTTGCTAAGATTGCTGAGCAGGCAGGCATTGCTGCCATTGCCATTCATGGACGCACCAGAGAGGATTTTTATACAGGGCAGGCTCGTTATGAATTGATTAAAGAAGTCAAACAATCCATCAATATTCCTGTGATTGTCAATGGTGATATTGACAGTCCAGCCAAAGCGGTGGCGGTGCAGGCAATGACAGGTGCAGATGCGGTGATGATTGGGCGGGCGGCACAGGGTCAGCCGTGGATTTTTAGGGATATTGCTCATTTTGTTAGGACTGGCGAAGTACCGCCAGCACCTAACCTTACCGAGCTTCGTCAGATTGTCTTGGCTCATTTGGAGGAGTTGTATCGTTTTTATGGCGAATATTCTGGGTGTCGCATTGCTCGCAAACATATTGCTTGGTACACGGGAGGCTTGCCCAATTCTAACGCATTTCGTGAAGCAATGTATGCTTGTCAAACAACTGATGAGCAATTTGCCGCTGTGGCAAATTTTTTATCTGACTGACCGTGATGTAGGTTTGTCATCAAATCCCACAAAGTTCTTGGCGTAAATCATCGGCGATGGTTTCCTCATTGATGACTTCCCAGTCGCCTTCGCCTAAGTTTTCGCCAACGATTTCATCATCAGACCAATAAAATTCATCATCAACACGCACCATGTTATTGGAGCAATCAAGCTTCCAATGCTCAATGGATGAATTGTACGATGTGACCCCATCATCTAAATATCGCCACTCATCATAGATGGCAGCAACATGAAGGGTATAGTCGCCCAGCTCGTCAAGCTCCAAGCTGTCTAAGTCATAATAAAAGTCAGTGTTGTCAGTGCTGTTAGAAAAATATGTCCAATCTTCTGCCAAAGCGTGTTGAGCAAATAATAGACTGGCACATAAAATCAATGAACGCATCAGTTGCATGGTTTATAATTCCTTATTTCAATAAATTGTATTAAGCTGATTGATGATGACCCCAAGCACTGACATATTTTGCCAAAAAATTCTCAAAAGCTGCGGTGGCTGGGGTAATGGAGCGATGTTTGTTTTTGTAAAGCAAAAATTTGCGACTAATGACAGGTTCGCTGATTGGTACCATTACAAGCCCTTGTTCCTTGACCCAAGCATCAGCATAGCTGAGTGCAACCGTGATACCAAGACCCATTTTGACCATGCCTAATGCGGTGGATAAAAAATTAACCTCATAATCGCTACGAAACAGTCGAGAACTGATGTCCAAAGGCAATTCATCAGCAATCTGCTTGGCAAAGGGTTCTTGTAGGGTAATTAGGTCATTTTCGCCCAAATCACGCCAAGTGAGCTTTTGGCGGTCGGCAAGTGGGTGGTCTGGGCGTAGCACCAAGCAAAAGGGCGAAGTAAACAGCTCATTAGCAACCACATCGGCACTAAATGGATACTCAGGACCAATGCCTAAATCAGCGTCCAAGATTTGCACTTGATTGATAACATCTTCGATGGAGCAGTCAATCAAATTTACCTGAATATCAGGATAGGTCAGTTTAAATTGACGAATCAACTCAGGCATCGCTGATGCAGCCAGTTGTTGTGGGGCAGCGATACGCACTTTGCCCTGATGAAAGTCTTTGAGGTCAGCAATTTCATTGCCCAAAAGCTGCATGTCGTGCAAGACTCTTAGGGCGTGTGGCAGGATTCTTTCGCCTGCATCTGACAGATGAATTTGGCGAGTGGTGCGGTCAAACAATCTGGTGTCAATATGCCGCTCCATTTCTTTAATCAGACCGCTTAGCGATGATTGGGTTAGGTGCAGCTCATCAGCGGCTTTGGTAAAACTTTTATGGCGGGCTACACTGGTGAAGGCTTTAAGCTGGCGAAAAGTGATATTCATTGAAATATCCAATAAATTAGTCAAAAAAACAATTTGTACATTTGGTGCGGCTATTTTATGATAGCAAGCACGAATTTGACAAGTATTATCTTTGGTATCTGATGATTTATTTTACAAAGACATCATAAAATACCAAGCCAATGCTGGTGAATTGGATTGACTTATCCGTTGCGATGAGTTGTGTGTTACCTAAGTGCAATATCGCACATCATTAAGGAATGATTGTTATGGCAGATTTATTTGAAAATCCAATGGGATTAAACGGTTTTGAATTTTTGGAATTTTCAAGCCCAAATGAAGGTTTCTTAGAGCCAATTTTTGAAAAAATGGGCTTTACCGAAGTGGCTCGCCACCGCTCAAAAGATGTTTCACTATATCGTCAAGGCGGTATCAATATCCTAATCAACCGCACCAAAAACAGCCAAGCCTACTACTTTGCCCAAGAGCACGGTGCTGGGGCGTGTGCGATGGGCTTTCGTGTTAAGGACGCCAAATTTGCCTATGAAAGAGCCATTGAATTGGGTGCTGAACCTGTGGAAGTCAAAACCAACCCAATGGAGCTAAAACTGCCAGCGATTAAGGGCATTGGCGGCTCGCTCATCTATTTTATTGACCGCTATGAAGACGGCAACACCATTTATGATGTGGATTTTGAATTCATCGAAGGTGTGGACAGAAACCCTGTTGGCTTTGGCTTTAAGGTCATTGACCACCTAACGCACAACCTGTATCGTGGTCGTATGGACTACTGGTACAATTTCTACCAAAAATTCTTTAACTTCCAAGAAATCCGCTACTTTGACATCAAAGGCGAATATACAGGCTTGGCAAGTCGTGCCTTGACCGCCCCAGATGGCAAAATCCGTATTCCACTAAACGAAGAGTCCAAGCAAGGCGGCGGACAAATTGAAGAATTTTTGATGAAGTTTAATGGCGAGGGTATTCAGCACATTGCGTTCTTGTCAGATAATTTGCTTGAAAGCATTGACAAACTTCGTGCCGCAGGCGTGCCACTTGCCACCGCACCAAAAGATACCTATTATGAAATGCTAGAAGAACGCTTGCCAGGACACGGTGAGCCTGTGGCAGAATTGCAAGCCCGCGGCATTTTGCTAGATGGTACGACCGAAGATGGTACGCCACGCCTACTATTACAGATTTTCTCTGAAACCTTGATGGGACCTGTGTTCTTTGAATTTATCCAAAGAAAAGGCGACTATGCACAAGGCTTTGGCGAGGGTAACTTTAAAGCCCTATTTGAGAGCTTAGAGCGAGACCAAATCCGCCGTGGCGTGCTAGAAGTACCAGCCGAATAATTTTAATTAGACGATAATTAAAGTTGAATGCAAATTGATAAAGGCGGATTGTATTTTTATTATAAAAAAATATCGTCCGCTTTTATCTAAACATATTTTAAAAATTGGTTATGATTTTTAATACAGTTTAATCACGATTTTATTAAAAATTTGCCCATTTTAAATTAAGGAAAAACATTATGGCTATCACACAAGGTGTACACCATGTCGCCTACCGCTGTAAAGATGCTAAAGAAACGGTAGAGTGGTATCAAAAGCATCTGGATATGGATTTTGTTTTGGCAATTGGCGAAGATAAAGTGCCGTCCACAGGCGAGGAAGACCCCTATATGCACATCTTTTTGGACGCAGGGGGCGGTAATATTTTAGCGTTTTTTGAATTGCCGACCCGTCCAGAAATGGGGCGAGACCCCAACACGCCCATTTGGACGCAGCATTTGGCATTAAAGGTGGAAAGTATGGAAAAACTCCTTGCCACCAAAGAAAAATTGATTAAGGACGGCATTGATGTCATTGGTCCAACCAATCACACGCTGTTTCATTCCATTTATTTCTTTGACCCCAACGGACACCGCATTGAACTGGCGTTTGATGTAACGACCGAAAAACAGTCAAAGGCACTTGATAAGGTCAAATGGGATATGCTAAACGAATGGGCGGTTACCAAAAAAGCCCCTAAACACGCCAGATGGGTACACGATGGCACCGAACCGCCAGAAGTATAAGCGATAAAAACCGCCTAAATGTCATTTTAAATTGATTTTAAAATAAAGAACAATGGGCGGTTTTTTATGCCATATTGGATTTATTTTTAAAAAATCAAATATGATGATGATTAAAATTGATGTATAATCTAATTTTAAGCAAAATTTTAAGGAAAAAAAGATGAAATTAGCCACTTTAAAAAACAACAGCCGAGACGGTCGCCTTGTGGTGGTAAGCCGTGATTTAAGCCGTTATAGCGAACCTGATATTGCCACCTTGCAAAACGCCCTTGACGACTGGGCAGCCGCCAAAGAACAGCTACAAGCGGTCTATGATAAGCTAAATGACGATGAAAGTTTTGGCACGCCTTTTGACCAAAACGCTTGCCACTCGCCCTTACCCAGAGCCTATCAGTGGGCGGACGGCTCGGCGTATCTGAACCACGTGGAGCTGGTACGAAAAGCAAGAAATAGCGAGGTGCCAGAGTCATTCTATGATGATCCATTGATGTATCAAGGCGGTTCGGACAGCTTTATCGCTCCAAGAGGTGATGTACTTGCCAAAAAAGAGTGGGGCATTGACCTAGAAGCCGAAGTGGTGGTGGTATCTACCGATTTGCCGATTGGGGCAAGTCCAGAACAGGCTGGTAAGGCGATTGCACTCATTGGACTTGTCAATGATGTTTCCCTGCGTAACCTTATTCCTAGCGAACTTGCCAAAGGCTTTGGTTTCTTGCAATCAAAACCAGCTTCAGCTTTTAGCCCTGTCTTTGTAACGCCTGATGAGCTGGGCTGTGCGTGGGCGGATAATAAGGTGCATTTGCCCCTAAATGTAGAGATTAACGGCAAGCCCTTTGGTTGCCCCAATGCAGGCGTGGATATGACCTTTGACTTTGCAAGGCTTTTGTCGCACCTTGCCAAAACTCGTGAGATTGAAGCGGGGACGATTGTCGGTTCTGGTACGGTGTCTAACAAACAAGGCAATCTGTACGGCTCATCGGTAGAACACGGCGGTGTTGGCTACTGCTGTATTGCTGAGGTGCGTATGTATGAGACCATTGAGAGTGGCAAACCCCAAACCGAATTTTTGGATAATGGCGACACTGTCAAGATTTATATGAATGACAAAGACGGCAACAGCATTTTTGGCGAGATTGTTAATACGGTGAAGACGATTTGATTATTTGGCTTTGCCGATAAATGGCTTAAAATGTCAATGAATGGTCGTGTGGTTTTGTTTGGATTGCACGACCATTTTTGATTATAATACAAAATATTTTATGATGACAAGGGTATGAGTTATAATGTCATCAAATGGTTATAAGGAATTTTTATGAGCAATCAAACCCCTCTTCTACACCTAACCCCCAAACAAGCCGTCCCCATTGCCGTCATCGTGGTCTTTGTGCTGGCTTTGACGATGATTAAATGGGGCTTTGTGCCCTTGTTGTCGCTACTGATTGTCATTTTAGGTCTGTTGCTGTTTGGTTTGTCAAAGGGGCTAAAATTTGACGATATGCAAGAGCGAATGATAGGCGGCGTGTCCACAGGTATGGGGGCGATTTATCTGTTTTCGTCCATCGGTCTTTTGGTGTCTGCTTTGATGATGAGTGGGGCGATTCCCACTTTGATGCATTATGGTTTTGGGGTGTTAAGTGCCGAGTGGTTTTATCTGTCTGCCTTTATTTTGTCAAGCGTGGTGGGCTTGGCGTTGGGTAGCGGTTTTACCACTTGTGCCACCGTGGGTGTGGCGTTTTTGGGCATGGCAAGCGGTTTTGGGGCAAATCCTGCGATTGTCGCAGGAGCGGTGGTCTCTGGGGCGTTATTTGGCGATAAGATGTCGCCTTTGTCCGACACCACCGCCATTGCCGCAAGCATTGTGGGCGTGGATTTGTTTGACCATATCAAAAATATGATGTACACCACCATTCCTGCGTGGCTGATTACCGCCATTATTTTTATGTTTATGCCGTCAGCGACAGGCGATTTGTCGGCGGTGGTAGAATTAAAAGACAATCTGTTAAAAAGCGGATTGGTGCACGGATATACATTAATTCCCTTTGCCATTTTGATTGTGATGGCTTTGATGAAAATCAACGCCATCTACGCCATTTCAGCCAGCATTGTTACCGCCATTGTGCTAACCTACACCCATTCTAACCCCACCTTATCACAAATGGGTGGCTGGTTCTTTACAGGCTATGCCTTGCCAGAGGGTGTGGATTTGGGCGATGTGGGCAAACTGGTTTCTCGTGGCGGTTTGCAAAGTATGTTTTTTACCCAAATTTTGGTGATTTTGGCATTATCCTTAGGCGGACTGCTGCAAGGTCTTGGTATTTTGCCTGCCCTACTTGATGGAATGAGACACCTACTTACCAAAGCCTCTCGTGGTGTGGCAGCCGCTGCCTTTACTTCCTTTGGTATCAATATCTTGGTAGGCGAACAGTATTTGAGCCTATTATTATCAGGCAACGCCTTTTTGCCAGAATATAAGCGTTTGGGACTGCACCCAAAAAATCTATCACGCACCATTGAGGACGCTGGTACGGTCATCAATCCCCTTGTGCCGTGGGGCGTGTATGGCGGATTTTTGACAGGGGTGTTTGGTATGCCTGTGATTAGTTATGTGCCATTTGCCTTCTTTTGTTATTTGTGTTTTATTTTGACGCTGATTTTTGGTTTTACTGGATTTACTTTGACCAAAATTAAGCCTGAATAATGCCAATGGGGTGTGTTGTTGCACGCCCTTTTTTTATATTTTAAAGGAAAAAACAATGAAACTTTATTCGTATTTTAGAAGTTCGGCAAGTTATCGGGTGCGTATTGCCCTAAATATTAAAAATTTGCCTTATGAGATTGTCCCTGTTCATTTGGTTAAAGGCGAACAAAAATCAGACGATTATAAAGCCAAAAACCCAAGTGGTCTTATTCCTGCTTTGGAATTAGAAAATGGCAAAGTGATTACCCAATCAATGGCAATTTTGGATTATTTGGAAAATGAATATCCAGCCATACCATTATTACCAAAGGATAATGTCAATAGAGCCATTGTTTTGTCAATGTGCAATATCATTGCTTGCGATACCCACCCTTTAAATAATTTAAGGGTGTTAAAATATTTAACAGGCGAATTAAATATCAGTGATGAGCAAAAACAAGATTGGTATGCCCATTGGATTTTGGTGAATTTTACTGCCTTAGAAGAATTATTAAAAGTTCATAGCGGTCAATACTCGTTTGGTGATGAAATTACTTGGGCGGATATTTGTTTAATCCCACAAGTGTATAATGCCAATCGCTTTAAGGTGGATTTGACCAATTTTCCTAATATTTTAAAAGTGGTGGAAAATTGCCAAACATTAGAGGCGTTTATCATAGCCAGTCCAGAAAAACAAGTGGATTTTGAATGATGTTTTGATGAATAAAAAAAGACCGATAAAGAATATCGGTCTTTTTTATTGGGTTGGATTTTATACTCTAAATTGTGGTAGCAATGCAGGAATGCCAGGAAGCATACCAACCGCTGCCATAATGGCACATAAAATCGCAAAACCTACCAAAGGAATAATCACTCGTCCGCTTAGACCCAATTCACGACTGCGTTCTTTGTCGCCAATCAAGCCCAAGTTGTCTAGCATCATGGTCAAAGACCAGCCAAATACAGGATTTACTAGGGCAGAAGCAAAGACAACGATGGCAGCAGATTGAGTGGTTTTGCCTTTACGAGTCATCTCCATGCCAGCTTCAAGCAATGGTACAAATACCGCTACAATCAGGGCAGTGGATAGTACAGGCTGCCATACCGCTAAGTCCATCGGATAGCCCCAAAGGCTGGCAATGATACAGAAGACGGCAGTCAAAATTGCACCTGCTGGAATGGGGCGTTTGGCGATGGCGGCAGGTACAATATATGTACCCCATGATGAGGTAAAGTTAGCACCACCAAGCACAGAGCCTGCCGCTTGACGCAATGAGCAGACAACCATGGTATCATCGATGTTCATGTGTGTGCGTTCTGAACGCTCGGGATAGCTGATTTTTTGGAAAACTTGGTGACCTAAGAAATCAGGCGACCACATGGCAACCGCCAAAACAGCAAATGGGAATACCACTACAAAGCTTTTGAAATCAGGCAGACCCAAAGTCCAGCCAGTGCTTTCGCCCCACCAGTAAGCAGGACTCATTGGCGGCAAGCCTGGTGCAGTTTTGAATTCAAATGGTGCACCCAAAGCAAAAGCAAGAATACCTGCCAATGCACAACCCACAGGGACGGCAAGCCAGCGTTTTTGCCAATGTTCAAGCAGGGCGTACATAATAATCGTGGCTAAGATAATAATGAATGAAATGTGCGGCATGCCGATATTGCTTGCCCAAGCATTCATGTTTTTGACTTGTCCTATTAAGCCAACAAAGCCCAAGTACAGCAACAATCCGCCCGCCACACCATTACTGGTTAATCTGGCTAAGAGCGAACCTCCTTTAAACACTGCTAAGAGTATCCCAAAAATACCAATCAATAAGCCAAACGCCAACGGGTGTCCACCTGCGGTAACCACCAGAGGAATCAGAGGGATTAAAGGGCCGTGTGTGCCAGGTAAGTTTGAGGTTGGTAGAAATAGCCCTGAAAATAATAGGATAATAACAGAGGCAATAAGCATTTCATATCGGACATTTTCCAAAATGAATGCCTCGCCCAAGCCAAGTGGTGTCGCAAATGCCGCTGCCATCGCACCAACCATCACGATTTTACCAATTGTACCAGCCATCGCAGGGATGGCATCTTCAAATTCAAATCGGTAATCACGGAAAGGAAGGTTGATTGCCCAGCGTTTTGGCTTCATGATTTGTAATTCATGATTTAGATAGGCATCTCTGGACGCAAAACTAGAACTTGGCTTATGTAATTCCTGATAGCTTTTTGATGACATTTCGTCATCTGACCAGCTGCTATTGACATCACTCATGGTGTTCTCCTTAATCGTTGTGATGACAAAATATACCAATCAATCCTTTGCAAAACAGCCATTTGCAATCAAAATTCTTTTGATGATTTCCAAGCAATAACTAAGTTTCCTTATTTCGTTGGTTTTTTGCCATGAACTTTTGTTATTTTTGGAAACGACTTCCTTTATCTTGGGTTGATTGGCAGTCCAATTTGCTTAAATGATTTAAAGCACCGTGATTATAGCTTGCTTTAAGTCATCTGTAAAATAAAAACTTTATTGGATTGATTTTTATTGATAAAATAAAGCGAATTTTTCGATTTTTTGATAAATCCCATGTGATGAAGCCATGACTGATGTAGTTTGTTATCCTTGTCCCACTTGTCAGCAGCCTGCGATTTGGCAAGACAATCCTAATCGACCATTTTGTTCTGAGCGATGTAAACTGATTGACTTAGGTGCTTGGGCTGCCGAAGATTATAAAATTCAAGCACAGGATTCGCCATTTAGCCAAGAGCTGGACGGTTGATTTTTGTGATGAAAGCAGTCGCTGCAACAACCCTCAGCCAAGACAGTAGGACAACAAATATGCCATCAATACACCAGTCTGTTAGCATGACAAACACCGCTGATGGTCAGATTCCTGATGAGATTTTGGGTGAGATGACAGGCATTACCTATCAAGACCAGCAACGCATCACCAGATTGTGCGTGCGTTGTGCGTTGCTGTTCATGCAGTATGGTGGCGAATCTGCGGTGGTGGTTGATTTGACCAAGCGTCTGGGCGTGGCATTGGGGGTAAATGGGGTTGAATGCGGTTTGTCATTCAATGCCGTCACGCTGACCACCATCTACCAAGGTCGCTGTATCACGACGGTGCGAAATACGGTGCATCAAGGCATCAATGTGAGTATTTTGGTACAAATCCAGCAAATTGTGATGCAAGCAGAAGCGACACGCCAGCAAAATCATGCGGTATCTGTATCATTGATTGGGCAAATTGAAACAGCATTTGACCAGATGGATAGGACGACTTATCCTAATGCCTTAATGGCGTTATTTGTCGGTTTATCTTGTGCCTGTTTTGCTTATCTGAATGGCGGTGGCTTGGCGATTTCAGCGATTACTTTGGTGGCAGGATTTGTTGCCATGAGAATGCGTCTTTACTTATCCGCCCATCATTTCAATCCATTTGTGGTGGTCATCATCACGGCATTTGTGGCGACTTTACTGGGTGCGTTTGCCTACTTTTTCAAATTGGGCGACAATGCTGATATTGCGGTGGCGGCAAGCGTGTTGCTACTTGTGCCTAGTTTTCCCATCATCAACTCACTTTCCGACATTCTAAAAGGCTACATCAATATGGGCGTGGGGCGATGGATGTTTGCCACGATGCTGACTTTGTCTGCTTGTGTGGGTATTGTGATTGCACTGATTTTATTACAGATTCCACATTGGGGGCTTTGATGGATTTTATCCAAGACATTATATTATCTTGCATCATCACTTTGGGTTGGTGCTTGATGTTCACGCTACCAAGACGGTATATTGGGCATTGCATGGTTATTACGGCATTGGGTTTTGGTTCTAGGCTGGTGATGACGCATTTTGGGGTGCATTTGGCGGTGGCGACTTTTTTTGGTTCGATGTTTGCCAGCTTTTTGGGGGTATATTTTGCTCAGCGATACCGTTTACCGCCTAAGGCATTGATTGTGCCGAGTTTAATCTGCATGATGCCTGGTATCGCCGCCTACAAAGCGATGGTGAGCATGGTGCAAATTGGCTATTTTGGCTTTTCGATGGAGTTATTTGTCCTGATGATGTCGTATTTTTTTGATGCAATTTTTGTGATTTCGGCATTGGTGTTAGGCTTATCCATTCCAGGCATTCTTTTTTATCGCCGTAAGCCGATTGTTTGACAAACCGTCCATCATTTCGTCTTATTTTTTTGTGCAAAAAATAGCCAAAAATTCAATTTGTCATTGCAATATGCACACATTTGCCGTATAATTGCCAGCTTTTTAGTATGTAGGAACATGACGATGACTCAGCAAGCCGATCACGAAAAACAAACCACTTTTAATATGCGTGTGGATAAAAACTTGGTGGAGCAATTTAAGCAGGCGGCTCGTGCCAATAATCGTACCGCCAGCCAGCTGTTGCGTGATTGCATGATTGATTATGTTAAGAAAAATCGCCAAGCAGACATGTTTAAATGATTCATGTATCAAACAAAAAAGCACCCAAATCAGGTGCTTTTTTACTTGGTTTTTTAAACCAAAATCAGCCAATTATCGTTGAGCCAAGTTGTCAGGCTGGTCAGGATTTCTTTGCCATCAATATCATCAATGGCAATCGCATCGCCTGAGGTTAGCGTTTGTAATAGTGATAATTCTTGCTCATTTAGACAGATATTTTCGCCATTGATGAACCACTGACCCTGATGATGTACAAATCGACAAGCAGGATTGAGCATCAGGCATTCGCCATCGTTGAGTCGGTCGGACAGCTCATCATCACTAAGCTCATCTTCAAAAGATAGCAACTCATATTGGCGTTTGCTGACCAATTCGGCAACCGCCTGAGTGATGATGGCGTCTCCTTTGTCGCTATTTAGGGTAGCAAGCAGTTCGTTTTTGATGGCATTGATGCTTTCTTTGCTCAATTCAAAAGCGTCCGCTTGGTAACTTTGTGGCAAAGTCATCACGGTAAACAGCTCGCTTTGCGTGGTGGCGACATCAGCGATTTCATCAATGACTTGCACCAAATTTGGACGGCGAAAACCAAATGAGAAGGTAAGACAGTCATCTTGGGCGATGCCGTGATGGCTTAGGCGTGGCGGTACATACAGCACATCGCCAGCTTCTAGCACTTCATCAAAAATAATCTCGCCCATGTCATCTAGCAGGCGAATGGGCTGACCTGCCACAAATGGCGTGCCAGCATCGCACATTTTGCCCAGTTGCCAACGGCGAGACCCATAACCTTGTGCCAAAAAGACATCATATTCATCATAGTGAGCCCCGACCGAGCCGCCTTTTGGGGCGACAGAGACCATGATGTCGTCTTGTTGCCATTTTGGAATAAAATCAAAGGCTTGCCACAGTTCGCCCAGCTCAGGCGACCATTGTTCCAGATTTTGCACCAAAATCGTCCATAGGGTTGGTGTACTATCGATGTCATCTTCACTCAGTGGCGATGATTTTAGCGACCACTGCATGGGATTATCGTCATGCTGACTGATGAGGCGTGCAGATACCCCATCTTCTACCGCCAAGCCCAGCACATCATCAGGCTCAAACATGCCCACCAAAGCAGGCAAGCCTTGTTTAATCAATAAAGGTTTTTTTTGCCAATATTCAGCAAGGAAAATCTCTGGCGTGATTCCCTCTGGCAGGCAAAATTGATTTAGTGTTTCGTGAAGGTTGTTCATAATTAACTCGTGATATTGGATTTGTGCCTAGTGTAACAAGTTTTTGGCATAAAACCAATAAAAAAGCTTAAAAGTCATGGTAAATTTAGCGTCTTTTCTTTATAATGGCGGGTATCTATCAATAATTTTTTTGACAATAAAGGTTGATTATGTCTGAACATGACGATTTGGCAGAGCAAGAATTTGATTATGCAATGAGCGAAAATGGCGAGCTGACCCAAGCAGATATTGCAGCATTGTATGCTGAGCTTGCTGAGGCAGAAAATGCCTTAGTTACCATTCGTGATTTTATCCGTTTTGTCGTAACAAAACTGCGTCAATATGATGTCGTGGTGGCACAAGGCACAACCGATGAATTTGCCGAAGCGGCGGCGATTGTACTGCATTCGTTATCATTGGAGTGGTCAGCTGATGAGCAGATTTTGGAATGTAAACTTACGCCCAGCGAAAAACAAGAAGTGCTGACCTTGTTGTCTGAACGCATCATTCAGCGTAAGCCGTTGTCTTATTTGATTAACTTAGCGTATTTTTGTAATTTGCCATTTTATGTGGACGAGCGAGTTTTGATACCTCGTTCCCCGATTGCCGAGCTGATTAACCAAAAATTCTATCCATACTTTGATGTCGATGATGCCAAAAAATCAGAATTTTTCCAACATGGATTGGCAGAAAAACAACTGTCCGCCCCAGAAAGGATTCTTGATTTGTGCACAGGTTCTGGCTGTATCGCCATCGCTCTTGCTAAGGCATTTCCTGACGCCAATGTGGACGGAGCAGATATTGATAAAGACGCCTTAGAAGTGGCGTGGACGAATGTTGAGCATCATGAGATTGAACATCAGGTCAATCTTTTAGAGAGTGATTTATTTGCCAAAATCCCTGCTGAAAATCAGTATGAACTCATCGTCACCAACCCGCCTTATGTGGATGCAGCTGTGATGGCAGAACTACCACCAGAGTTCTTGCACGAGCCAGAACACGCCTTGGCAGCAGGGCAAGATGGTTTGGATTTGGTGCATCAGATTTTGTACCATGCCCCTGATTATCTAACCCCTGACGGCTTGCTTGTGTGCGAGGTGGGCGATAGTGAATGGGCGTTGCGTCAAGCCTATCCTGAGATTCAGTTTGAATGGCTCAACTTTGAAAAAGGCGGTAGTGGTATTTTTGCCATCGATTATGAAGAGTTGATGGAATATCGTGATGAATTTGCCCGCCAAGTAGAGCGAGTGACAGGTGTAGCATTAGCGTGAGCAAATATGACCGCCTACTGATGGTGAGTTTGGTAGGCGGTTTTGGTCGTATTTGTGCGATTGGTTATTTGTGATGAGTTCTTTGTCCAGACATCAACATTATCAGTTGTTAAATTTGCTTGGTTATGGATTGGCAAAATTTAATCGTGATTTTATCCAGCAGTTCAACTGCACCAATAAAGAGCAATTTTATCAATATTTTGTAGATTTTGGCATTGTAGAGACCAAAAGTGTGGTTAAAAATCGCCAAGATTTATTTGATCCATATTTTGATAATGGTCGTCAAGGTTGGTGGCAGAAAAAAGAGGTCTATGAGCATAGAAAGATTTTAATTGATGGATTGTTTGGCAATGAAAATGTCATTGGCTATGCCAACATTATTAAACTGATTTTGCAGAATGAGTATCAGATTGATGATTTCTTGATTAAGGAAGATATAGAGCCAATCATACAATCCAAATTCAAAAAGATGCAAGAAACTGGTTTGGAAGCTGAACTTTATTTTATGCAGAATTATCAAAATATTGGGTTATTTAGTAATGGAGTTTTGCAAGACGCACGATTATTTGGCGATGGCTATGATTTTCAAATCAAAACAGGTTCAAATAATTATTTAGCGGAAGTCAAAGGCATTCGCCAAAATCAGGGTAAAATTCGCTTGACTGAAAATGAGTACATCAAAGCCTGCGAGTATAAAAATGATTATATTCTGACTTTGGTGCTAAACTTAAATGAAATCCCAAGATTTTTGACGATTGAAAATCCAATTCATCAATTAAATTTTAAAGAAGTAATGTTGCAATCCAAACCGATTAAAGAATATCATTTGGAGCGTGAGATATGCTGACTTTTGGGCAGAAAAAAGCATTATTCTTTAAATGCTTAAATGATAAAAATGGTTCTTATGGCGACATCATTCGTGATGAAGTGATGTTTTATTTTGATGATTTGGAAAATGATTTGGGCTTCTTGGATAAATATCAATCACAAGAAGAGATAGGTCATTTTACCAATATGTTGATTTCAAAAATCATCATGAATGAACATCAAGACAGTTTAGAAAATATCCTTATGTATTATTGTCAGTAATTTTCCACCATGAAAATTCTTTCAAACAAAGATATGTCATTTGGGTTATCACACTAGATGGTCAAATTCTAACTTCAAAAGTTTGTCAAGAGAACGGCAAAGCCCTAATGACCAACCCAAATTCTGCATTGGCTGATTGGTTGTTACGCCAATGATTGAATTTAAAAGAAGGCGAATTGGCAGGTAATGAACGACTAGAATTGATGGATTGTGATAGTGTCATTATTACCAAAATTGATGCAAATAAATATGTAATTAATAAGGCCAAATTTGGTAGTTATGAAACTTTTATTGAACAGTTAAAGTGAGTATATTATGTCAGGCAACACCATTGGAAAATTATTTACCGTAACCACCTGTGGCGAGTCGCACGGTGTGGGTTTGATGGCGATTGTGGACGGTGTACCGCCCAATTTGCCACTCACCGAAGAAGATTTGCAAATTGAATTGGATAGAAGAAAACCCGGCACTTCCAAATTTGCCACGCAACGAAAAGAAGATGATAAGGTAGAAATCATCTCTGGCGTGTTTGAAGGCAAAACGACTGGCACACCCATTGGACTACTTATCCGTAACACCGACCAAAAGTCCAAAGATTATGGCAACATTGCAACAACCTTTCGCCCCAATCACGCCGATTATGCCTACACGATGAAATATGGCTTTCGGGATTATCGGGGCGGTGGGCGTTCGTCTGCACGAGAGACGGCAATGCGTGTGGCGGCAGGGGCGATTGCCAAAAAGTATCTTAAAGAACGCTTAGGCATTGTCATTCGTGGCGTTGTTACCCAAATTGGCACGGAAAAAGCGGAGAAATTGGATTGGGACATTGTAGATACCAACCCATTTTTTTGTGGTGATGAGACCGCAATTCCACGCTTTGAACAGCTCATCACAAGTTTGCGAGAGCAGGGGACAAGCTGTGGGGCAAGGCTAGAAATCTATGCCGAAAATGTGCCTGTGGGGCTTGGCGAGCCTGTGTTTGACCGCCTTGATGCCGATATTGCTTTTGCGATGATGTCTATCAATGCGGTGAAGGGCGTGGAGATTGGCGATGGTTTTGATGTGGCAGGGCAGTTTGGACACCAAGCCCAAGATGAGCTTACGCCCAATGGCTTTACTGCCAATCACGCAGGCGGGATTTTGGGTGGCATATCAAGCGGTCAGACCATTAAGGTTGCCATTGCCCTAAAACCGACTTCTAGCATTACAACGGCTGGCAAATCCATTGACCTAGATGGCAATCCTGTTGATGTCATCACCAAAGGTCGCCACGACCCTTGTGTGGGGGTGCGAGCTGTACCGATTGCTGAGAGTATGCTGGCGATTGTTCTCTTAGACCATTATTTACGCCATCGGGGGCAAAATAGCGATGTGGTACAGCCGTTAAAACCGATAGAGTGATTTTGGACAAGGTACTAAGGATTTACTATGCTATCCAATATAAAACGCAAATTTTTACCAATAATGTGTTTGGGGTTATTGTCTTTTGGGCAATCAAGTTTTGCTAATGAACCAACTGAACCAGCTTTAATGGATTGGTACAAAATGGTTGCTCCCAATTATATTCAATTTCAACAAATATATGACGAAAAATTGGACGGTACAGTATTTTCACAAATGCTTCGCCCAAGCCGTGAGCAGATTTTTTCAGACCAAAAACTAAGTTCCGAGCAAATACAACTGGGAGCCAAGTTGTCCGAGCAAGCCTATTATCATTGTATGGTTTGGGGGTATGACCATTTGACAGCGATGTTTGGCGATGATGATAAGATTGCTGATGGTATTTTTGCATTATGCCAAGACCATGAAGACATCTATGATATTTATAATATTTTGCTGGCGTCCGACCATTACGGCTTTGAAATGACCGAATATAAGGCGTGGCAACGCATTCAAGAAAATAAACAAAAAGGCATAAGAGACAATAGCGATTTTCGTCAGGCGGTCAAAAAACAACTCGCTCAACTAAACGAGGCGTCAAGTACCATCAATGAATAATCCGATGATGAACTGCTTATTTGGATTGAATGATTGGTGTCTTTGATGAGTCATTAAGCAAGGATTATATCATGAACGGACAAAGCAAAGACAAAGCACCTAAACTGTACTTATTAACTAACGATGATGAGATAGATACCCTGCTTGATAAACTACAACGAGCCTTTGAGACAGGAGCGGTGTCGTTATTGCAAATTCGCCGTAAAGCCACTTTAAAACAATATGACCTTGCCACCGTGTACAGGGAGGCGGAGCTAATCATCAGCCTTGCCAATGATTATGATGTTGGCGTGGTCATCAATGAAGATTTGGAGTTGGCATCACATTTTGGCACAGGATTGCATTTGGGCAAACGAGATGGCAATGTGCGTGTTGCAAGAGAGATTTTGGGCGATGATGCCATTATTGGCACAAGCTGTTATGCAGATATTGCATTGTTTAAAGAGGCTAAACGAGAAGGGGCAAGCTATGGCTCTATGGGGACGATTTTTGCGTCCATCACCAAGCCTCGTGCCAGCATCATTCCAAGAGCAATTTTAAATCGTGCTACGCAGGTGGCGTTACCACTTTGTGCCATTGGCGGGATTGCCTTGGATAACATCTACCAGCTTAGAGATGATTTGAATGGACATGCCATCGAGTATATTGCGGTCAGTTCAGACATCATGGGGCATTCATCAGACAGCATTGCCAGTAAATGCCAAGCGTGGCGAAACAAACTAGAAAATTGGTAAATTTATTTTAATTATTCTAATCAATCATGACAAACCATCAGCACATATTTCCATCACTTACCCCCATTGAGACCACCAAAGCTGGCTACAAAACCACCATCGCCAAGCCCAAAGATGCGGCATTAAGTTATTATTTAGCGGCATTATCCCACCAGCAAAATCGTCTGATTGTGATGGTGGCAAATTCATCGCATGAGGTCAATCGACTAGAAACGGAGCTGGCATTTTTTGGGGCAAAAGTGCAGGTTTTTGCTGATTGGGAGATTTTGGCTTATGACCAGTTGTCAGTGCATCAAGACATTGTTTCAGAACGCATTGAGACTTTGACTCACATGCCCACGCAGGGTATTTTGTTGGTCAATGCACAGACGCTGTCGCAACGCATCGCTCCGCCATCGTGGCTTTTGGGTCAGCATTTTGACCTTAAAGTGGGCGATGTCTTTGACCTAGATACCCAAAAAGCACGACTGACCAAAGCAGGTTATGCGTTGGTGGATAGTGTGTTCGAGCCTGGTGAGTTTGCGGTGCGTGGCAGTATCATTGATGTGTTTGCCATCGGTCAGGTGTTGCCGTTTCGATTGGATTTGTTTGATGATGAAATCGAGAGCATTCGCTTTTTTGACCCAGAAAGCCAGCGAACCATCAGTGATGATGAGCTTGCCAAGATGGCCAAAGATGGTTTGTCTGGTCTGAATAATATCAACAGTCATAAACTGCCCAAAACTGCCAAGATTAATCAGTTTAGCCTACTGCCTGCCAAAGAATTTCCCTTTGAAGAGGCCAAAGAGCAATTTCGACAAAATTTTGCCAGTTTGTTCATCAATACCAGTGCCAGACGGGTTGATTTTTATCAAGAGGTGATGTCAGGAATTGCACCGCAGGGCATCGAATTTTATGCACCGCTGTTTTTTGAATTTGAATCATGGTTTACCCAAGGTCATTTATTTGCTTACCTACCCAAAAATGCTGTGGTTGTGCGGCACAATAATCTGACGGCAGTACATGATGAGCATTGGCAACAGGTGCTTTCTCGTCATCAGGCACGAGCCCATGACAAAGATGTGCCTGTGATGCCTCCTGATTATCTGTTTTTGCCAAGCAATGAGTTTCATCAGCTTCTTAATCAATATCCACAAATTGTGCTTGATGATGGTGATGATGAGCTGGGTAGCAAGTCAGGATTGGTGTTGCCAATCAATCATCAAGCATCAGAACCGTTGGAGGCGTTGCTTGAATTCATCAAAAGCTGTGGCGTACCTGTATTGCTGGCAGCAGAGACCGCTGGTCGTCGTGAGATTATTTTAGAATTATTAAAAAATAAGCTATCGGTTAGCTTGGTGGCAGACTTTTGGGAATTTATCCAAAGACGTGATGAGTTTGATGCACAGCACATTGCTTTGACGGTCGCTCCTTTGGAACAAGGGGCGTATCTGACCCACGAACTTAGGTTTTGTGTCATCAGTGAGCCACAGATTTTTGGTCGGCAGGTATTGCAAACTCGCCGCCGCCGTCAATCCAGCATTTCTCAGGCTTTTTTGGTTAAGTCAGTTACTGAGCTTAGTGAAGGGTCGTTGGTGGTGCATTTGGAGCATGGTATCGGTCGTTATCAGGGCTTGATTGTGCTAGATGTGGGCGAGGGTGAGCAAGAATTTATTCATTTAAAATATGCTGATGATGCCAGCATTTATGTGCCAATCACTCATTTATCTTTGATAGGGCGATATAGCGGTACTGATTCTGAGGCAGTGGCATTATCCAAAATTGGCAGTGGCAAATGGGAGAAATCCAAACTAAAAGCCTTAGAACAGATTTATGATGTGGCGGCAGAGCTGCTTAATGTTCAGGCTCGTCGCAATGCCAAAGAGGGCATCAGTTTTGATATTGACATGGCTCAATATGAACTGTTTGCCAGTCAGTTTGCCTATGAAGAGACGCTTGACCAGATGGTTGCCATCGATGCAGTGTTGCATGACATGAAACAATCCAAACCAATGGATAGGCTCATCTGCGGTGATGTGGGTTTTGGTAAGACGGAAGTTGCCATGAGGGCGGCATTTGTGGCGGTGCAGGCGGGCTATCAGGTGGCGGTGCTTGTACCAACCACACTATTGGCAGGACAGCACGAAGATAGCTTTCGCAGTCGTTTTGCTGATTGGCCGATACGCATTGAAAGTTTATCTCGATTTGGCAATAAAAAACATCATGACGCTGTGCTTGAAGAGCTGGCATCAGGCAAAGTGGATATTGTCATTGGCACGCATAAATTATTGCAAGATGACATCAAATTTGCCAACTTGGGTTTGATGATTGTTGATGAAGAGCATCGTTTTGGGGTGCGTCATAAACAAAAAATCAAGAGTCTGCAAAGTGATATTGACAGTCTATCAATGACTGCCACGCCAATTCCTAGAACGCTAAACATGGCATTGTCGGGCATGCAGGACATTTCCATCATTGCCACACCTCCTGCCAGACGATTGGCGGTCAAGACCTTTTTGATGGCAAAATCAGATGAAATCACCAAAGAGGCGATTTTGCGAGAGATTTTGCGTGGTGGTCAAGTATATTATTTGCACAATGATGTGGCAAGCATTGAATCAACCGCTGAGCGTTTATCAGAGCTGATTCCTGAGGCACGAGTGGCGGTGGCTCATGGACAAATGGCAGAAAAAGAGCTATCAGCGGTGATGAGTGACTTTTATCACAAAAAATATCATATTTTAGTGGCAAGCACCATCATCGAAACAGGCATTGATATGCCAAACGCCAATACCATCATCATCAATCGTGCCGATAAGTTTGGTATTGCTCAGCTTCACCAGCTGCGTGGCAGGGTGGGGCGTAGCCATCATCAGGCTTATTGCTATTTGTTAGTGCCATCACTCAAAGGGCTAAGCAGTGATGCTAAAAAACGCCTCAATGCCATCACTCGTGCCAATACATTGGGAGCGGGTTTCATGCTTGCCAGTGAGGATTTGGAGATTCGTGGTGCTGGCGAGATTTTGGGCAAAGAACAAAGTGGCAATATGCAAACCATTGGCTTTGGGCTGTACATGGACATGCTTGAAAGAGCCACCAAAGCCATCAAATCAGGCAAAACCCCGAGTTTGGCAACACCACTTGACTTGATGAGTGAGATTGACATTCATGCTTCTGCGTTAATTCCTGATGAGTATTTGGGCGATGTTCATGAAAGATTGTTATTTTATAAACGAATCAGCCAAACCGATGACATTGATGAGCTTATCAGCATTCGCACGGAGATGATTGACCGTTTTGGGACTTTGCCAACCCCAGCTCACAATCTGTTTGCTGTACATCGCTGTCGTATTCGTGCCAAAGTTTTGGGCATTGCCAAAATTGATGCAACTGCTCAGAGTATTGGCATTGAGTTTAAACCAGACACGCCCGTGGACGGACTTGCCATTATTAAACTGATTCAAAGTGGCGATGCTTATCGCATGAATGGGGCGACTTTTTTAAAATACACCAGCAAAACTTCGATGGATGCCCAGACACGACTTGATAAGATGGCGGAGTTGTTGGCTTATTTTGAGCAAAACACCATCAAGCATGATGCTGACGCTGGATAATAATGCCAAAATTGACCCACAAAAGCACCTGTAATAATGGCAATATTTGTGCTACAATATTGCCAAGAATGATTTAATTTAATGACTATAAGAGATAACCATGTTCCAACTACACCCACAGCTTGCTAAGGATACTTTTTTGGTGGGCGATTTTCCTTTGTCCACAGTGCGTTTGATGAATGATTGCCAGTTTCCTTGGCTGATTTTAGTGCCACGAGTTTCTGGCATCAAAGAAATTTATGAATTAAGTGCTGCCGATCAGGTGCAATTTTTGCGTGAATCCAGCTGGGTTTCTAGCCAAATGGCAAAAATTTTTGGTGCTGATAAGATGAATGTGGCTGCATTGGGCAATCAAGTACCACAGCTGCATTTTCATCATATTGTCCGTTATCAAAATGATGTGGCTTGGCCAAATCCTGTTTGGGGCAGACCTGCCATTCCATATACGGTCGAAGTTTTGCAGCACATGCAACAAACTTTGATGATGGCGTTGCGTGGTCATCATGAGATGCCATTTGATTGGAAGATGAGTGTATAGATGATAAGTGATTGATTTTCTTGATATTTTTATCAAATCAATCCAGAATAATCCAGAAACAGCCCGAGTAATATTAGGGCTGTTTTTGCTTTAAGGTGATACTTGTTGCAATCAGTGGACTGATGATGGTCATGCAAAGCAACATCACGCATTTGTCTTATCGTGGATTAACCCATCACGCAAGCCAAATAATTGGTGTATTTTTGTTTGTGCTAATAAAAATTTCTTTATGGCGACTGGCTTGGTCTTAGGTTGCCAATCGTTTGGTGCGTGTCATGCACATCTACTTAACCGCATCATTTGTTCAGCTGTCCGTTTGTTTTGGGCTGATAATCAGCCAAGAGCTGTGATAAATCTGATTGCACACGAATGAGTGCTTAGGTATAATAAAAAACCTTTTTTCAAGACATCTTTAACGCTTATTCGATGAATTTATGATGAAACGATGCGAATCAGCCCACATGATTGACCCAGTCACTTTGTCGCCAACTGATGATAGATTGGGTGCATAAAATGGCGATAAAAACCGTACTATTGGGATTGGGTAGTAATGTTTGCCAAGATAAATTAAATCAAGGTATTTTGTTGCTTGGTTCATTAGGTTCGTGTGTGGTGTCTGATGTGATTAGTGGACAAGATTACACGGCATGTAGCCGACGCACCTATGACAATGTCTGTCTGTTATTGTCATTGACGCACGAAAATGAATTGGTTGATTTATTAGATATATTTAAAAAAATAGAAATACAATGTGGCAGAGATTCTCGAAAAAAAACCGCTCAATATGACTACGAAGTGGCGATGGATATTGATGTTTTGGCGTGGCAGATTGGCGATGATTGGCACGCTGATGGTAGACGCTTACCGCTAAAACCACATGAAAAAATCGCTGCCAAACAAGTGGCAAAACAGTTGCTTGATTGGGGCGTGATTTATTAGTTGTGGTACTTGATGGGCGATGCTCAATCGGTATTAATCCTGTGATGGTGAGTTTTTTATGTTTATTCCAAAAGTTTTTGAGCAGACCAATCGCCAGCAACTCATTGAGTTGATGCAGGCATATCCATTGGCAACGGTGATTTTTAGTGATAACAGCTTACCTGTGGCTTGTCATATTCCTGTGTTGTATATCAATGACGAACGAGGCGAGCGATTGATTGGTCATGTACATCGTTGCAATCCTTTGTGGCAACATACAGATAAACCTTGGCTGGTGATTTTTCATGGTGCCAATCATTACATCAGTGCAAACTGGTATCCCTCCAAGCAACAAACGCACAAAGAAGTACCCACCTACAACTATCAGGCGGTGCATATCACGGTGCAAGCGACTTTGATTGAGGACTTGCCAAGTGTTAAGCAGATATTATCAATCACGACCGATTATTTTGAAGAGCATTTGGCAACCCAAATCCATCATCACCCTTGGAAAATTGATGACGCACCCAGCGAATTTATTGATAAAATGTGTCCTGCATTGGTGGCGTTTGAGATGAATATTGTGGACATTCAGGCACAATTTAAACTTAGCCAAAACAAAAGCGATGAAAATAGACAAGGCGTGATAGATGGTCTTGGACAACTTGATACTGATGCTGCTCGCCAGATGGCAATGCTTGTCAAGCACGCCAAATAAACAAAAAATCCATCAATGATTGATGGATTTTTTATGGGCGATTTATTGGTTTTTGGGCAGGTGCTGATGCACTTGTTTGATTCGTTCTTGGGTGTCAGGGTGAGTGGAAATCAGTGACCAATGACTGTGTTCATCATGTTCGTCATTGATTTTTTCAAAGAAATTTGCCAGATAAATCGGGGAAATGTTCAGGCGAGTTAATTCATCGATGGCAAATTTATCTGCTTGCATTTCAAATTGCTGAGAGTATTGTAAAGTAGCAAAGATGGTCGGAAGTCCTGTGATTAAATCAGAAGTATCGCCTGTGACCATCACAATAAGTACGCTAATGCCAAGTCCTCTGATGGCCTGTTTGAGGCTGTGTCGATGCACCAAATGACCCTGTTCATGAGCCATCACTGCCAAAATCTCATTGTCATCATTGCTAAGTTTGATGAGTTCATCGGTCAGAACGATGGTGTTGTTTGGCAAAGCAAAAGCATTGGCATCAAGCTCCTTGCCTGCTCGAATGATGACTTTGGCGGCAGGATTGCCTTCTAGCTTATCATACAGTTTGATGATTCGTGCTTGATGAGATGCTGGCAGGGTGCTATCGCCTGTCATATTCATCACTTGTTCTTCGGCAAGATTGCCAATATCCATCAGAATGTCGGCAGGCAGTCTTTGTGCAATGTGATCGCTAACCATAGGAATGCCATAGCGGTACATACCGACGATAAAAACCACCATAACCAGCAAGCCGACCAGCACCCACCGCCATGATTGCTCCATCAAGCTGATGTTTACCAGCAATCGTTGTTGCTTGGGCAGAGTGAGCCAGTCGGGCAAGTAGGGCAGCTGAGCTCTTGCACCATCGCAAAACTCTATCGCATGCCCCACATTGCCCACCGCAGGCAGATAAACATAATCTTGCTGGTCATAATATCGCTCCTGCCCTTGCCAACGAACGACCAACTGCCCTAGATGGTTTTTTGACAGCACCCCTGCATGAGCGGTGCTGATGTTGCCATCAAAAAATTGAACACAAATGGATTGATGATTGGGCATATCAATTACCAAGAAATATCAAAATCAAACACATCGCTAATCTCCTCGCCAATGGCAGAAATCTCTTCGCCTTGTGGTGTGGTCAGGTTATTTAGGTCATCAACCGCCACCAAACTTAGCGTCTGCATTTTGTAGCGATGTGCTCTGATGGCTGCCCATGCACTTAATAGACCTAAGCTGACGATGATGGCAAAATAATTACTGACGATAATCAATGCCAATTTTAATGGGCTAAAATTGACTAATTTGAGGGTATTATTACCAATCGTCATACCATCATAAGTGGCTTGATAAATATAGGCGGTCATGAGTGGCATTACCAACAAAGAAAGCAGATATAAAAAGACAATACTACCCACCATCAGTGCGTCGGCTGACGCATCAATGACATCAGCTATGCCAAAATTAAAGAAAATCACACCAATGATGGTCAAAATCATCAATAATATTGGCAAAACCGCTGCCTTATAAAAGTCGGTGATGGTTGCTTTGAAGTCAAATTTTAAATTGCCAAAATACAGATTGTTAAATTGATAGCCTCTGATTAGCCATAGTACAACAGGAAGCAGTAAACCAAAACTGACAATACTGATAAGGCTTGTTAATAAAAATAAGCCATATGTTTGACCCAAGCTGCCCTTGAAGGCAAATTTGACATTGTTATACTGGCTGTGTCTGGCATGAAATTTGAGCGTGGAGCGAAACAGCCAAGGCAGGGCGATGAATAATAAAATCGGAGTGGCAATCGCAATTTCCCAAGATAATTCTCCGCCAATCATGATTAAAGCATACAATGCGATGGCAATCAGCCGTCCAATAAGAATTTTCTTGGGATTGGCAGTGAAGTCAAATGAACGATTGTCAAGCTGTGTATTGCCATAAAAATATCGCAATCGACGCACTTTTGCCCAAGGCGAATAAATGCCAAGCGTGATGATGGTTAAAAATAAATTAACAATCCAAATCTTAAAATATTCGCCAGCATTGCCTGTGAACTTAAATTGGTGCACTGTTTGATTGGGCGGGGTAGGTGTGCCAATGTTGTCATGTTGTGTTGAGGGTGCTTGGGGTGTGAATTGTGTCATTAAAATTTACTCCATTAAATATGCACGGTTATTGTAACAATATTTCTTTAAAAATAAAATAAAAAAATCCAACCCTTTGCTAGATAAGGATTGGATTTGGGCTGTTTGGTGTAACTTATTTGCGATAATAATTTTTACCATCTGCCTGATTTTTGAAACGACGATGAAACCACATCCATTGAGCGACATCTTTTTGGATATTTTGTTCAATAAGATGATTGATACGCTGAGCATCTGCTACTTCATCATCGCTTGGATAGTTTTCTAGTACAGGGCTTAGCGTGATGTGATAATGTGGTCTGCGACCTTTGGGAATATAATCTGGGGTCTGACGCACCATGTCCATCATCATCACGGCAGGGGGATTTTTTTTGTCCATCAAAGCCAGTCGTCTTTGGGCGGTGATGGTGGCGGCAGGCACACCAAAAAAAGTCGCCATCACGCCATGTTCCAGGCCAAAGTCTTGGTCAGGAGAGTACCAAATGACCTTGCCAGCCTTAATGCGAGTGATGAGTTTTTTCATGTCCTTGCTGGAAATTTGTTCATCAAAAATATGACGACGGGCATTATAAATGAACCATTCTAACAAAGGGTTGTTTTGTGGGCGATACACACAGTCTGCGGCAAAAAATTGTGTACAAAGCCGTCCGCCCAAATCCAGCGTGGTATAATGACCGCCCAGCAAGATGACTGATTTGGCTTGTTTTTGGGCATTGACCAGATGGTGTAGTCCGCTGATGCTGAATGTTTTGACAAAATGATTGGGACGAAACCATGCACACAGACTTTCAAAGATGCCAATGCCTTGATTGATGAATACTTGTCTTGCAATTTGTTCTCTTTCTTGCGAACTTTTATTTGGAAAAGCTAGGCTTAGATTGGTTAAGGTGTCTTGTACCCGTGTTTTGGCAAGGCGATGAACCAATTTGCCAATCTGTTTGCCCAACCAAAATTGCCAACGAAGTGGTAAATAAATCAAGGGTAAAATCAATGCCATCAGCAACCAAATACCCCAATATTTGGGGTGTAAAAATTGCCATTGAAAGGCTTTTTTGTCGGCTTGATGGTTTTGTTTGTGATTGTCGGTTAAAAGTGGTGTACCTTTGGTGCTGGTTGTGGTTGGTGTGCCACAGCCACAGTTATTTTGGCAGCTCATTTTGTAACACTCTCCAACTCGTCCCAGCGTTCCAATTTTTCTAGCAGTAGTTCATCAATCTGTGCCAAGCGTTCGCTGGCGGCAGTGGCGGCGGTCAAATCTTCAATGAACCAAGAACCGTCTTCCAGTTTGGCGGAGAGTTGGCGTTGCTCCTCTTCAAGGTTGGCAATCTCATCAGGCAGGGCTTCAAGCTCTCGTTGTTCTTTGTAGCTTAACTTGCGTTTTTGTTCTTTGGGTGCGTCAGTCTTTTTGCTTTCCGTTTGGATAGGCTTATCAGCAGATTTGTCTGCCGCTTTTTCGGACTTAGACTTGGGATTGTTTGATAAAAATCTGGCGTGCTGAACCAAGTAATCTTCATAGCCGCCCACATATTCTCGCACCACACCATCGCCAGCATTATCGGCGTCAAATACCCAAGTTTGGGTCACGACATTATCCATGAATGCTCGGTCGTGACTGATGAGTAGTACCGTACCCTCAAAATTGACCACAAACTCCTCCAATAGCTCCAAAGTTGCCATATCAAGGTCGTTGGTGGGTTCGTCTAATACCAGCACATTGGCAGGTTGCAGGAGTAGTTTGGCAAGCAGCACCCGAGCTTTTTCACCACCAGATAGGGCTTTTACAGGTGTTCTGGCACGATTTGGGGTGAATAAAAAATCTTGCAAGTACCCCAAAATGTGTGTTTTTCTTGTGCCAATCTCCACATGGTCGGAGCCTTCGGAGACATTGTCCGCCACTGATTTTTCAGGGTCTAAGTCGTCTTTGAGTTGGTCAAAAAACGCAATGTTTAGATTGGTGCCAAGTCGGACTTTGCCTGCCTTGATGGCGGTATCATCAAGCCCCAAGATGGTTTTGATGAGTGTGGTTTTGCCCACGCCATTTTGTCCAATGATGCCAATTTTGTCGCCACGCAATAATAGCGTGCTAAACTCTTTGACTAGGATTTTTTGGTCATATTCTAGCGTCAGATGATTGACTTCACAGACGATTTTGCCTGATTTTTCGGCAGTATTTTGACGAAGCTCAACATTGCCCACTACATCACGGCGAGCTGCTCGCTCCACACGCATTGCTTTTAAAGCTCGTACACGCCCTTCATTACGAGTACGTCTGGCTTTAATGCCTTGTCTAATCCATGCTTCTTCTTGTGCGAGTTTTTTGTCAAACTCGGCAAAAGTTTTTTGCTCGCTGGCAAGCTCCATCTCTTTGATTTCTTGATAGCGAGCATAACCGCCAACACCCTGAGAAACATCGTAGCTGGACAGTTGCCCACGGTCAAGCTCAATGATGCGAGTGGCAAGTTTATCGACAAATCTTCTATCGTGTGTGATGAACAGTACCGTCAGGCGTTCATTGAGCAAGAAATTTTCTAGCCAATCAATGCTTTGAATATCCAGATGGTTGGTTGGTTCGTCCAGTAGTAGGACATCAGGCTGGATAACCAAGGCACGAGCCAGTAGCACTCGGCGTTTGCGACCGCCCGACAGATTGTCTAGTTTGTCATCGGCATTTAGACCCATGCTATCAATCAACGCACGGGCTTTTCTTTCAAAATCCCAACCGCCCAAAGTATCCAGTTCGTGTTGCAGTACCCCCATTGTTTGACAAGCCTGCTCATCGCCTGATACACACGCTTGGCTGGCTTGATGATAGGCGTGCAATGTCTTAGCGATGGCTGGACTGCCGCCCATCACGACATCTAGGACGCTATCAGAGCCATTTGGTACATCTTGGGCCAACATACTGACGGTTAAGCCATCTTTAATCAGCACTTCACCATCATCAGGCAGTATTTGTCTGCTGATGAGTTTAAATAGGGTGGATTTGCCCTCGCCATTGCGTCCAATCAAGCAGACTCGCTCGCCTGCTTCTAGGCTAAAATTAACGCCGTCTAGAATCGGAGCGACCCCAAATGCCAAATGAATGTTTTTTAATTGAATCAAAGCCATAATAATCGTTTGCTTATATTGATGATGCTTGATGAAATATAACAAAAAATCAACCCAGACAATCGTCTTGGCATCATGATTGTTATGATAAAATTCAAGTCGGTAAATCCTGCTATCATACCAAAATTTTTATTCAAAATGGGCAGAAAATATCGCAAAATTCATAAATTATGCTAAAATTTTTCATTGAAATCATCGATGGTGGTAGGTTATGACCGACAAAACACAAGCACAGCTCATCGAGCTACAAACCAGAATTAGTTTTTTAGAAGACACAGTAGATCAATTAAGCGATGTCATTGCCACGCAAGACAGGCAGTTGATGGATTTACAAGACCAGCTTCGCATTATTTATCAGCAAGTCACCAGCAAAGATGAGGCACAAATCGCCCCATTTGATTTGTTGGCAGACAGACCGCCACATTACTAAGTTAGCCATACAAATTGCACAAATTGCACCAAGCTAAGTAAGATTTCTTTGCATAAAATTACAAACTTGTTTTATTATTTTTGAAATTTGTTAAATTTTTACTTGTTTTTTGCCATAAATTGAATTAGGATACACTTGTACAAAACATGTGTTTACCAAATAATCGACCGATTTTTGGTCGATTTAGGGATTTTTGGAGAAAGAGAAATGAAAGCAAATGTTCAAAAGCTAAGCCTAGCGATTGCCTCTATTTTGGCGGCAGGCACTGTTCAAGCGGCAGGCTTGGATCGTTCTGGTCAAGATGTGACGGCATTTTTGCAAGATGGCACTTATGCTGAATTTGTTTATACTTATGTCGATGCTGATGTTGCAGGTCATGACAATGGCGTGCCAGCAGGTGCGGCGACCAACAACTATGTGCAGGGCAAGGCAACTGGTAAAGTAACCGAAGATTATGACTTTTTCCGTTTTGGTGTCAAAACTGATGTTAATGACCGATTTAGCGTAGGTGTCTTATATGACGAGCCGTTTGGGGCATCTGTTCATTATCAAGGCGACAGCAATTTTGTTTCGGCAGGTGGTGATGCGACCATTGCGGCATTGACTTCTGGCACAGCCTTAGAGGCGATTCAAGATACAGCAACCGCACAAGCATTTGCTCAATCAACTGCAAGCCTAATTCCAACTTTGACCGCAGGTGTTGGCAGATTGCAACAAGCCATTGCAGCAACCGAAGCGGCTGGTGGTGACGCAACCGCTCTAAAAACTCAGCTTGCGACTGTACAAGGTCAATTAGTTCAAGCAAGCACAGCCGCCACTCGTTTGGGTGCAGCAGCGAACATAGCCAAAGTCACAGAATCTCAAAAGGGTGAAGGCACCAATGTTGAGATTCGTACCAACAATGTTACTACACTATTGGGCGTAAAATTTGGCGAAAATCGCAACTTCCAAGTGTATGCAGGTCCAGCGGCACAACGCCTAAATGGTGAAGTACATTTGCGTGGTATTGCCTATCAAGGGGCACAGGGCTATGATGCCAAAATCAGCACCGATACCCAAGTAGGCTGGGTGGCTGGCGTGGCATATTCCAAGCCAGAAATTGCTCTAAAAGCCGCCTTGACTTATCGTTCAGAGATTGAACATGAAAGCGAAATCTCTGAATCTTTCCCAGCACTAGGTGCAGCAGGCATTACCACTCGTGACTTTAAAGTTACTCTACCAAAATCATTTAACTTTGATTTTCAAACTGGCGTAAATCCAACCACGCTATTGACTGCCAAAGTGCGTTATGTGCCTTGGGCTGATTTTGACATTCGTCCACCAACTTATGGCGATGCAACTGCCATAACCAATAATGGCAATCCGCTTGCCATCATCAGCTACTCAAAAGACCAATGGTCTGGCGAGCTTGGCTTGGGCAAAAAACTAAATGATAAAGTTTCTGTTTCTGGCACAGTAGGTTATGACAGTGGTGCAGGCAATCCAGCCAGCTCACTAGGTCCTATCAAGGGTTATTATAGCGTTGGTTTGGGTGCTAAGTACAACATCACACCAGAGTGGTCTATTTCTGCTGGCGGTAAGTACCTAAAATTTGGCGATGCTGATGCCAACCTACCAAACGGCATGACGGCTGGTCGTTTTGAGAAAAATGACGGCTATATTGCAGGCGTGAAGCTGGCTTATCAAGCCAAATAAATTGATGGCATTTGCCACAAAAAACGGTTTGGATAAATTCCAAGCCGTTTTGCTTTATGTTTGGCATAAATTTTGGTATGATGGGCTATTATTTCGGCTATGGTTGAAAAAAGCCCATCACACCAGTTGTTTGCTTATTGGGCAAAGCAGTGGGCGGATGGTCTGATTATTTCATCACAAATTCATCACAAAGATTTGCTTGGTGGGATTTTTTAACCTTTGCCATGATGTTCATAAAGATTTGAGGTTATGATGACAAAGCCATATTTGATTGCACCATCTATTTTGTCGGCAGACTTTGCCAGACTTGGCGATGATGTCCAAAAAGTGCTGGACGCTGGGGCTGATGTGGTGCATTTTGATGTGATGGATAATCACTATGTGCCAAACTTAACTTTTGGAGCGATGGTATGTAAAGCTCTAAAAGATTATGGCATCAAAGCACCCATCGATGTGCATTTGATGGTGTCGCCTGTGGATAGAATGATTGAAGATTTCCTAAAAGCAGGGGCTGACATCATTACTTTTCACCCAGAGGCAAGCGACCATATTGATAGAAGTTTGCAGCTCATCAAAGATGGTGGTGCTAAGTGCGGTTTGGTATTTAATCCTGCCACGCCATTGCATTACTTAGATTATACAATAGATAAAATCGACCAAATTTTATTGATGAGTGTCAATCCAGGATTTGGCGGTCAAAAGTTCATCGATGGCACACTAGACAAATTGCGTGCGGTCAGACAACGCATCGATGATAGCGGTAGAGATATTCGTCTGGAAGTTGATGGCGGTGTGAATGTACAAAATATTCGTGCCATTGCCGAAGCTGGGGCGGATATGTTTGTAGCAGGTTCAGCGATTTTTAGCCAACCTGATTATAAGACCGTCATCGATGCGATGCGTGATGAATTAAGCAAGGTGTCAAAGTGAGTAAAACTGCGGTTGTGCCAACGGTATTCACCGCTGGACTATGCCTGTCGTCCATTGTGCTGAGCACGGCAGGCTATGGTTTTCGTCTGATGTTAGGCGAGAGTGTCAGCGAGGTGCTTAGGCACGCCATCATGGTTGTGCCTGTCTTTGTGGTGGGTGTGCCTGTTTTGGTTTGGCTGGTCAGTATTGTATTGAATAAGTTTGCCCACACCAACATTCACCCAAAAAACGCCCTAACTTTGGGCTGGCTACTGTCCACAGTGGCGATACTATCCATCATGGGGGTGTATAGCTGATGATTAATCACCTGATTCCTGATTGTATCACACCCAGTCAAATTCCTAAGGGTCTAATTTTATTGTTGATGATGGCGTGTTTGCTCATTGGCTTGTCAGGGCTTCGTTATGGCGGTATTGAAGGCTGGCTGCATACTGCTGAAAATTGGGTGCTTTGTTTGATTTTGATACCCAGTTTTACCGCCTTAATCGCAATGCCCATCAAGTATCGAGACCCAAGTTTTGATATTAGGATGGCGTATTATCTGGGTATGTTTGTGGCATTTTTATTCATGATGGCAAAACTTCGCTATTGGCGATGACTTGAAAAAATGGATGGTAATCCTCATATTTTGTCATCATAACAATAAGGTGGTATCAATGACCAAAAAATCAACAGAACTGCTTAAAGATTGGCAGCACATGGACACGGCACAGCGTCTGTCTTTGCTCGAATCTTTGATGGAAAAAGGCGAGTTAAATGAAGAGGTGGTGGCTGCTTTGCACGAATTATTTGTGCAGGAAGTGGCGTTGATGCAAGAAGAGGTTGTGGCAGGTACAGCAGATGAAACCACCATTGAGATGCTGGGTCATTTGGAGCTTTTAGGTTTAACGCCAGCACCAGCACCAAAAAAACGCCGCACTCGCAAAAAAATTGTTGAAGCTCAGACGAAAGCAGATGCCTCTTGTGATGATGTTGCATTGACGGAAGAAGCACCAACCGCTCCCAAAAAACGCCGCACTCGCAAAAAGAAAGAAAAAACCACTCAGTTTGCCCAAGAGACTATGTTAGAATTCATCGAAGATGACAGTGGTACGATGATTTTGCGAGAATTAAACGATGATGAACCTTTGGTCTCCATCAGTTTTTCTGATAAAGTAAAATCGCTGATGGGCATTGACACCAGAATGGTGGGTCAAGCGATGATTCATGCTGCGATTGCCAGTGTATTGCAACGCCAAAGTAATTTTTATCATGCCCATGTTTATGATGAAGAGCCAGTACGATTTAGCTAAATAGATATTGGTATTTTTTAAGTTTTATCCAATAGTTTTTTTATAAAAGAGTGAATGATGAGCGAAAAAGAGCAGGGTGGCTGGTTTGCCCGTATGAAAGCAGGGTTATCTAAGTCGAGTAAAAATCTGACTGAGGGACTGGTGAATGTCTTGGTTGGCGGTAAGGAAATCGACGATGAGCTGTTTGAGGAAGTTGAAGACCAGCTTTTGGTGGCGGATATTGGGGTCAATGCCACAAACCGCATCATCAAAAATCTGACCGAGCAGACCGCTCGTGGGGATTTGATTTATTCACATTCTTTGTATAAAGCCTTAAAATCTGAATTAACCCAAATTCTTGCACCAAAAGTTGAACCATTGGTGATTGACACCAATAAAAAGCCCTATGTGATTTTAATGGTGGGTGTCAATGGCGTGGGCAAAACCACCACCATTGGCAAACTTGCCAAACGCTTACAGGGCGAGGGTAAATCTGTGATGTTGGCGGCTGGCGATACTTTTCGGGCGGCGGCGACAGAGCAATTACAAGTTTGGGGCGAAAGAAACGGCATTCCTGTGGTGGCACAAGGGCATGGCTCAGACAGTGCCTCGGTGATTTTTGATGCGATGCAGTCTGCCAAAGCTAAGGGCATTGATGTGTTGATTGCAGATACCGCAGGACGACTACAAAATAAAACACACCTGATGAATGAGCTTGAAAAAGTGGTGCGTGTGATGAAAAAAGCAGACGAAACCGCTCCGCATGAGACGATGATTGTGCTAGATGCTGGCACAGGTCAAAACGCCATCAATCAGGTTCAGGTATTCTCTGAGGCTGTCAATTTGACAGGCATTAGCATCACCAAATTGGACGGTACAGCCAAAGGCGGTGTGGTGTTTAATATCGCCCAAAATACCGACATTCCTATTCGTTTTATCGGTGTGGGCGAAGGCATTGATGATTTACAGCCTTTTGAGCCGACCGAATTTGTGGACGCTTTGCTTGACAAAGATGAATGATGATATCTCCGCACCAATGGTGGGTGTGCAGTACACCCCGCCATTATCATTGCCAATGTTGCGATTGGTTGCCAATCAAAACGGACTGATTTGTCTGGCTTGGCAACCAAATTGGCAACAACCATCTGACTGGCAAGTTCATTGGCAATCTGCAAGCGAATTATCCAGCCAAGATGTTGCCCAGCATATCTTGTTGCAGACCATCAGCCAGTTGAATGAATATTTTGCAGGACAGCGACAGCAGTTTGATGTACCGCTTAATCTACAAGTGGGTACGGTTTTTCAACAAACCGTCTGGCAAGTGTTATGCGATATTCCTTATGGTCAAACCATCAGCTATGCACGACTTGCTCAGTTGATTGGCAAGCCCACCGCTTATCGAGCCTGTGCCAATGCCAACGGCAAAAATCCTATCAGTATCATCATACCTTGTCACCGAGTGATTGCCAGTGATGGTGGTATTGGTGGCTATACGGGCGGTCTTGACATTAAGCAAAAACTGTTACAAATTGAATGCTCTTTTCCTTAAAATATTATGCCAATAAACCCAAAACTTATGCTAAAATTTAGGCAATTTGTGCTATAATTTACCAAATCAATACACCACCACTTTGGGGAACGGCTTTATGTCTTATGCGTTACTTCGCCCTATACTGTTCACGATGGATCCCGAACAGGCTCACGAGAAGACGCTAGAAATGCTTGAAAAGGCAAATAATGCCAATCTGCTGGGGTTTGCCTATGGTAAGCAGAGCCTGCCAACAACCTGTATGGGCATCAATCTGCTTAATCCAGTAGGCTTGGCGGCAGGTCTGGATAAAAATGGTGCATATATTGATGCCTTATCCGAGCTTGGATTTGGATTTTTGGAAATCGGTACGGTCACGCCACGACCACAAGCGGGCAATGACAAACCACGCCTGTTTCGCATTAAAGAAGCTGGGGCGATTATCAACCGCATGGGTTTTAATAATGATGGCGTTGATGTGATGATTGCCAATATCGAAAAAGCCAAATACCAAGGCGTACTTGGGATTAACATCGGCAAAAATGCCATCACGCCTGTGGAGCATGCCTTAGACGATTATGTGTATTGTTTGGAGCGAGTGTATCCTTACGCCAGCTATATCACCATCAATATTTCAAGCCCCAATACCAAGAATTTACGAGATTTACAAAATGCTGATGCCTTATCAGCATTGCTTGAAGGTATTAAGACCTGTCATCTTAGACTTGCCAATGACTATGGTTTTTATGTACCGCTTGCCCTAAAAATCGCCCCTGACTTGGATTTGATGCAAGTAGATACCATCTCTCGCACTGTGTTAAACTTTGACATTGATGGTTTGATTGCGACTAACACGACCTTGTCTCGCACAGGCGTAGAGGGCTATAAGCACGCAGGCGAGGCGGGCGGTTTGTCTGGTCGTCCTGTCAATCATCAAAGTACGCTGATTTTGTCTGAGTTTGCCTATCGTTTATCGCATCGCATGGATTTGATTGGCGTAGGTGGTATTGATGATGGTGAGCTTGCCCTCAAAAAAATCCACGCAGGGGCAAAAGCGGTGCAGCTGTATTCAGGGTTGATTTACAAAGGCCCAGCCTTGATTACTGATTGTGTGCAAATGCTGGCGGATTATCGATGAGAAAATGACGATGAGCATACTTGATATCATCATTAGTCTTGTGGTGCTGGCTGGGCTGTGGCGTGGCTATCAGCACGGCGTTGTCAAAACCTTTGGCTCGCTGATTGCATGGGCGGCTGCTCTTATCATCGCCTCAAAATGGGCAGATGAGTTGTCCATTTTTTTGACGATGATAGATAATCGAGTGTTTCAGATTGCTTTGGCGTTTGTGTTGATTGTGTTGGCTGTGCTATTATTGGTGCAGATGATGGCAGGTGCTTTAACCAAAACCATCAATGCTTTACACATTGGTTTTTTGAATCGAATTGCTGGTGGATTGCTTGGAGCAATGCTTGGCGTGCTAAAAATTTTGATGGTATTAAGTGTTGCAGCACCATTATTGGTTCAATTACCCATCTGGAAAGAGTCGATTTTGGCACAAAATTTATTGCCTTATGCACCGATGGCAAGAGTGTTGATTGGCAAGACGGTTGGTGAGGCTGTCCATCAGCTTGAAAATCCTTACCAGTCATTGTGAAGATAGACGCCAGCAGCAATTTAGCTGTTGGCTATTTTTATGTTTTTATTTTGATTTATTCAATTTGGAGTGAATATGTGCGGTGTAATCGGCATTATGTCCCATGAGCCTGTCAATCAAATGCTATATGATGGTCTGACCATGTTGCAACATCGTGGACAAGATGCAGCTGGTATTGTAACTCTCAAAGACAATCGATTGTTTTTACGAAAAGATAATGGCATGGTGCGAGATGTATTTTTGGATAAGCACATGATGCGATTGGTGGGTAATTGTGGTATCGGTCATGTTCGCTATCCAACGGCTGGCACTTCAAGCACTGCCGAAGCTCAGCCTTTGTATGTCAATTCTCCTTATGGCATCGCATTGGCACACAATGGCAATCTGACCAACGCAGATGTGCTTGCCAAGGAACTGTATGAAGAGGATAGACGACATCTAAACACACAGTCAGACTCAGAGGTGTTGCTTAATATCTTTGCTCATGAGCTACAAAAAGTAAATAAAAATACTTTGCAAGCTGATGATATTTTTGAATCACTAAAAGCTGTGTATCATCGATGTCAAGGAGCGTATGCGGTGGTTGCTCTGATTACAGGGCATGGTATGTTGGCATTTCGAGATCCAAACGGTATTCGCCCTTTGGTGTATGGTCGCCGCTTGACTGATGCAGGGGTGGAATATATGGTGGCGTCAGAATCGGTGGCGTTGCAAGCACTTGGTTTTGAGCTGGTGCGTGATATTGCCCCAGGCGAGGCGATTTTTATTGACCTTAATCACAATGTCTTTACCCATCAATGTGTGGAAGTGCCAGCAGGACAGTACACACCTTGTATTTTTGAATTTGTTTATTTTGCTCGCCCTGATTCTATTATTGATAACATTTCGGTACAAAAAGCTCGTATGCGTATGGGCGAAAGACTGGCTGAGCAAATCCTGCGTGAATGGGGCGAAAACCACGATATCGATGTTGTTATCCCAATTCCTGATACTTCTCGTAATGCAGCGATTGAGCTGGCATTACGACTGAATGTCAAATATCGAGAGGGCTTTAACAAAAATCGTTACATTGGACGCACTTTCATCATGCCTGGTCAAAGCCAACGCAAAAAATCGGTGCGTCAAAAGCTCAATGCTGTGCCATTTGAGTTTAAAAATAAAAATGTGCTGCTGGTTGATGATTCCATTGTGCGTGGCACAACTTGCCGTGAAATCATTCAAATGGCTCGTGATGCAGGGGCGAAAAATGTATTTTTTGCGTCTGCCGCACCGCCTGTGTTATTCCCAAATGTCTATGGCATCGATATGCCCGTGCGTTCGGAGTTGATTTCATCTGGACGCAGCGTCGAAGAGGTGCGAGAAATCATCGGTGCAGACAGACTAATTTTCCAAGAGTTGGACGGCTTGATTGAGGCAGTCAAGGACACAAAGTACAGCAGGGTCGATGGTTTTGATTGCTCGGTATTTGACGGTTGTTATATTGCTGGTAAGATTGATGAGGAATATTTGGCAATCTTGCAAAACAAACGCAATGATGCCGCCAAATCCGCCCAAAGTGGCTCATCGCCTGTGGATATGACTGGCGTATCTAGCATCTGATGATACATCAAATCGCTCAATATCAATTGGGCGATTTTTTATTTATCTAGGATAATAAATGACAGTGATGTGTTATTAAGAATTATTCGCAAATTTGCTTGCATCTTAATTAGATTATGTTATAATATTTCTATATTGTTAGATTATCCTAAGGAGGGAATGATGCAAGTACTAAGTTCACTAAAATCTGCCAAAAACCGCCATGAAGACTGTCAAGTGGTGCGTCGTCGTGGTCGTATTTTTGTGATTTGCAAAAGTAATCCACGCTTTAAAGCGGTGCAAGGCTACAAGAAAAAGCGTTAATGTGATTCTAATGGCTTAATGACGATAAAGTCATTTGCTTGAACAACCCCCGATTTAAATTGGGGGTTTGTTTTTGATGGATTATCGGTGTATTGTTCACATTGATGTGGCGAAGATGGATAAAAAATAAAAGCACCCCAACTTGGCGTGCTTTTATGGTTGAATTAGGCATCGGTTTTTTTAGGTCTGCCTACCTTCTTTTTTGGTGCTTCATCGGTGGCGACTTTTTTGGGTCTGCCTACCTTCTTTTTTGGTGTATCTGCTGTCTTGGTGTCAGCTGTTTTTTTGCGAGTGCTTTTTTTGGCTGGCAGTTTAATGTCGCTGACATCAACACCATTTTTATCCGCCCAAGCGTGTAGTTTTTCAACAAAGGCTCGTCCCATCGGGCTAGGGTCGCCACTAAATAGCGTCTGCAAGCCGTTGTTATCGATGATTTGGCGACGAAGTGCAAGGCGTTCCTCGTGGTTTTCAGCCAAACGAATCACTCGCTGTACATATTCATCGACTGTATTGGCAATCAGCCATTCTGGCAAGCCCAAACGCTTAAACAAGCCTTCGTCAATGTGTTCATGAACCTCATCGCCTGTTTTACAAACACCAACCAAGCCCAGCGTGACCATGTCAATGATGCCATTGGTATTGCCAAATGGGAACGGATTGACCAACAAGTCGCAGTTATGCAAAGTAATGAGGTAATCTTGATAAGGCGAATGTGGGTGAGCTGTGGCAGAATCGCCTAAATAGCTCTTAATAAATCGCTCAACATAAGGGTGCGTCACCCCCATTGACTGACCCAAAGCAAAGTGATAATGAATCTTGACTTTGGCGGTGTCACGAATGACACGCAAGGCATTTAGGAAATAAGGGTTTAGCTTCATGGTGGTGGAAGCAATACCAATGTTCACTACTTCTGGATTTTCACGAAGTTTATAATCAACTTTTGTTGGAGCAAGTGCTGATGGCACATAAGGTAGTGCATCTTTTGGCAAACGAATCAATTCTTCGCTAAAACATTCTTCTAAGCCAACATAATCATCTTCAACAATCACATATTCGATGAATTCAGAATGCGTCGTACCAGGGTGTCCCAGTGCAACTGCTTGGATTGGAGCAAGGCGAGTGTTGCTGGCAAAAATCGTGGTCAAATCCATGCCAATGCTTGGCATGTACAAAATGGCAGGTTGTACTTTGTCGCAGACATCACGAATGGCTTGAAGTTTGCTAATCACGCCTTGGTTTGAATCTGGCAATTTGTGAAATTCATCAAAAACTTCTCTACCTAAGGCATCAACATACTCACTACCAATGCCAATGATATAAAAATGCTCTCGTGCAGCTATCATTGATGTTGAATGCGTACGATAGATGGAATGTATGGAATTAAAATGTTCTAATACCACAACCATCACAGGTTTGCCATTGATACGACCAATACTATTAACATTTCTATCTTGCCAGTTAAGATGTGTAACAAGATAAGAGCGAATCAGTGCGTTTACGCCTTTTTTGACATCGTGTTTATTTTTGGCAGTGTCATAGCTGCAATGCATATATACATCATGAGTGATGTTTGAAGGAAGATTGGCTAATGAGTCTATTTCTTTTAACTTATTGGGCAGCCATTGCAGAATTGCCGCACGCTTACTGAATGCGGCATCAGTCCCGATAAAGCGAGGGGACTGCAGGGCAAAACATAAAGAAGCACAAAGATTTTTATCGACCGCCCACAGGGCATCAAGACTGATTGAAATTTCAGATTCTGGCAAATATAAAATACAAAATTTAATCAGCGTTGATTGTTTGTTATCAAGGATAAAATTATTTTTGTCTGATTTGTCAGGATTGATATTATAGGTTTGCAAAATGTGGTCAGCATTAACATAAGGTGAGCTGGCAAAAATCAACGAAATCCAACGCTGATGTGCCAAAATACGAACCGCACCTGATTGTGAAATGATAAGTTCTGGATCGGTGAAAAGCTGAGTGATGGCTACTGCCATGCGAGTACAAAAATATACTGTCTGTTCGTTTGGTAGATTGGTCAGCGATTCAGGATAATCAATCTTAATGCCTTGAAGATTACCAAAATTGGCATCTAGTTTAATTAAAATATTAAGAAGCTCGCCACAGGCTTCCTCGTATTTTTTTTCTGCAACCAAAGTTTCAAAATACAATACGCTTGGCATGGTTTGAGGTTCTGACATAATATTTCCTTAGAAAATCAGCAAATCAGTGAATGTAAAAATTGGTCATATTATAAACATTTTTTGTTTGATAAAATAGGGAGGTCTACAAAATTCACTCATAAAAATTACACATTGATAACATTAATTTCAGCAAAATTTAAGGTTGATATATTAAAATATCATTTCATCAGCATTGTGATACAATGTATTCATTAAAATGCTTTTGTGTTTGGATTGTGATTTTTTTAAAAGCGTGTTGCTAACAAGTCCTTGATGGCAAGCCAAGTTGCAAGTTAAGCCAAATTGATATTTGCTTTTTGTCGCCTTAGGATAAATAATTCATTTAATCCAAACCGTCTTATTATTGCTTGAATTTTAATCGGAGTTCGTATGAAAAAAATCGCATTAGCGTCAGTAGTCGCTGCTTTGGTTGCAGGCTTGACAGCGTGTAACAATACCCCAGCAGCCAGCGAAGTGGTACTACCAAAAAGCCAAAACAACACCGCTGTTGTCAATCAACCAGCGGCAAATACTGCCGTCAACTCACATGCAGTTGCCAACCAAATCAGCCCAATTTCAAGCCTTGCCAATGCTCGTGATGAAAGCATGGTTCGCTTGCAAGGCAAAGTGGTGCGTGCCTTGCCAGATGAAAAATACGAATTTGCTGATGCCACAGGCACGGTCATTGTGGAGATTGACCACGAATTATGGATGGGTCGTGCCATCACGCCAAATGATGTGATTACTATTGTTGGCGAGGTTGATGTTGAATATCGTCCAACCAAACAAGTCATCATCGATGTTCAAAGCATTGAGTTTTAATCAGATGCGTTAAGCACATCGCTCATTAGCAAAATAAAAAAGCACAAGATACGACTTGGTATTTTGTGCTTTTATTTTTGAGCAAAAATCATTAAAATGATTGATAAAGAGGTAAAAAATCACTGAATCAACCATCAAAAATAAGATGACATCATGAAACAAACCAAAGATTTTCTTCCTGCTTGGGTGCTGCTTGGTGCGGTAGTGCTGGCATTTTGTGCAGGGATTTTAAATACAACGGCTTTGATGGGATTTACGCATGTATCAGCATCACATGTTACAGGCAATGTCAGTGCAATATCGGTGGCGATTTTGTCGGGTGATTGGGCAAATGCTAAGTTATTTTTGATGTCGATTTTTTCATTTTGGCTTGGTTCGGTGCTTAGCGGCATGATTATTGGTTCAAGTGAATTAAACATCACACGGCATTATGGCTATGCCATGTATCTAGAAGTGGTGCTATTGGGATTAAGTCTTGCTTTATACCTTAATAACAACGAATACGGGCAGATGATGATTGCAATGGCGTGCGGATTGCAAAATTCAATGGTGGCGACTTATGGCGGAGCGGTGGTTAGAACGACACACTTGACGGGCACGACATCAGACTTGGGGGCGACGGTGGGTAATTGGCTGGTGGGTCGAAAGGTTAGTCTAAGCAAGGTGATTTTGCACAGCGGTCTGTGGTGGGCATTTTTCTTTGGCGGGTTTTTGGCGGTGGTGCTATATCGGCAGATGGGTTATTTGTCGATGACTGTGCCGATGGGCATTATTTTGGTGGCGGCAATCAGCTATACTCGCATGGATAAATGGTACAATGCCGCCCAAAGAGCGGCACTTCGCCAGCGACTGTTTCGAAAAAAGCATCGTTAGCTTTGGCTTTTTATCCAAAAGCAGGAGAACGCTTTGGAATGGCCTCCAAAAACTCTCGGCGTGCATCGTGATTTTGGGTAAATTCACCCAGCATACTCACGGTACGAGTGGTGGATTGTTGCTTGCCCACACCTCGCATCATCATGCACATGTGGCTTGCGTCCATCACAACCGCCACGCCACGACACCCTGTCAGTTCTTCAATGGCGGTGGCAACCTGTTTGGTTAGGTTTTCTTGGATTTGTAGGCGACGAGCGTACATATCGACAATGCGAGCCACTTTGGACAGCCCGAGCACTTTGCCATCAGGCAGATAGCCCACATGAGCCACACCATAAAATGGCAAAAGATGATGCTCGCACAATGAATAAAATTCAATATTTTGCACCAAGACCAACTCTGGATTGTCCGAAGCAAACACCGCATCATTGGCAACGGTTTGTAAATCTTGATGATAGCCACGAGTCAGATAACCAAAGGCTTTTGCAGCACGCATCGGGGTATCTAGCAGACCTTCACGAGTCAGGTCTTCGCCCACGCCTGCAATGATATTGGCATAATGCTCAGAAATGGCTTGAAAATCTGGCGTAAAATGAACGGTATCAGAATTTGACATAGTAGTTTAGCAATAAAATCCAAAAGATATAGCTTAACGCAAAATCAAATTTTGTAAAGAGTTAATCTCGAAAAATCGTTGAAATTTTATAAAAACTGGTTGAAATTTTCTCAATCAACGATTTTTGATGCAATAAGTTTACATTTGTACTTAATTTCTACCGCTTTTAACAAAAGCGTGTTATAATGGGGCAAATTTTTCATCATCTATTGATTAAGGAAACAAACCATGCTACTAAAAGGTCAGCGTTTTGTGGTGACTGGCATTGCCAGTAAGCTATCCATCGCTTGGGCGATTGCTGAAAGTTTACATCGTGAGGGTGCAGAGTTGATTTTAACTTACCCAAATGACAAGATTAAAAAGCGTGTTGAGATGGCGGCAGAAGCGTTCAATGCCGTGGCGGTGATTGAGTGCGATGTGGCGTCTGACGCTTCTATTGAAGCTTGTTTTACCCAAGTGTCTAAGCATTGGGGTCAAGGCGAGGATAAAGGTGTTAATGGTATCGTACACGCCATTGGTTTTGCCCCAGCTGACCAGCTTGACGGCGACTTTACCAATGCCACCACTCGTGAGGGTAGTCAGATTGCTCATGACATTTCTAGTTATAGTTTTGTGGCACTTGCCAAAGCGGGTCGTGAGCTTCTTGCGGCAAGACAAGGTTCGTTATTGACGCTGACTTATGAGGGTAGCATTTCTGTATTGCCAAACTACAATGTGATGGGTATGGCAAAGGCAAGTTTGGAAGCCAGTGTGCGTTATTTGGCATCATCACTGGGCGGTCAGGGCATTCGTGTGAACGCCATCAGTGCAGGGCCAATTCGTACTTTGGCAGCCAGTGGCATCAAGTCATTCCGCCGTATGCTTGATGTGAGTGAAAAAATCGCCCCCCTGCAACGCAATGTTAGCCAAGAGGAAGTGGGTAATGCAGCCTTGTTCTTGCTATCTCCTTGGGCAAGTGGTGTGACGGGCGAGATTTTATTCGTTGATGCTGGCTTTAATACGGTTGCCATCAGCGAGCAGATTATGGCGATGGCAAGTGATGATGAATAATTCATTTTACTGCCCAAAAAAGCACGATGTTTTGTCGTGCTTTTTTGTTGGATAATGGGGTGTTAGATGCTTTTTCGAGCAGTTACGACAAATAGAACTATCGCACTAAGGACGATGGCGGCTGACACATAACCAATCATGCCCAGCCCCAGATGTGTGATGGTCAATCCGCCAATCATTGCCCCTGCACCGATACCAATATTAAAAATGCCTGAAAAAATAGACATCGCCACATCGGTTTCACGGCTGGCGTGTGTCAATAGGCGAATTTGTAGAGCCAGACCAGCCCCTGTATTGGCAATGCCCCAAATCAAGATGACCATCATCCAAGTTGATATTTGACCAGACAATAGAGCAAAGGACGATAAAGCGATAAAGATGGTGAATAGGGCTGTTTGAATGAATGTCAAGCCATGTTTGTCATAATACCGCCCAAACAACAGACTGCCAATCACGCCTGCCACGCCAAAAATCAGCAAAGTGCTGGTGGCAACTTGCCCGCCAAGTTGAGCAAAGGTAATGACAAACGGCTCAATGTAGCTATAAGTGGTAAAATTGGCGGTAACAATCAAAACAATCAATAGATAAATCATCAAAATGGGCTTGTTCTTGATGACGAATGGCAAGCTGGATAAATCACCTGTGTTCTTGGCGGGCAGTTTGGGTAAATAATACGCCAAAAGTCCAGCAACCAGTAGGCTGATGATACCAATGATACCAAAACTACTTCGCCAGCCCAGCCATTGCCCAAGCAGTCGTCCAATCGGCAATCCCAATACCATCGCCAATGCACCACCTGTGGACAAATAGCCTAAGGCTTTACTTTGCATGTCTTTTGGAGCAAGGCGTACTACCAAACTGGCAGTAATCGACCAAAAAATAGCATGTGCAATCGCAACCATCGCTCGTGAGATGAGTAGCATCATAAAACTGCTTGCCAAATACGACACCAGATGACTGATGGCAAACAAGACAAACACAAAGAGTAGTAATTTTTTACGCTCCATTTTGGCGGTGGCAAGCATCATGGGTAAAGAAAGCAGAGCCACAATCCAAGCATAGATGGTCATCATTACGCCTGTTTGACTGTTATTCATACCAAAACTTGTGCCAATATCGCTCAATAGGGCAACGGGAATGAACTCTGTTGTATTAAAAATAAACGCTGACAAGGCTAAGATGATGACAGGAATAAGACCGTTATTTTGTGTGTTCGTCATGATGGCTTGATGAAATGTTTGGTAGGGCTTGGTTTGATGGCGTGTGATTAACTGCCAATGTCAGATAAAAATTCCCCCAAGTGAAACACTGGGGGAAATGATGAACCAAAACAGCTGATTATTTGTCATTCCAGCGTTGCTGGCTTTCTTTGATGACTTCTTTGGCGACATCAATACCAAAGAAACCTTCAACTTTGGTTGTGCCAGCTTTTTTCAAATCTTTGTAGTGGTTGAAATGAAATTCTAGTTGCTTGATGAACTGGGCTGGCAAATCTTCTAGGCTATTGTAAGCATTACCATTGTTGCGGTCATCAGCTGGTACAACAATCACTTTGTCGTCCACTTCGCCATCGTCCACAAATTTCATCACGCCAATGACCTTAGCTTTTAGGAAAATGCCTGTGGTCAAAGGCTGGTCGGTAATGATGAGTGCGTCTAGCTCATCGCCATCTTCGTCCAAAGTTTGTGGGATAAAACCGTAGTTGCAAGGCTTGGCAAAAGCAATCGGCTCAACACGGTCAAGCTCAAAGCATGCCAATTCACGATTCCACTCAATCTTGTGGTTTGAGCCTGTTGGAATCTCAACCACGACATTGATGATACCGCTATCAACATCGCCTGCGTCTAGAATTTTGTTAAAGTCTGCCATAATGTACTCCGTTGGAAAATATCGCCATCACTATGATGGAACAATAGTGGCTATTGTAGCGTATCTATTGGGCGTAGTGCAAGGCGTCCAGCACGGCGGTCAGCAATATTTTTGACAAATTGCTGCACAAAGTCTGCCATGTCTTGCTCGCTAAACAGACCAAAACTTGCCAATTTTGCCATTGGCATACCTGCATAGCCACAGGGATTGATGGCATTAAAAGCACTCAAATCATTCACCAGATTGATGGCAATGCCATGATAACTAAATCCTTGCTTAATCTTAAAGCCCAAGCTGGCAATTTTGCCCAGCATATCGCCATCTTGATTGTAAATGTACACACCAGGGGCATCACGACGAGCCTTGGCGGTCAGCGTTGGTGGTAGATAGCGTTGGACGACATCTTCGATGGCTTGTTCGGCATGACTGACCAAGTCTCGTACGCCCAGACCTAAGGCGTGCAAATCAAATAACCAATACACCACCAGCTGTCCACGCCCATGCCAAGTCACTTGACCGCCTCTGTCAGTCTGAATGATGGGTGTGTCTGTGCGATACAAGATATGCTCAGGCTTGCCAGCTTGCCCTAAGGTATAGACATCTTGGTGTTCAACAATCCATAGCTCGTCAGGGTGTACGATGCCTTGTTTTTTATCGGCAATACGAGCCAGCGTGCTATCAAGCATGGCTTGATGAGTGTCTTGATAGGGAGCATCGTCAAGTAGGCGAATGGTTAGATGGTCATCGTTGTTAAACAAGCCAGCCAAACGACTGGGTGTAATGCTATTCATATTATCTGATGGTATAAAAAATAAAACATTGCCCTATGATAGGGGCTTTGCTACAAAAAAGCAAGCCATCAACCATCGGTTGTTTTAATTGCTGCACAGGTAAGCTGTTGTCAAATCGGTTTACAAAATTCTTGATAAAATTTGGTAAATATCCTGCAAAGCTGGGTTGTTTTTGATATGATATGGGGTGTACTTTGCCAAAGGAATGGGATATTGGTGGCTTAGATACAAGCCATTGGCGTGCAAAGGAATGGTAAAAATTTTGCTAAGACAATGAAGGAATGCTTATGCAAACCGCAGTTCAAACCAAGCCTGCGTTTAAACCCATCATCACTTCGCTGCTTGATAATGATTTGTACAAATTCACGATGCTACAAGCGATGTTGCATCAATTTCCACAGACGCACAGCGTATATCGTTTTCGTTGCCGCAATCATGACCAGACCGCCTATCCACTTAGTGAGATTCAGGCGGATTTAGAAGAGCAGTTAGATGCGTTATGCCAACTTCGCTTTACCCAAGATGAGCTGGATTATCTGCGTGGACTTAGATTCATTAAGTCTGATTTTGTGGATTATTTGGAGTTATTTGCCCTAAAACGCCGCTTCATTACGGTGTCCATTGATGATGAGAATCGTCTGTCTATTGATATTGAAGGACCGATGATTCAGGCAATGTTTTTTGAAATTTTTGTGCTGTGTATTGTCAGCGAGTTGTATTATCGTCGTTTGGTGACCGATGAGATTTTGGCACAAGGACAAGCCAGACTTGACCAAAAAATCAACCTGCTCAAAGAATGTCATGCACGCCAGCAACAGATGGGCATTGCAGGACAAGAGGATTTGGCATTTAGCGTGGCGGATTTTGGTACTCGCCGTAGATTTAGCAAAGAGTGGCATTATCATGTGGTCAAGACATTGGTCGAATCCTGCCCAAAAATCGTGCGTGGCACAAGCAATGTTTATCTTGCCAAAGAGCTTGGCATCACACCGATTGGGACGATGGCACATGAGTTTATGCAGGCATTTCAAGCCTTAGATGTGCGTTTGCGAGACAGTCAAAAGGCGGCATTAGAATGCTGGGTGCGTGAGTATCGTGGCGATTTGGGTATTGCCTTGACTGATGTGGTGGGCATGGACGCATTTTTAAGGGATTTTGATTTGTATTTTGCCAAACTGTTCGATGGGCTTCGTCATGACAGTGGCGACCCATACGAATGGGGCGAAAAAGCAATCGCTCATTATGAAAAACTCAAAATCGACCCACGCACCAAGATTTTGACTTTCAGCGATGGTTTGACTGTTCAAAAGGCGTGGGATTTACATCAGTATTTTTTGGGCAGAATCAAGACAGGGTTTGGTATTGGTACGAATTTGACCAATGATTTGGGCATAACTCAGCTTAATATTGTCCTAAAATTGGTGGCGTGTAACGGTCAGCCTGTCGCCAAGATTTCCGACAGTCCTGGCAAAACAATGATTGATGATGATACTTATTTGGCATATCTAAAACAAGTATTTGAAATATCTGAATAATAGCAATATAAAAAAGAGCGAAATGGCGATGCTTAATATTCTACAAAATCAATATCAACCCATCAAATCGCCAGCTATTAGCTTCATCGTGCCTGTGTATAATACGATGGCGTATTTGGCTCAATGTTTGGACAGTATTGTCTGCCAAACGATAGACAAGGAAATCATCATCATTGATGATGGTTCAACCGATGATAGCTTGTCCATCATATTGGATTATGCCAAGCGGTATCCTGACATTCGTGTGCTACATACCAAGAATGCAGGATTGTCTGCGGCACGCAATCAAGGCTTGCGACTGGCACGAGGTGATTATGTGTATTTTGTGGATTCTGATGATTATCTGGGTACAGATAGATTTGAGGAAATCTATCAGGTGGCAACACAGACCAATGCAGATGTCGTCAAAATGCAAAGAGAGTTGTTTTTGGACGATAATCCAAATTGTCGTGAGCTATGGCAACCAGTGTCAAAGACATTGGCAGAAAATGAAGCCATGCTGTATCATGGCTATGGTTTTTTTGTTGCTTTGACACACAGTCGATGGGTGCCGTGTGTATGTTGGAGTATGTACAAAAAAGATTTTCTGTTAAAGCATGGACTGTATTTTATTGAAGGACTTAAAGCAGAGGATCAGATTTTCTATACGCAGCTCTTAACCGTAGATGAAAAGCTGCTGGTGCTTGAATTGCCTATTGTTGCATACCGATACAGACATGGTAGGATAACAAGCATTTCCAATAACCAGCAAGACCTGCAATATGTTCATGATTTGTCGGAAAATATAAAATTGCTGAAAGCTTGGCAGCATCAGCACGATTTCCCCAAAGAGGTGCAGGCAGGCGTGGCGTATGTGATTGAGAATCTAGAATATGCCATACAGCATCGCACCCAGCCTGACACTACTATCTGAGTATTTTTTATGCCCATCCATTAGGCTAATGGGATTATTCTATTGGTAATTGGCTGTTTTCAAAAGCACTGTTTAGGGCATTTTCCACCGCTTCAATGCGAGATTGGCAGACACGATATGCCGCCAATGAGGCTTCAACAATATTCACCAAATTATCAATATCCAGTTGTTCTGATTGTTCCAACTGTTCGGCATTGGTTTTAAGGATTTGGTAGGCTTCTTGAAAACTTTCGGGTGCTGTATGACTCATGGGTTTGACCGTTTATTCATCAATATCGCTAACATTCTAACGGATTTTTGCAAATTTGTTAAGTAAAATATGGCGATGATATTGGGCGATGAGTGTTTTGACTTAGTAACTTGGCGGTCAGCTGTTTTTCATATTGACAATAGACCCCATTCATTCGTAAAATTGTGTTGAAGAATGTTGCTGTTTTATTAAGCAATTTGTCAAGGCACAGCACAAGGTAATCATGCTGCTGGCGTGGGTGCTGTGTTTATTTTCTTTCATAACGAGTAATTGATTATGACCAATAACACTCAACAAGAATCGGATTACACGCTTAGAACCGATTTTCAGCATAATGACAATCATACGCCACCATCGGGAACTGTGCGTAGCGATGCCATTAAAGGGGTTGTCATTACGATTTTGGCGGCGATTGTTTCCTATTTTTTGGCAACAATTTTACCATTTGAGCCACTTGCTAATAAGGGTTTGGCTTTATTGACATTTGTGGGTATTTTATGGCTAACCGAAGCCATTCATGTAACTGCAACGGCAATTTTGGTGCCGATTTTGGGTATTTTCTTGGGCATTGAAGATTTTGATACCAAAAAAGCCCTGACCAGCTTTGCAGACCCAATCATCTATGTATTCTTTGGTGGTTTTGCTTTGGCGGCAACACTACATGTACAAAAGTTGGATAAAAAAATCGCCTATGGCATCATCAGTTTGGCAGGTGGTCATTTAGGTCGTGCAGTTTGGCTGATTTTTGCAGTCACGGCAGCGTTGTCGATGTGGATTAGTAATACAGCAACCGCAGCAATGATGTTGCCTTTGGCGGTGGGTTTGTTATCCCAAGTTGATGAAGCCAAAGACCGCAACACTTTCATCTTTGTATTATTGGGGATTGCATATTCAGCATCAATTGGTGGTTTGGGTACGATGATTGGTTCTCCGCCAAACGCCATTGCTGCCAAAGAGTTGGGCATTGGTTTTAGCGAATGGCTATCTTTTGGTTTGTCAATGATGCTGGTGATGATGCCATTCTTGCTTGGTACGATGTATTTGGTGTTGCGTCCTAATCTTAACCAAAAAGTGCAGATGAAAGAGCAAGAAACCATCGCTTGGACTACGCCACGCATTTTAACCATTGTGATTTTTGCAATCACAGCACTGTGTTGGATTTTTGGTAAGCAATTAGGCGAAGCTTATGGCTTTAAAGCACCAGATACAGTGATTGCCTTGTTTGCTGCGGTGGCGGTATTGGGTCTAGGCTTGGTCAGCTGGAAGCAGGTTTCTGACAATACTGACTGGGGTGTATTGATGCTATTTGGTGGTGGTATCGCTTTATCAAACATCATGAAGGATTCTGGTGCATCAGCGGTACTGGGCGAGACCATTGCCACCACAATGGCATCAGCATCGCCACTGATGGTGATTTTAGTGATTGCTGCATTCATTATTTTCTTGACGGAATTTACCTCCAACACCGCATCAGCTGCATTGCTTGTACCATTGTTTGCACCAATTGGTGTCAGACTTGGTTTGCCACCAGAGGTGTTGGTGATGGTCATTGGCATTGGTGCATCTTGTGCCTTTATGATGCCTGTGGCAACACCTCCTAATGCCATTGTGATGGGTACAGGTCATGTCAAACAAAAAGACATGATGAAAGTAGGCTTTTGGCTCAACATTGTTGCCATTGTCATTGTTACCATTTGGGCGTATTTCTTTTTAACCTAAGTGAGCAAATCTGAAAAAAAATCCCCAAGCATTATCTTGGGGATTTTTTTGTGAGGGTGTTTGGATTTATGGCTGGGCAAATTGAGCTTGGCAAAGTTTGATGAATTCATGCCCAAATTTGCGAATTTCGCTATCATCTCTGATGGCAATCCAACTGGTAAAACGACCAAAGTGAGTGATGGGAATGGCAACCAAATCAGGATAATGACTTGGCTGATACGCCATTTGGGCGATAATGCCAATACCTAAGCCTGCTGATACATAGGTGCTAATCACATCGGAGTCTAGGGCGGCAAGCACAATCTCAGGGGTAAATCCTGCTTGGGCAAAGGTTTTATCAATTGCCCCACGACCTGTAAAGCCGCCATGATAGGTTACCAAAGGATAACTTGCTAATGTGGGCAAATCCACACCATCAACCACCCCTGCATATTGTGCCAGTTCATGATTTTTTGGGACGATGATGACATGAGACCAGTCATAATATCGATGACAACGCAAGACATCGTTATTCAGCAATGACTCGGTTGCAATCCCAATATCTGCCTGTCCACGAATGACCATCTGAGCGATGGTCTCTGGGTCAGCCTGTTGTAATACCAGATTGACCTTATCAAATTTTTGGCGAAATTCTTTGACGATTTGTGGTAAGACATAGCGAGCTTGGGTGTGGGTGGTGGCAACTGTCAGCACGCCTGCTTGGGCATTGTTAAAATCAAGACTAAGATTTTCGATGGTGCGAATCTCAGCAAAAATCGCCTCAATGTGTGGCAACAAAGCCTTGCCGATGGGTGTTAGTCCTGTTAGGCGTTTGCCTTGACGAGTAAAGACATCTGCTTTAAGCTGATTTTCAAGAGCAGCAATCTGCTTAGATAGGCTAGATTGACTGGTATAAAGCAGCTCAGCAGCTTGGCTTAGATTATAGCCATTGACCACGGTGTGCCAGACGGTTTCTAGCTGTTTGAGTTGAATTTGTAGATGTCTTTGGTTGATGACGATGTCGATTGCCATGAAAATCCTTGTTAAAAACGATTATTTAAGAACATAATGAATTAAAAAATATGATTATTCGCATTGAGATGGTTTATGGTTACTATCTAAAACCAAATCCAATATCAGTTTTCATATTAGCTTAATATCTGGTGCATGTGCATCAAATTACTGCCCATCATACAAAATTTCCTCCAAAAAAGGTAGTCAAAATTAACAAAGTCTTTGTGCTGTATGGTAAAACAAGCCATGATATTTATTGATGACGCATTTTTGGCTATTTGGCGGGATTATTGGTCGGCATGGCGTCATCAAGATGAAGTGTGTGACCAAAATAAGAAAAATTTGTGAAATTTGACAAAAACCCTTTGCAAGCATGACCGTGTTGGTCTAATATGTATCCATTTGGTTAAATGATATTTTTTTGAGGGAAATATGTCAAATACTGGACAAGGCACGATGAGTGCTTGGCAAAATTTTGAGCGGGCTTATTTAAACCGCCAAGCATTGTCGCTACTGTTTTTGGGTTTTGCGGCTGGTGTGCCAATTTTGCTGGTTTTTTCAAGTTTGGGCTTATGGCTACGAGAGGCGGGTATTGATCGTGCGACAGTCACGATGTTTGGCTGGGCAACTTTGGCATATTCCTTCAAATTCATTTGGTCGCCACTGGTTGATGCCTTGCCATTACCAATACTTAAAAATTACTTAGGTCATCGCCGTTCATGGTTGTTTTTGACACAGATTTTGGTGATTGTGGCATTGGTGCTGATGGCGATGTTTGACCCAGCGTCTGGCGAATCGGCATTGTATCTGATGGCTTTTTCGTGTGTCTTATTGGGCTTTTCGGCGGCATCACAAGACATTGTGATTGATGCTTATCGTATCGAATCTGCACCCGCCTCCATGCAGACGGCTTTATCAGCCAGTTATGTGGCAGGTTATCGCATTGGTATGATTGTTTCTGGTGCAGGTGCGTTGTACTTGGCGGATTTTTTTGGGTCAAGCATGGAGGTGTACAGCTATGCTGCTTGGCAAAAAACTTATTTGATTATGGCGGCAGTAATGCTCATCGCTGTCTTTACCACGCTTGGCATTAAAGAACCAGCCATCGACAGAAAGCCTATCGGCAACGACACCAAAGACTACGCTCGCTTGGTGCTAGTGTTTGGATTATCGGTGGTGGCTTTTATCATCGGTTATAATCTGATTGGCGGTGCATTACCAGAGACTGATGGTGTTTTGACGGGCTTTTTGTTAGGTAGTGTGCAGTTTATTGGCAGTATTTTCTTGTTTGGCTTGACAAGCTGGTTGTCGGTCAATGCTGGTGTCGCCCCCAAGAGTGTCGTACAGCAGGCGTGGCTGACACCCGTCACAGAGTTTTTTGAGCGTTATGGTAAAAAAGCCATTTATGTCCTTGCTTTGATTGGTCTGTATCGTGTTTCTGATGTGGTGGCAGGCAATATTTCTAACATCTATTATCAAGAATTAGGATTTAGTAAAACCCAAATCGCCACAGCGGTCAAGATGGTCGGTGTATGGGCAGGGATTGTTGGGGGATTTATTGGTGGTTATCTTGCCCAAGCAACCAACATCATGCGTGCGATGACGATTGGGGCGATTTTGGCGTGTCTGACTAATCTGCTATTTGTTGCTTTGTTCTATTTGCCAAATGCACCGATGATGTACACCGCTGTGATTATTGATAATTTGGCGGCAGGTCTGGCAAGTGCAATATTTGTGGCGTTTTTATCAGCATTGACCTCCATTCGCTTTACGGCAGTGCAATATGCGTTATTTTCATCATTGATGACTTTGTTTCCAAAGGTGCTTGGTGGATACTCAGGGGCGATTGTTGAGGCGACCAACTATTCATTTTTCTTTGGATTTACTTTTGCGATTGGTTTGCCTGTGTTGATTTTGATTTATCTGGTTAATAAGCACATTCAAATCGGTCAGCCTAAGATTGGCGATGAATAAAATGATACAGTCAGGTCAGACGCTTGCACAGATTCGCCAAGTGTTTCGCACCATCAGTAGCCCACGATTGCCAATGCATTGGCTGGACGGCTGGCTGCTGGCGGTGATTGATAAGCCAAGCATCCATGTGATGACAGAGCCAAATGATGTCCCAACAGACCAGCAGATTATCCGTATCAATGAGGGTGTTGAGCGTATGATGGCAGGCGAGCCGTTGGCATATCTGCTTGGCAAGTGTGAATTTTGGGGCAGGGAGTTTGTTGTTAATCGCCATACTTTGATTCCAAGACCAGACACCGAGCGACTGGTGGAGATGGTGATGGCGTTTGCCAAGCCGTTGCCAGCAGGCAGGTTGCTTGACTTGGGAACGGGTAGTGGCTGTATTGGCATTACCTTAGCTTGTGAGCTTGCGGACTGGCAGGTGGTTTTGGTGGATAATTCCCCACAGGCATTAGAGGTTGCCAAGACCAATGCACAACAACATCATGCCAATACCCAATGCCAGCTTAGCCATTGGTACGATGCACTGACTGGCAATTTTGATGTCATTGTTTCTAATCCGCCCTATATTCGAAGTGATGATGAACATCTGGCAGGGTTGCAACATGAGCCAATCACAGCTTTGGTGGCTGGTGATGATGGGTTGTCAGACATCAAACAAATCATTGGTGGTGCAAAACATCATCTGAACGCAGGTGGATTGCTTGCCATTGAACATGGCTATCATCAAGGGGCATTGGTTTTTGAGTTATTTGTACAAGCAGGTTTTACTCAGGTGCAAACCATCAAAGACTACGGTGGTAACGACCGTTTGACGATGGGTATATTACCAACTGGTGCTTGAACTTGTCGGTCATTGTCCTTATTGTAGTCGTGTCCATGAATATAAACAAAGAGTTATTATGCCAAAAAATCCTTTTGACTTTGCCAAAAAAGGGCTGACACAAGGTGTGAATGTCTTAGGTCGCCTACAAAAAACCGCCAGCGTGGCAGGGCTGTCTGCCTTGCGAGTGGCAAAGGGCGAGCCCATCAATGGTCAGCTTTTAAAAGAATCTTTTGAGCAGATGGGCGTTACCTATATCAAACTGGGGCAATTTATTGCAAGTACACCATCTATATTTCCCAAAGACTATGTCATTGCATTTCAAGATTGTCTAGACCAAACCACGCCTGTGCCATTTACCCATATTCGCCAAGTACTGATTGATGAGTTGCAGACAGATGAGCGGGGGCTGGGCGATATTTTTTCGCACATTGACCCAAAACCTTTGGCATCTGCCAGCATCGCCCAAGTACATAAGGCAACTTTGGTTGATGGTCGTCAAGTGGCTTTAAAAGTCCAAAAACCTAATGTGCAGACCATCATGCAGACGGATTTGAATGTTTTGCATTCGGTATTTTGGGTGCTTGAAAAAGCAGTACCTAGCCTAAAAGCCGCCAATCTGGCTCCGATTGTTGATGAAATTCGCCAAAGAATGCTGGCGGAGACCGATTTTTTGGCAGAAAGTGCCAATATCGACCGTTTTTTGACAACCCTAAAACAAATGGGCAATGCCAAAGTTACTGCACCCACCGTGCATCATAATCTTTCTACCAAAAAGGTACTGGTGATGGATTTGCTATTGGGTCAGTCATTGATTGATGATGTTTATCAAGGGACAACCGATGAGCGTCGCCAGCTGATGAGCGATGTGCTAGACACTTGGTTTTTGGCGTTGATGATGACTGGTGAGTTTCATGCTGATTTGCACGCAGGCAATCTGATGCTGCTCAATGATGGGCGTTTGGCTTTCTTGGATTTTGGCTTGATTGGCAAAATTGACCCAAAAAGTTTGCAAGCCTGTTTTGCTTTGGTGCAAAGTTTGCAAGCAAACGACCATGACGGCATGGCAAGAGCGATGGTGGATATTGGCATGACCAAAAAAGCCGAACAAATGGACATTGACCGACTCAGTCAGGATTTGCAAAGTGTGCTTGGCAAAATCACGCCACAAACCAATGGTAATGATGGGCTAAATGCCATGATGTTAGAAATGGTTGAGATTGGCAAGCGACATGGCATTCATTTTCCACGAGATTTTGCTCTTTTGACCAAGCAATTGCTGTATTTTGACCGTTTTATGGTAACGCTTGCCCCTGATATGGACTTATTTGAGGGAGAACGCCTAAAACTGGTGAGTATGCCCTAAGCCATCGCAAAACCAAAAAAACAATGAGCCAAGAGCGTTTCTTGGCTCATTGTTTTATCTTTTGTATTAGGAAAGCTGTGCCAAATGCTCGTCCAGCACTTCTGCCAGTTCGTCCGCCAAAGTTTTTCTTAGATTGGCTTTTTCATCATAGCCTAAGGTTAGACTGCTATAATGAGGCAGGCTTCTGGCTTTTTTGAGGGATTTTGGCAGCTTACCAGTTTGCCAAGGCAGGGCATGATGCTCGGTTGTGATGGCATTGAGGCTGGCATGTCCACGATGACGCAGGCTATAATGCAGGTTTTGGGCTTGGGCGGCAAGCAGGGTTAGTGTTGCCTCATCAATCATCAAGGTTTTTACGCCTGTGGCTTTATCTTTGATGGTGCTGGTGTTGGGCAAGAGTCCGCCAAGCAAACCACCAACCGCTGTACCGAGCCCCAGACTTGCCCCAAAAGTTGCAATATCAATACCTGCACCAATAATCATGCCCGCAGCACTACCGCCAGCCGTGCGAATCCCATAGCGTGTCAGCAGTTCGCCATCAAATATATCCTGTTCTTGCCCCAAGATGTCGATTTGTTGGTCGTTAATTTGAATATGATAAAATTTATAAAGATTTAATAATTTATCATGCAAAATCGTTTGGGCTTGGCGAACGCTGTTTTGCATCAAACTTAGCGTGGGTGCAGGGTCGTCATTTTCGCTGATTTTTTGGCTAAAACTGGCCACATTGATGAGAAAATCAGCGATGAGCAAACTACCCGTTTCTTGTAGGCGTTGCCAGATGTCTTGTCGTTCTTGTTGTAGCTGTTTGATGTTTTGATGATTGCTTAATATCGCCAAATGATGCCACAATGACATTTCAGCATCAAACTCAAAAGCTACCGTATCAAAGGCACTACTGATGTGCAAGGCACGACGAGAAAGCATCTCACGCCAGTTGTGCATGTTTTGTTCATTGCCTTTGATGAAATTAAAGACAGGCAAGACGGGTGTGCCAGAGCTTGCCAAGATTGCCAATTCGTCTTTATACTTTGATAAAACAGGCTCACGAGCGTCAATCACATATAGGGCGACATCAGCATCTAGCAGACTGCGAATCACTTTGGCTTCTTGGCTAAAATCATCGGTCAGATTGGCATCTTGATGATGTACCGCCGCCAAAAATTGATGCAATCGCTCCACGCCATCAAATCGTGCATCGGTATGTTCGTGCAGATAGTTCATCACGCCTGTGGCATCTTCTAAGCCGGGGGTGTCGTGTAGTACTAGCAAAGGTTGACCATGCTCGCTTAAAATCTGCACCGCTTCAACATGGCGAGTGGTTGCCGATGCGTTTTTGACTTCGCCAAATTCACTGTCTCGTAGTAGGGTGCGAAGTAGGGAGGTTTTGCCAGTGTTGGTATGCCCAACCACTGACAGGACAAAGGGGTCAGTCGCATTGTTCATGGGTATTTATCGAAAAGAAATTTGTTGTATTATAGGGCGATTGATGATGAAAAAAAAGCCATTTGATGATTTTCTTTGTCTGAGTGAATCTGCCAAGATGGCTTGCACGATGGGGGCGGTTTGGTTTATAATTTTATTGTGTTACACTTTGTCATACTAAGACATTCATCATCTTAATTTAAGCAAAAAAGAAAAGGATACCATCATGAGCATTGTTGCAATGAAATCGCTGGATTTATCAGGTAAGCGAGTGCTGATTCGTGAAGATTTGAATGTACCCATCAAGGACGGTATCATCACCAGCGATGTACGCTTACAAGCTGCATTACCCACCATCAAAGATGCTTTGGCACAAGGAGCTATCGTACTGGTGGCATCGCATCTGGGTCGTCCAACCGAAGGCGAGATTGAAGAAAAATATTCACTCAAACCCATTGCTGACTATCTTGCCAAGCACCTAGATTGCCCTGTGCATTTTTCGACAGATTATCTACAAAATGGCGTATCAGCACAGGCTGGCGAATTGGTCTTGCTTGAAAATGTGCGTTTTAATGTTGGCGAAAAGAAAAATAGCCCAGAGCTTGCCAAGCAGTATGCCGATTTGTGCGATGTGTTTGTGATGGATGCATTTGGCACAGCTCATAGAGCCCAAGCCTCAACCGAAGGCGTGATTCGTGCCGCAGCCAAAGATGGCAAGCCTGTTTGTTCTGGCAATCTTTTGACTGCTGAGCTTGATGCTTTGTCTCGTGCTTTGGATAATCCTGCTGCTCCTGTGCTTGCCATTGTTGGTGGCTCAAAAGTCTCAACCAAACTTGATGTACTACTAAGCCTTGCTGAAAAATGTGACAGCATTGTCGTGGGCGGTGGTATTGCCAATACTTTCTTGGCAGCGACAGGCGTGAATGTGGGTGCGTCATTGTATGAGCCTGATTTGGTGGAGACCGCCAAGCAAATCATGCAAAAAACCAACATTTTGTTGCCAAACGAAGTGGTGGTGGCGGACAAATCACAAATCGACTTTGATGATTTTTTAGGCTCGCTTGCTAAGGCAGAGGCGGTGGTTAAGTCGGTCGATGCGATTGGAGATAATGAGATGATTTTGGACATCTCACAAGGCAGTGCCGAACAGATTGCCAAACATATTTTTGATGCCAAAACCATTCTTTGGAATGGACCTGTTGGGGTGTTTGAGGTAGATAAATTTGGCACAGGTACCAAAATCTTATCCTTGGCGGTCAAGGACAGTGCAGGTTTTAGTATTGCAGGCGGTGGCGATACTTTGGCAGCCATTGATAAATACCAAGTGGCTGATGATGTCAGCTATCTATCAACAGGTGGTGGTGCTTTCTTGGAATTTGTTGAAGGCAAAGAATTGCCAGCCATCGCTGCATTGGCAAGCCAAGCATAAATTTGTCAAGTGATTGGCGAAGCATATTTTGTTATTTTTTGTGATTTTGCTGGCTTAGGGCTTGTCAAAAGCACACCAAAACGCTAAACTAAGCAAGGATTTTATCAAGTTTCATCAAAGTGCATTTTTGATGACCAAAGAGAGAATGAAGATGAAAAAAATTGCATTGTTTATGCTTGTGGCCGTAACCGCAGGTGCATTGGTTGCTTGCAATAAGCCAGCCGAAGAAAAAGCGGTCGATGGTCAAGAACAAAAAACTGCCGAAGTTGCCAAAGAGGCAGAAGCTGCTGCCCAAGAGCCAGCATCAAGCGAGCCAGCCCAAGAACAGCAGGCGAATCAAGATGCACCAGCAGCTGACGCACAGCCAGCAACCACGCCACAAGAAGATACTGCGGAATCCAAAGTATCAGAAGACCAAAAGTACTAATAAAGTCCATTTGGGATTATATAAAACCAGTACGCCATCGTGCTGGTTTTATTTTATCTGATGGTATGTGATTTATAAAAATTATAATATATGTAAAATTGATTAAAAAAACCAATTATAATAATGATAAAAAACTTTGCCCAAAATCCAGCAAATGATGCACGCCATCAAAAATTTTGTTATAATAGAAAAATAACTTTGTGATACATTTTTTATTCATCATCAGGAGAACATCGTGGCATTAGTATCTTTACGCCAACTTCTTGACCATGCAGGCGAACATGCTTATGGTCTGCCAGCTTTTAATGTCAATAACTTAGAGCAAATGCGTGCCATCATGATGGCAGCGGACAAGACTGACTCGCCAGTGATTGTTCAGGCATCAGCAGGTGCTAGAAAGTACGCAGGTGCACCATTTTTGCGTCATTTGATTTTGTCCGCCATTGAAGAATGGCCGCACATTCCTGTGGTTATGCACCAAGACCATGGCACCAGTCCAGCCGTCTGCCAACGCTCGATTCAGCTTGGTTTTAGTTCTGTCATGATGGACGGTTCTTTAAAAGAAGACGGCAAAACCCCAGCAGATTATGAATACAATGTGGGCGTGACCCGTGAAGTGGTGCGTATGGCACATGCTTGTGGTGTGTCAGTAGAGGGTGAGATTGGCTGTCTAGGTAGTCTTGAAACTGGCATGGCAGGCGAAGAAGATGGTGTGGGTGCAGAGGGTGTGCTTGACCACAGCCAGCTATTGACTTCGGTAGAGGAGGCTAAGCAGTTTGTTGCCGATACCAATGTGGACGCTTTGGCGATTGCAGTGGGTACTTCACATGGTGCTTATAAATTTACTCGTCCACCAACAGGCGACATTTTGGCGATTGACCGCATCAAAGAGATTCATGAGGCATTGCCAAACACGCATTTGGTGATGCACGGTTCATCAAGCGTTCCACAAGAATGGCTACAAATCATCAATGAAAACGGCGGTCAGATTGGCGAAACTTATGGTGTGCCAGTTGAGCAGTTGGTTGATGCCATCAAGCATGGTGTGCGTAAAATCAACATCGATACCGATTTGCGTTTGGCAAGTACAGGGGCGATTCGTCGTTTCTTGAATGAACACCCAGCCGAATTTGACCCACGCAAATATTTGGCAGCGTCAATCAAGGCGATGGAAGAGATTTGTGTGGCTCGCTACGAAGCCTTTGGTAGTGCAGGTAATGCCAGCAAAATCCGCCCAATCAGCCTAGAAAAAATGGTGGATTATTATAAATAATCTTGAATACTGATTGAGTTGATAAACCAAGTTCAATATTGGGCTTGGTTTATTTTATATGAAATAAATGATGGGGTAGAATGATGATTGCGTTGATTCGAGGTGAGATTTGCCATTTGTCAGCACCAACCGTTTGTGTGATGACCCAAAGTGGTGTCGGTTATGAGATTGAATTGCCCATTCCTGATTTTTGTCAATTAACACTTGGCAGTTCGGTAACTTTATTCACGCATCTACATGTGCGAGAAGATGCCCAATTATTATTTGGCTTTTTGGAAAAGCAGGATAGGGAGGTCTTTCGAACGCTCATTAAAATCACAGGCGTTGGGGCAAAAATGGCATTGGCTATGCTTTCTGCCATGCCAGCATCACAGCTAAAACGAGCGGTGGAGATGGATGATGACCACGCCCTAACCAAAATTCCTGGCATTGGCAAAAAAACCGCTCAACGCTTAGTGATTGAATTAAAAGGCAAGCTGACCGATATTGGTGTCGTATCCATGCAAGATGACGGAGGATTGTTCCAAGTGGAGACAACAGGTTCTGTCATGCAGGTCATTGCCGAAGTAGAAAGTGCGTTGATTAGTTTGGGCTATAAAGAAAAAGAAGCCCAAAATGCCATTAAGAAAGTACAAAGTGATGAGCAGGACACCCAAGCATTGTTAAAAGCTGCCTTAAAGCAGTTGTCAGGGTTTTAAAGGCGGCTGTCCGAATATACCCATAGGAGCGATGAATGGCAACATTGCCAATTTTGCGGTCTGAAAATTCACAAATTTACAAACTCATATCAAGACAAAAAGCATGAGTATTGCAATGAGTATAAGTTTAAATTTCGTCTTATTTTTTTAAAATAACCTTGCCAGCTAGTCTAATTCGAAGTTTGTATTTTACTGGGCTGATGGAGTAAATCTAAGTTTTCTTGTTGTCTTCAAACTTTTCATATCCATTAAGACTTATCCAAATCATCACGAACAAGCCATGTCAATTTTTCTATCATCATGATTTTGGATACAAAAAGCATCAGATACAATTTTAGGGATTGCAGTCATGCCAATCAGGTAAATATTGGCATGATAAGGGAAAGCTTATCTTGGCTGGTGTGTACAAATACCTTATTTAACAAATGTTTTGTGTAATTAACTTCAAATTATAAAAATCAATAAGTTAATTAATTATATTTGATTTTTAGTTCACAAACAAGTATTTTTACCATTTTTATGCCGTATCTGTACCAGAACAAGGGTAGAAAAAGTGGTCTTTTGGATTTGAATACATGCCCATCCCACCCTCATTTAACCACCCCATAAAAAACCGCCAGCCAAGCTAATTTGCCTAACTGATGGTTTTCTGATTGATTGGTTTGCTATCAATTTGCTTTTAAAAGCTCATCCCCAAACTTACACCACTGACCCAATCTTTGTTTGAAAAACCTGTGGGCTCACTAATTGCTTTTGAGGTGAAAACATCGTAATTAAAACTTAGGTGGGGGTTGTTTGTGTTTGGTGTGTATTGTCCTTTGATACCTATGGCAGCACCTGCTAGATGTTGTCCAAGCAATAGCTCATTTTGGCTTTTGTCGTGGTTGCTAACATAACCTGCATCCAATCCTAGATAGATGGCATGGCTAGATTGGCTGTTTTGTGAGTTGTTTTGATTGGTTGTGGTGCTTTGTTTGGTTGTTTGTTGTTGATTTAGAAAGCTTGGATAAAAGCTGATATCTTGTCTTATCAAGATGCCATTATCCGCAGATAATGAACGCTCTCCATCAAAACCTCTGACGGTGTATCTGCCACCAATCGCCATTTTTAAATCTGGTGTTAGACTGTCAGTGGCGTATTGGGCTTTGAGTGTGGTGCTGTGGACAACGGGTAGTGGCTTATTTCTTATGATTGGATTGTATCTACTGGTTAGACCCAAGGTTAGCTGATAGATACCAACACGAGATGAGCCTTCATCAAACAGCTCTTCTGGCGATGGCAAGGCATTAAAAGCGGCGGTACCACGTTTATAAGAAATATCGGTGCTTAGGCTATGATTGGCTTGTTTGCCAAAAGCGGTCTCATGGCTAATGCCAAATAAATAACCTGCAGTTTTACGGGTTTGCACATCAATGGTCGTACCATCAATATCACTTTCTTGGGATTTGATATAGCCGCTAGTATATACATGGCTTTTACTGCGAGCATCTCTATGCACCAGATGAGATAATTTGGCGGTATATTGATTGGACTTACCGCCATAGACATAATCTTGGTTACTACCCGCCACAGTTTGATGGTAGGTGTAGTGATTGGCGTTGAGTTGTAATAAGCTGTTTTTAATGGGAATAACATAACCCATACTGTAATTCTTAGAGCCTTTGCTCTTATCAGACGGATAGTCTTTGTCATCATTGATTTGATTACCCAAATCTCGCCCAAAGCTAAGATAGAATAAATCATTATAGTTTGCCAGATTATCTAGGCTAAGTGTCGCCATGCCTTGATATTTGCCTGTGGATTTAGAGCCTGAATCATCAATGCTTAGACTGCCACGAAGACGGCGGTGTTGGGCATAATCAATTAAAATATCACTAAAGCCAATGCCGTTACCAACAGGTTTATTGTTTTTATCATGACCAATTGCTTGCAACCCATCAGATGGTGCAATCTTAAAATTGGCATCAGCACTTGGCACGCGTTTAAAGTTCTCAAGCGTGGTTTCCAAATCACGGATGTTTAACAGCTTACCTGATTGAGTGGTTAAGGCGGTGTCTAAGATAGCAGGATAAGCCATATTTGTCTGTTTAACATAGACAGGTACTTTACTATCGGCTGTATTGACCACCACCTGAGCAATCTTACCTGGGATTAAGGTTAATCTTAACTTCCCACCTGCCAAATTCTGATCAGCTACCATAATACGACTGGTGACATAGCCTTTGTCAATCAAGCGATTTTGCACACGAGTGGCAATGGCATTGATGTCAGCAACTGTCATGCACTTACCTAATACACTGTGATTACCCATGATTTCAGGCATGAGTGCAAAGCCAAGCTTGTCTGCAAAGATGGCATCATCAGCTGATAACACCGAATAGCTTATCTGATGAATATCAAAGCAAATGGCGTTATCTGCTACGGCTTGTTCTTGGGTTTGGGCAACCATATTGGCAGAAACAGCATCCACCACCACGCTTGGATTTGGCACTAATTGTTCAAGCAATGCCTGATTGCGAGCATCTTGGGTTTGGATTAGGGTTTGGTTGGCGGTGTTGGCAGAGACGGTGTTATGAACCAAAATTGCAATAATTGTGGTGGCAAGGATTGTTGGTCTAATCATAGGTGCATTCCAGCAGCGTATTTAAGAATATTACATATTGTAACCATACAAACACAATCTTACAATCTCATTTAAATTACCATTGCTGCATTTATACATATTTGTTACAATGTAGTTGCTCTGCATTTTAAAAGAAAAGCTGTATGAACCGCATATATAAAACCGTCTTTAACAAATCCACACAGACTTGGATGGCGGTTTGTGAATATGCTCGTCGTGTTGGTTGTGGCGGTGCAAGTAGCACCAGCAAATCTGCGGCACGAGGCGTAGCGGGTTCTATTACTTTCTTATCCTTTGCAGTACTTATGGCTTTACAGTCAGCCCATGCAGGCACCCCCACCACCATCATCGCTGACTCATCTGCCCCTAAAAATCTACAACCCATCATCTTAAATACCGCAAGCGGCATCACCTCTGTGAATATTGCCACCCCCAATGCTCGTGGCTTATCCAATAACCATTACAGCCAGTTTGATGTCGGTAGCACAGGTGCTGTATTAAATAACAACCGTAAAGCAGTGGGTACCCAAATCGCAGGCTTTGTGGCAGCCAACCCTTTTATGGCTCGTGGCGAAGCCTCTACCATCTTAAACCAAATCAATTCCAATAATCCAAGTCATTTAAATGGCTTTGTTGAAGTGGCAGGTAAAAAGGCAGATGTCATCATTGCCAATCCCAATGGTCTTATCATCAATGGTGCTGGCTTTATCAATGCTGGTAATGTCCATCTGGCAGCAGCAAATGCCCAAGTAAAACAAGGGCAATTATCAGCTTATCAAGTCGGCAATGGTGATACTGGCAATATTCAAGTCAATGGCAAATTAAACCTACAAGGCACCGATTATGCTGCTCTCATCGCTAAAACCGCCCAAATCAATGATGAAATTTATGCAGGAAAACAGCTGGATGTTATCCTAGGTGAAAACCAAGTCAATCTTCAAAACGGTGATTTTACCAAGCTTAATGCCACCAATAAACAAACCCATGTATCATCTGCTAGCCAAACCACCAATAAAGAACAACAAGGCGTTGCCTTAGATATTTCATCATTGGGCGGAATGTATGCAGGTAAAATCCACCTTGTCGGTACAGACAAAGGCTTTGGGGTCAATAACCAAGGGGTCATCACAGCAACCGGCAATGGACAACAACTTGGCACAGGTACACTCACGCTAGATAGTCAAGGCAATCTTGTCAATACAGGCACCATGTCTGCTAAAGATAAACTTGCCATCAACACCCATGATAACACCACTCAAAACGATGGCACCTTGTTAAGTGAACAAGCTGATATCGCCATCAATACCGCAAGTCTTAATAACACAGGTGCCATTCACAGCACCCAAACCACCAAGATTGCAGCCAAACAAGCGATTGAAAACCTTGGCAGTGTCTATGGCGGTGTTTTGCAAGTGGATACGGATAAGCTTAATAACACCGGCCAGCTTATCCAAACTGGTACAGGTAAGCTTGATATCACCACCAATACACTGACCAACTCCGATAAAGCGGTTATCGGTCAAAGCTTGTATGGACAAACCATCATACCCACACCTTCTACCCCAAGCAGCGATCAAAGTGCTGGTAGCATTAGCAATACTCCTATACAGACAAGCACAACAACAGGTAATATCGCCACAAACCCAAATACGCAGACTTTAAACAAACCATCCACCCCAAACGCTAACGGTCATATTACTGCCAGTCAGTCTTTGACTAACACAGGCAATCAAGCACTCATCACTGCCACAGGTGACATCAGCATCAATGCTGATAAAACCCATAACACCAAGCAAGCATCGATTGATGCCGCCACTTTAAACACCAACACTCTTGTCAATACCGACAGTAAAATCGCCTTAGATGATATTAATTGGCAATTGACTCGCTTTGATAACAGCAAAGGTAGTATCACTGCCAAAGATGGTATGGTGATTGGCAGTGAATCTGCCATCATCAACACAGGTGGCAGCTTAACAAGCGGTGGCGATATGACACTTATCGCCAAAGACAGGATTATCAATCAAGACGGCACCATTACCGCGGTCAAACAAGCAGATATTACTGCCAAAGAGGTGCAAAACGGCGGCAGCATCACGGCTGATACACTTACCATCACCCAACAAGCCGACTACGCCCACACAGATCAAGATAAGCTTGTTGCCAATCGCTTAGCGTTTACAACAAGTGGTAAGCTGATTAACCAAAGCCAATTAACCGCAGGTCATGATTTGACACTGAACGCCAAACACATTGACAACAGCCAAACAGGTATCATCACCAGCGGCAATCACACACAGATTACTAGCCAAACAAACATCACCAACCAAGGCTTAATCAATGGTGAAAATACACTCATCAAAGCCAAAAACACCATCAACAATCTTGCCGGTGGTCGTATCTATGGCACGCATCTTGCAATACAGGCTGATACGCTAAATAATACGCCAGCAAAAGCTGTCAACCAACAAACCAATCAAGAAAATGACCATCACACCGCCCCTGTCATCGCAGCCAGAGGGCGTCTGGATATCGGTGTTAATCACTTAAACAACAACCCCAATCCAGATAGAGCAGGTAAATTTAATAAAAACTTTGACAGTCAAGCTTTAATCACAAGTCTTGGCAGTCTGCACATCGGTGGTAGCCTAGATGACAACCATCACGCCACAGGCAAAGCACAGACGGTTATCAATAAAGGGGCAACCATAGAGTCTGGTGGACAGATGCAAATTGCCACCAGCACCTTACTAAATACCAATGCCGACTTTAAAAAGCATACGGTCAAAGTGGAAGCCGAATCCGTTTATGGACAAACACTTTACCGCAACCGTGAGCAATCTGGAGTGCCTGCCACCCAAAAAAGCACCAACATAGCCGATTTGGGCAAAAAGCCCATGGCAGGTTTATTTGACTGCCCTAAAGGCAGTGAATGTATTGTCAATTATGATCACAACTCCACCATTTGGTCATACTTTAAGATTGAACCACCCAAACAGCCTGTTCCAAACATCAAAGCCAAAGACCTGTTAGATGAACCTGACTTACCAAAAGGCGAGACCACTCAAAGCTGTGCCTTGGCGGGTGCAAACAATCAAGCCTGTGCCCAATACAACAAAGATCTGGCGAATTACACCAAGGTCATGGGGCCATTATTAAAATGGGAAGAAGATAATGCTGCCTCCATTGAGGCACTGGAGCTTGCCATTCGGGAGCATAACCGCCAATTTAATAAAAATAAAAGCGATGTGGATTTGGCGTTAAACATCTACACCACCGATGAAGCATATTTAGGTCCAACCAGCCGTAAAGGTGCACCAGATGGTGCTTTGTATGTCAAAGATGTCAGTGGTAACTTTTATCGCCTCACTGAAGAGGTGGATGTCATTACCACTGACTTTGTCGTCTATGAAGATAAAACTCTATCTTCTGACCCTGCTCGTATGGTATCAGGAGAAAATCTTATCATCCATGGCGACACCTTAATTAACGATAAAAGCCAAATGAATGCGGGTAATGGCTTTGCAATCATTGGTGATACCGTGATTCAAACACCTGACAATGGCTTGCATGGTGAAAAAACCAAAGTCACCGAAAATGGTCGCTTTACCAGATATAGCGTATTTGCCTCAGGAATTAACCGCCACAAGCGCAAAGCAACTGGCGGTGGTAGCTTTACTCAATCCTTTGCACCACTAGCAACGTATGAACTTCCCATCTTAAACGCTACCATCAATACCACACCAAGTAGCACCAAGATTGATGAGCTAGCCACAGGCAATGATACTTCTGTGATTGTTGATGTTAAAGACAGTACCATCACCTTACCAACTTCAGCCCTCTACATCATCAACGCTGACAATCCCAATCTACCACTAATTCAAACCGACCCTGCATTCACCAATTACAAACAGTGGCTCTCCTCTGATTATATGCTAAAAGCCCTACAATCAGACCCAAATCACATCCACAAACGCCTCTCTGATGGTTATGGTGAACAACAGCGTATTAAAGATCAGTACTATCTACTGACAGGCAGACACATCAACACTGATTACCGCAGTCATGAAGATGCTTATAAAACCTTGATGGATAATGGCATCACGGCAGCCAAACAGTTTAACTACACACTTGGCACGGCACTCACGCCTGAGCAGATGGCAACTCTCACCACGGACATCGTTTGGCTTATCAAACAGCCCATCACGGTTGTCACCAAAGACAAAGATGGCAATAGCATCAGCAAAACCCAAGACGCCTTAGTGCCTAAGCTGTATCTGCGTTCTGCCAATGCAGATACTGGCACACTGAGTCCTGATGGCAGATACAGTGCCGTCTCAGCCAGAAGCATTGACATGCAGCTGACTGGCAATCTTGACAATAATGGCAACATCATTGCCAAAGACACCGCAAACATCAATGCAAACAATGTCACCAATGACGGCGGTGTTTATGGTAACTTTGTCGCTGTCACAGCAGATAACACCATTGCCAATCATGGCACCATGTATGCAAACAGTGCCATGAGGCTAAGTGCTGGCAATAACATCATCAACCAAAGCCAAACAGCTACCCATCACAATAAACAAGGGCAAAGCGCTTCATCTAACACCGCCATCACACGCATCGCCACCATCCGTGTAAGCGATGGATTAAAAGACCAAACAGATGACAATGGCAATCCATTAACCACCCTAAGTCTGCGTGGCAATCAGATCATCTATCAAGGTGCCGCATCAGACAACGCAGGTGGTAGTACCCACATGACCGCCAAAAACGGCATTAACATCACCACCATCACCACAAGCAATCACATCAATGCTGTCGCTGATGAGAATAACTACTTTAACTACAGCCAAAGCACCGATGTGGGTTCAACCATCACCAGTCATGGCAACTTAACGATAGCCACAACAGGCAAAGATGCTGACATCAACATCAAAGGTTCAAGCCTACAATCAGACGGCATGACTGCTGTTATTGGGACAGGCGACATTAGCATCACCGAAGGTCGTGCTACCCAAAGCTTGGATACAGCAAGTAAATTTACCAACAAAGGACTTGTTAGCAAAAAAACCACTCAAACCGCCTATCAGATGGACAGCAATACCAGCATTCAAAGTACGGTGGGTGGTGAGACTGTACTGATGAAATCAGGTAGGAATATGCAGGTTGTGACAACCAATGTACTTGCCGACAAAGACATTCTGCTTGCCTCAGGTGGCAATATGACCATTGCCAGTGCTGCTAATACACAAAGTATGCACGAATATTCACAGGTGGATAAAAAAGGCTTATTTACCACTTCGCCAACTTCTGCCACATTGGGTAAACAACGCACTCAAAATCAAGCAGATGCCATGCAGACCACCTATACAGGCTCGCTGATTGGTACTACAGGAGGTAATGTTCGCCTAGTAAGTAATGACAGTCTTGCCATCACCAATAGCGATGTCATTGCCAAAAAAGATGGTGCCAACACCAATACAGGCAATATCTACATCCAAGCCACTGATGCCACCATCCAAAGCCAAAACACCATCAGCAACAACAGCCATCGCTTTGCCCAAAAAACCACAGGAGTGACTGCCAGCGTCTCTAGCAGTCTTGTTAGCGAGGTTCAAAGCCTAGAAACGCTAAAAGAGTCTGTTAATGACACCGACTCTCGCAAAGCTAAATTGGCTGGCACTTTAGCGGCAGCTTCCAAGGTTAAAACGCTTATCAATAACCTAAACAATAAAGACTTGGGTAGTCTAAGGGCTCAAGCCACTATTGGCTCACAAAGCACCAAGAGCCAAACCACAAGCCATCAAGAAACTAATGATGCTGCTAACCTTTTGGCTCAAAATAATCTGATCGTCAACCTTAAAGGCAAAGGTGCGGATTCGGATTTGACTGTCATAGGTAGCAATCTTACAGTGGGCAACAACTTCTACCAATCGGTAGAAGGCGATGTCATCTACCAGGCCTCAACACAAACTGATACCACAAACAGCCAAAACAGCAGTAAAGGTTGGGGCGTGGGTATCTATGCCAGCACTCAGATAGGTGGTGGTCAATCCAATCACGGCTTTACCATCAATGCCAACAAAGCAAAAGGCAATAGTACTGAAACAACCACCACCCACACCAATACCCAAGTCACTGTTGGCGGTACAACCATCAATGACATTGGTGGCAATCTTATCCTAGATGGTGCCAATCTTGATACCAAGCACCTAACTGGTACAGTTGGCGGTGATTTGATTGTCAAAAGCCGTCAAGACACCTATCAATACACCCATGATCAAAAACAAGCAGGATTTAGTGCCGATGTTGGCTTTAATGGCAAACCCCAAAGCATAAGCATCAATGGTGGTAAAACCGATGTAGATGCCGATTATGCCCAAGTCACCCGCCAATCAGGCATCAAAGCCAAAGAGTCCACCCTAATCGTACAAGGACAAGGTAAGTTTACTGGTGGCTATCTCATCACCGATGCCGGTAAAAACCAAACCCAGTTTGCCCAAGGTATCCAAACCCAAGACATTCACAACCATCTAGATTATGAAGGTGATGCCATCAGTGTCGGCATTGGTATTGGTGTAGACACCAGCAATCCAAATGGCAAAGCAAAACCTGCCCTACAAGGCCTAGGCTATGGTAAAATAGACCCAACTCATAAAACCAGTACCACCCATTCTGCCATCACAGACCAAGCAGGGCTTAGCCATATTAATACAGACAACTTCAAACAAGCAGAAGTTCAACATGAGCTTAACCAAATCATCACCAATGATTTTAATAAAGAGCAAGTGCTTAAAGAGTTAAATGCTCAGGTGAATATTACTACTGAGTTTGGGAGAGAAGCTCCAAAAAGAGTGGCGGAGTTTGCCGACAACCAAGCCTTTAAACTTATTCAAAAGCTAGATGAACTTAATGATAAAAACATTGACATTGCTTCTGATGAGTATCAAAATACCATCAAAGAGATTGATAAGTGGAGCGAAGGTGGGGTTTATCGTGTGGCGTTGCATACGGCTGTTGGTGCTTTGGGGACAGGCACTATCGAAGGAGCAATATCAGCAGGTGCAACCGCCTACACCATTCCAAAGATAGACGAATACCTAAAAGAACAAGGCTTTGATGAAACCACAAGACAAACCGCCTTGCTTACCTTATCAGCAGGCATTGGTGCGACTGTTGGTGGCGATACTGCAAGCACTGCCAATAATGCTGGGCAGGTGCAGTGGAATTATTTGAGTCATAAGGAGAACGAAAGATTGAGAGAATTAAAAAAAGAGAAAGCTGGACTATCTAACGCCTACGGCAATTGTGTATCTCAAAGATGTGCAGAAATTACACGAGAAATAAAAGTGCTTGAAGATCTCAGTAAACAACGAGATAAGGCGTTTGATAAAGCTTATACAGACTGCCGTGCAGGCAAGGATTGTAATCAGTTTTATTATTTGCATGTCATTCAAAGAAGAGACTGGAATAAGGATGCAGAAGAATTATTTAAGGTAAATCGCAGTGATTGGAAGCTGATGGAGGATTATCAAAATGCCTTTCACAACTACAATGCAAATGGCATTCCAGAAAAATTACCTAATGGTAACTACCGATACAAAAAATTTGTTCACAATAACGGGCAAATGGAAATAATTATTGATACAAAAGACGGTATTTTAAGTGATGATGACTACACTAGAATTGTAAGAGATCCAACCAATGCTGGAACATTTAATTATTACGCCCCCAGTGATGCTAGTGGTCATAAATTATATGATGTAGATCCGTATACAAACTTTGGGAATGGTAAGGGCGACAAAACAACTCTATCAAACAGAAAAAATGTCATGCTACGCCTACCAGTCCCCTATACAAATTACACAGTTCCAATTGGAACTTCTGGTTTTTGGACAGGAAATCTACCAGGAAAAACCACAAACCCAAAAACAATGGGGGCAAATAGAATAACAAATAATGCCGAACGTAGCTTTAACGCATCACAAGATTTTTGTGAGAATAATAAGGAGGATTGCAAATGAGAAGTAGTAAAGTATTTTTTTTACTAATCTGTATCTTTTTATTTGTTTTGATTGTATATAATATATTATCAAATCATGTAATTAGAACTTTTTATTAAATAGTACTACTGCTGTCAATTAAGGAATCAAAATTGCCCATGATTCTTTTGACGAATCTGAAAAATTATGTGAAGCAAATAAGAGTAATTGTTATCATGAAAAATAATTTATTTTTTATTTTTTTGTTTTTTGTTTTTATTCTGTTAATTATTTTTTCAAAGACTATTATTGCTTATTTCTTAGTTTCATTTGGGTATGTTACTGTTTGATTTTACCTCTACATGATTCACATTAATAATCAAAAGTGTTTTCGAAATTAATGTTAATATAGATTTTATCAAAAACAGGAAAACCGCAGGCAATAGGGGCGGGTAGAATTATTAGTGAAAAATAAGACAAGCTAAAAAATAAGTTTGATAAGTCTCAAAAAATTTGTGAGAATGATTATGTTCGATGTGAAGAAAATGATTAGATATTTTTGCATTGCTTTTGCAATCGGTGGGGTTTTATGGATCATACTTTACTCTTTAGCTGTGATAGGATTACTACATAGCAACTTATGAATAATCTTGGGTCTCTAGCACGGAAGAAAATTGGGAAGATGCTAATGAGAATTAGGATAAGAAGATTTATTCTTATAACAGCCATACTAATTATTCCCAGTTATTATCTGCTAAGCATGTATACCAGAGGATTGGATATAAGAAAGGATTCTATTTTGGGTGAAGCAATAGCGGATATCCCTTTCAAATATAATCCATCTAGGAATCTAGCAGTAACTCAATCAATTTCCATAAAAAATGGCAAATTGGTACATTATGTATATATTTTCAAATTTCATGGTGTATTTTATAATAAGAAACTTATTTTCAGCTTCAAGGGGGATGCTACATGCGGTGATTATAATTCAGAAAATGTTAATTCATGGATAAATTGGCATGGTGATAGCAAATTAAAAATCAATATTAACAGCAATACGTTACAGAAAGTGTTAATAAAGGAAGAGAATTATGATAATGTTCAAATTGATTACTTATATTATTTCGAATCCTGTAATAGGATATAGCACGTATAATGTGTATACATAATATTATTAAAATAGCCCGTAGATACCATCTCCCAACCCCAAAGTCAAACCCTAAATTGCCTGAATTTGTGGTTGGTAGGGTTTTTGGTGCTTAACCACACCAAAACAGATTTGTACCAATTTACGCATACAAGCATATAGTACGGCAGGATGTGTGTCACACACCATTAATTTAAGCTGTTTTAGGATTGTGTTGCACGCACTACCACATGCTATGCCAACACCACAAACAGCCAAAACAGCAGTAAAGGTTGGGGCGTGGGTATCTATGCCAGCACTCAGATAGGTGGTGGTCAATCCAATCACGGCTTTACCATCAATGCCAACAAAGCAAAAGGCAATAGTACTGAAACAACCACCACCCACACCAATACCCAAGTCACTGTTGGCGGTACAACCATCAATGACATTGGTGGCAATCTTATCCTAGATGGTGCCAATCTTGATACCAAGCACCTAACTGGTACAGTTGGCGGTGATTTGATTGTCAAAAGCCGTCAAGACACCTATCAATACACCCATGATCAAAAACAAGCAGGATTTAGTGCCGATGTTGGCTTTAATGGCAAACCCCAAAGCATAAGCATCAATGGTGGTAAAACCGATGTAGATGCCGATTATGCCCAAGTCACCCGCCAATCAGGCATCAAAGCCAAAGAGTCCACCCTAATCGTACAAGGACAAGGTAAGTTTACTGGTGGCTATCTCATCACCGATGCCGGTAAAAACCAAACCCAGTTTGCCCAAGGTATCCAAACCCAAGACATTCACAACCATCTAGATTATGAAGGTGATGCCATCAGTGTCGGCATTGGTATTGGTGTAGACACCAGCAATCCAAATGGCAAAGCAAAACCTGCCCTACAAGGCCTAGGCTATGGTAAAATAGACCCAACTCATAAAACCAGTACCACCCATTCTGCCATCACAGACCAAGCAGGGCTTAGCCATATTAATACAGACAACTTCAAACAAGCAGAAGTTCAACATGAGCTTAACCAAATCATCACCAATGATTTTAATAAAGAGCAAGTGCTTAAAGAGTTAAATGCTCAGGTGAATATTACTCAAGCATTTGATGCTGAACGCCGTGCCATTAGAAGTGAATTTGCTAAAAAAGCAGAAGACCATCGCAAACAAGCAGAAAGGCTATCAGATGACGACCCAAGAAAGACAGAGCTTGTACAAGAGGCCCAAAAGATTGAACAAAACCTAAGACTCTTCGATGGCATCACCTCTGCCTTGTATGCTCCTAATTCAAATGGTATTATAGGTGATGTGGCAAGAGCAGCAAGCCCAGAGCTTGCTTATCGGATTGGTCAAGAATTTAAAGAAAACAAAGCCCTAAACCAAACAGACAATGGTAACAGACCAGAAGAGCAATCAGCCAATCATCTACTGGCTCATGCCATACTTGGTGCTGCCACAAGCTATGCCACAGGTAATGACATCGCCACAGGTGCCGTCTCTGCGGTAAGCAATGAGGCTGTCGCCCCAGTATTGTCAAATTACCTATATGGCACCAAAGAAACAAAAACACTTAGCCAAGAACAAAAAGACACCATCACAAGCATTCTAAACCTAGCCACTGCTACAACCATCTACACAGCAACTGATGGCAGCACCACTGATGCAGTAAGTGGGGCTGAGATTGGGAAGGTTGGGGTGGAGTGGAATGCGGATACTATACGTCTAGATGGCAAAGATGCTCATGATAGAGTATTTGAAGCAGAAGCTAAACGATTGTTTCCTAATAATCCTGAGTTGCAGCAGCAATATATTGCTCAACAAAATAAAAAAATTGGTGAAATTAGTTTAGCAATCATAATGACCGCTGTGCCAACCGAAATTTATGAGGTTGCACCAATCGGCAAAGGGTTTGGTATTATTGCAAAGGGAAGCAAGAAAGTTGTTGGTCTTTTTAAGAGCAAAGGAGATGCTGAAAAGGTATTGGAAGGAGCCAAGAAGCAATCTAAAGCTGATAACAACATATATAGAGATGATAGTTATGGCTATACTTGGTCGCAAGGAAGACCGCGAGATTTTAATCGAAATTTAGCCACTCACTGGAATAAGCATAAGCATGAATTTCCCGAGTTTCGGTCTCAAAACGATTATTATAGATTTGCAAGAAATTTTGTTGACAATCCTCCTGCTGGAACTCTAACTAAGGTTAGAGCTAATGGAGATATGGTATTTTATCAACCGTCAACAAATACTTTTGCTATCAAGGATAAAAGTGGTAGCATTATGACGCTATTTAAACCTGATGTTACAAAACATAAGTATGCTACAAATTTGGAGTATTTTCATGCACAATAGCAATAAATTCAATAGCTGTAAGATATGTGGTTACTATGAAAGCGGTTGGTTTCCATGGGGTGTTGATGGTAGAACGCCATCTTTTGATATTTGCCCCCAATGTAATGTGCAGTTTGGCTATGAAGATTGTAACGATGAGGCTATAAAAAGTTATAGAAAAGTTTATGAAGAGATGATTAAATATGACCAAAATAAGAAAAATTTCCATACCTATATCCATGGATGCTCTAAATAGATTAAATTACAATATCTGCGAAACCCAATAAAATCAATGGGTTGCATAATAATGATGGGTTACGCTATCGCTAACCCAGCCTACGGGCTGAAAAGAAATGTGAAGAACATGTTCAAAAATACGATAAAATTTCTGCAGAGCAAGACGAGGACTTACGTAAAACTTGTTCAAGCAATCCAAATAATGTTGAGTGCCATCGTATGATGGAAGAGGCTTTGGAGTATGTGGGACGGAACAGAAATCATTATGGAAAGGCAAGCGATATCCAAGATTCGACCAAAAGAGTTTTAGGCGTTGCTAACTATGCTGGGTATCATACCATCAATACTCTAGATGAAAGGGCAAATTATTTTGGAGCTATGTATGGTTATACAAAACAGCCTTGGTTTGGGGTTGCTGAGGAAGTATCGCGCATCGACTTAGTGCAGGCAGAAATAGCCGGGTTTGAAAATTGGGTAAGCGATGCTGGCAAAGTGATTATGAAAAATGGCAAGTCAGAGTTTCAATGGATATATCACAATCATCATAACGCCCCAGCAAACTGGAGTGATCAAAGACTGGTTAACGAGCAGACAGATAGAGAGTTACAAAATGTGCATCAATCATATTATCATAGATGGCATCCTGCAACCCAATTGTTATTCAATAAAAAAGTTGGCTTCACCCCTTCTAAAATAGATTCTTTTTTAGATTTTAGGAATCGTATACATAAGGGCAGGATCTTGATAAAAGAGTTTAAGCAAAAGCATGGGGTGAGATAATGAATACATATTATGCTGAATTTACCCTGATGTTGGTATCAATAATGGTTGGATTTTTTGTTATCCAACCCTTATCCCTGTTGATTGTGTTGATGTCTTTGTATCGCTATTGGATGAACAATAATTCGCTTGAATTAAGAATAGCGATCTATGCATTGCTCGCTATTCATGGTTATTCCTGTATACTTTTTATTTTAAATTTGGTGTTTTTTAGTGATTTTGCTCTATCCGTTTTTAATGATATTGACGGAATGGCTGAACTATTTGTCGTGTATGCCTTATCACTTGTTTGGATTTTATCTTCTTTGTTTGTTCTTGTTGGTTGGAGTGCTTTAATAACACGCAAATATTTTTTTTGCATTTTGTTGGCATTTGTCAATATTGCTTATTAGTTTGGTTGTGGGTGTTGTTTGGTTTGTTTCTAGGGTTTAACTGAGATCGACCAATAAGGATTCAATCACATGACAACCTAAGACTCTTTGACGGCATCACCTCCGCCTTGTACGCCCCTAACTCACATGGTATCATAGGTGATGCGGCAAGAGCAGCAAGCCCAGAGCTTGCCTATCGGATTGGGCAACATTTTAAAGAAAATAAACTCAAAAACGAAATTGACGGGGGTAATCGTCCAGAAGAGCAATCAGCCAATCATCTACTGGCTCATGCCATACTAGGTGCTGCGGTAAGCTACGCCACAGGTAATGACATCGCCACAGGAGCAATATCAGGTGTAGCCAATGAGGCTGTCGCCCCAGTATTGTCAAATTACCTATATGGCACCAAAGAAACAAAAACACTCAGCCAAGACCAAAAAGACACTATCACAAGTATTCTAAACCTAGCCACTGCGACAGCCATCTACACAGCAACTGATGGCAGCACCACTGATGCAGTGAGTGGGGCTGAGATTGGTAAAGTGGGGGTGGAGAATAATAACTGGGGCGGAGAGAATTGGGCTTACAGTGTAGCTGGTGGTAAAGAGTATGCACAAAGCCAGGCATCATTGGAGGCTTATTGTGCACAACAAGGTGGGGATTATGCAAAATGTATGGGGTGGAGCGAACCAAAACAGAGTTCTTTACCAATTCCAAAATTGCCAAAGGGAGCTGTTTCTTTGGGGGGTTAATGCTCATCTAGAAGCATTGGGCGCAGTAGTCTTAGAGGCGGGTGTTGTTGTAACAAATAACAACAATGCTGGCTTTCCTGATGCTGGTCTTTATTATACATATTCTGGTGGAGCTGGTGTTGTTGGAGCTGGTGTTGGGTTGAATGCTAGTGCTTATTCGGAAGGACGTTCTAATTTTGATGGATACTCAAAAAGTGTTAGTTCATGCTTTCCATTAGCATGTACATCCGTTCATTTAAGTGATGATGACAAACCTAAAATTATTGGGAGTAGTGTTAGTGCTGGTGCCAAAACCCCATCAGTTTCAGTTACTCTCAATAAAACACAATCAGTTATGGTTGAAGATGTTTTTAAACTTGCTGATGCTGTTTCTAATGGTTTTAAGGATGGTGGTTATAAACACAAAAAAGAAGAGAAGGACAAAAAAAGATGGAAAAAAATGAAAAAATAGCGTACAACAAACTCATATCTAGAAAAAATACAATGTTATTTGCATTTCCACCTATTGGTTTATTTGCTTGGGTTTATTTTGCTTATTTTTTCGATGTAACAAACCCAGTAATAATGATTGTGATTGGCGTGGTCATCTCAGGCTTGGCAGATGCTTGGTTTAGAAAAATCAATATATGCCCATTTTGTAAAAACCCGTTTTTTTTACAGAGAAAAGATGGTACACGAGATATTAGCTTTAACATATTTACACAAACCAAGTGCATTAATTGTGGTAAGCCTGACAATGGCAATAAACCCAACAAATCCAAGGATTGCATTTAAAATGAATGTAAGAAAATCTAATTCAACAATTCAAATTTTTCAAAATGTAAAAGTCAATAACATCAAAGAGTTAAGGAATGGTTTGGTTTATTCAATATATATTTAAATTTTATTTAAAATTATTTTTTTGCATTCTAGCAGCTATATTTTTATTATACGCATTTATAGCCAAAGAAACAGCATATTATTACTGCAACAATTCTTGCATAACGATAATAGCACATCAGAAGGGTAATGGTCTATTTTTTAGGGTATATGACGGTATTATGCTTAGCAAATATTCGTATTTATTTTTTTCTTATGCTGAATACCCTCCTGAGACATACATATATATAAAAAAAGAAAAAATCAACGGTAAAATCGTTGTAGAAAATTTCACAAAACCAATCCAGTATAAGGGAATATTGGATAATGTAGACTTTTATATATCATCTTACGATAGTGATGAAATAAGGTATATGGATCTAAGATATTTGCATTTGATTTTTTAATTGGCCCGTAGGCTGGGTTAGCGACAGCGTAACCTAGGTACTATGATGTAACTCATTGATTTTGTTGGGTTTCGTTATCACTATGACCACAGGCACTATCAAAGGAGCAATATCAGCAGGCACAACCGCCTATACCATTCCAAAGATTGATGAATACCTAAAAGAACAAGGCTTTGATGAAACCACCAGACAAACCGCCTTACTTACCTTATCAGCAGGCATTGGTGCGACTGTTGGTGGCGATACCACTGCCAATAATGCTGGACAGGTGCAGTGGAATTATTTACTCCATAGCCAAATGGATTCTTGGGAAAAAGCGTTGGCTAAATGCACGAATGATGCTTGCAGAAGAAATACCATTCAAGAGTATTTAAAGCTTTCAGATGAACAACAAAAAAATCTTGAGAAAGTTTGTGTTGCCAATTACAATGCCTTACAATGTGAGAGTTTGAGACAAAAGTATTTTTCGCTTGATGAAACTTTAACGGACACCAATCCTAGCAAACTGGGTGGTATAAACATAGATCAGCAGAATAAAGAGGCTGAGGCTGTTTGGATAGACATTGCTCGAAGTAATCCAAATACTTCGTCGGTAAATCAACTGGGTTGGATGGTGCACGACAACGGAGGGTTTGGTGGTCGTAGTGGTGGTGCGGTTGGTGCTGTGGCTGTGGGCAGCGGGAGAAAAAGCGTCAATCCCAGCAGGTCTAATAGCCAGAACCAAAGAGATTTAGACCCTGTTTTAAAAAACGGTTATATTTTTAAACATGGGGTGGATATCGATCTAAGAAATACAGGCAAAACTCAAAAAGATGCTTTGGATTTGGCATTCCAAAAAACCGGGGTTAGTCGTTCTGAGTTCTCTGTTACTAAATGGGCAAAAGGTAAGAATGGTAAAAGTTTTCCAGTAGAATATCGGGTTTTGTCTGAAAAAAACAGAGGTGCGGAGGTCAATATAGACATAGGACATACTAAACAGGGAACACTAGGTTCTCCACATATTGGATGGCAAACTCCGGGAAAAAACAACATAGTTGGTCACATTTTTGTGGACAAAGTTGATGTGCATAGAGTGAGGTAATTTATGAGTAATAAACCTTATTTTGTTGAAGATTTTTTTGAGGTACTGTTGGAAAAAACATATCTCAATATTCAATACTATCATCTAGGGATAGAAAAACTTTTTTTGAGCTGGTATTGAATAAATTTTTTAAAAGAAAGAATTTTTCAGATGACTTGTGGGAATATGTAATTGATGATCATACAGTCATACATCTACCCTGTATTGCTAAAAACAGATCATTTTTCTTAGAAAGACTTTCCTTTAGTCAATCAGTTTATTTTTTCTTTGAACCTTTGGAATATGATGAAGTGCTACACTTTTCCAATTTAAATGATTTGGTGGCTATTTTATCTAATTGCTATAACTTTAATTTTTATATTATTACTGATGATTTATCAAGCTGTGTGATTTGGGAAAGATATGAATTCTTAATCGGTCTTGGCCAATGTCAAGAGCAAATTGAAATAATAGGGAGGGAGTGGCAGGCTTTTTGTGGGGCAAATAGCCCGCAGGCTTAGATTAGCGACAGCGTAACCCATTGAATTGTTTGATTTTGATTTGTTAAACCTCCAAATCCCATAACCCAGCATTATGAAGCCTTACACCATTAAGCTGGCGATTGAAAAATTCTGGTATGAACTATTCGGTTACGACTTCTCAAAACTCACAGAATGGGAAGCAAGGTTCATCATCAACAGTCGTAAGAGAGCTGACGAAGTCCGAGATACAATCCTTGCGACAAAGCAAAATTGATGCTCATAAACAGATGTCTATGATGCCATTAAACTAGCTTAAATATATAAAAACCACGCTTATTTAGCGTGGTTTTTCTTGGCCTATCTTTTATTCATACTCCTTAGGTATCTGTACATACATCATATCAAAATCAAACCAACCCGATACCACATATTGCTGCCAATTTGGCATATGAATCTACCAATAAACCACACCATACAACCATCTTTAAAACCCCATACTGGCACTCATACCAATCACTGTGCTTTTATCAATAAAATCAGGGGTTTTGATGCCTTTGCCAATAAAAGCATCAAGATGTAGGTTGTGATATTGTTGTTTAATGCCAATTGCTCCTGTGATAATATATCGCTGATTGGGGTGGGTATAAGCACCACGCACCCAGCCTTGGTCTAGGCTTGTATATAATTGTGTTTTGGTAATATCTGACTGATAAGGTAATTGCCAAGAAAGTGTTTGCTGTAGTGTACTGCCATGTTCACCTGCCAGATGATTGCCTTCTTTGATGCCTTTGGTGCGATAGCGACCACCCAAGTAAAATAACTCTGATGAAACAGGCAGGCGTTTGGCATATTGTCCTTGTATTTTGGCTTGATAAACAAGGTTTTGATGACGAATCACAAAAGGTTGTTGATAGTCAATATACCAAGACCAAATCGGCGATCTGGCATAGCCTTCTGCAGGCAGTTTTCTACCAAAGGCATCGTAAACTTGCTCTTCAGGAGCGGGTTTTGCCCCAAGCATCGCTGTGCCATGTCGATAGTCTATATTGGCATAGATAAAGCCCTGATTGGGCAAGTATCTTTGATGACCGATACCCAAATGATAGCCTGCCGTTTTGCGACTTTGGACTTCAATAGCAATATCATCGATATAATGATCGCTGTATTGATGATAGGCTTTTAGGTAGCCATCTGTTTTATGATGATTGCCACGATGTAAAACCCTAGAAATGCCCAGTGTGCTTGTCGTGGTATCGCCGTGATAAGTTAAAGGGTTTTGAAAGCTGGGCAGGTAATGTTCATAATGGCTTTTTTGATGATTGGCGGTCAATTTATAAAATCCAACTGGTATCGTCAAACCAATCTGATAATTAAGCTGATAATCTTTACCAAGCTGTGTCTTTGGAGTTTGTTGTATCAAATCAATGCCACGATGCAAAGGGTAGCTGATGCCAAATTGCCAATCATCATTAAATCGCATCACATTAGTGGCTGACAGATCAAGCTGTGCCAAATAAGTGCCATAGCGTTTAGATAAGGTATCATCAACTGTGAAGCTACCAGCAAATTGGCGAGTCTGATTCATTTTAATCAGTAAATCACTAAAACCAACCCTTTGGGTATTTCGTGCTGGTCTAATCTGAATATCGGTAGTAGAATCAATTTTCTTTAAAGTCTCAAGACCTTGTTCCAATTTATTAAGTAAAAAGACATCATCAGTATCTAGCGGCAATGCCTGCCTAATAAATAATGGCGGTGTATATTTGTCTAAGTTTGTAAAAATGATACGATCTACTTTGCCAGGTTTGATGGTTAAAACCAATGTTCCTGTATTTAAATCCTGCTCACCCACTTCAATATGACTGGTTAAATAGCCAAGTTTTATCAACTGATTTTGGGCAATGCGTACTATTTTTTGTAGATTGTATGAACCAATGCATTTTCCCAAAGCATAATTATCAGCACTTGGGTTGGTTAAAGGAGTTAGTACACTGGCAAATAAAGATGATGGGATATCTGATGAAGTGTATAGTCTGATTTGATTGATGATGAAGCAAGGTTGATCCTTTGTCTCATCACGATAATCATCATGGGTTAGACTGCTCAAATTGGTATCAAATCCCCACGCCAAATCTTGCTGTAATGAATGATTTTTAGTCAAAATACGCTGCTGTTGGGTAATCTGCGATGGCAAATACTCATCATTTTGGTCGGCAAGTGTAAGTTGGGAAATTGGAGCAATAGAGAGTGCTAAGAATAAGTAAAGTTTAGTATTGTGTTGCATGGATTGATTGTAAGCTTATTGGTTGTACAAGAAATATTGCCATACTGTTTTTTTAAGACTGGTAGTTGATTGTCTTATAACACTCATCATTATACACCCAACCACACACCCAATCTACCCACATGATAGGTGTGAAAGTCATCGACTTCAATATTATAGACAGTATCGGTGTGGTTGGGTAGTAGGTATTGGCTTATGACTTCTACTTCTTGATTGTTTCTATCAAGCAGTATCATACCTTGTTCTAGTAAGAAGGCTTTTAGCCAGCCTGTATCTTTAATCCAAAATGGGTGTTCGGCTGTGGTTTCTAGGGTTTCTATGTCTCCTTGATGGTTTTTGACCGTGACTTGGAAAATGGGCTGGTCAGGTGTTGCTTTGGTGGCAATGACAGGACGATAGCCGTATTCTAGGGTAATGTCATTTCTTGTCCAAACAAGCTCACCACCTGTGAAGGTTTCGATGGTTTTCAAGCCTTCTGATGTTTCAATAAGTGTTCCTGCGGTGAAGCAAGCTGTGCCAGTGGTGCAGGTTGCTTTGGGTTGGGTAGGGTTTTTGGTGTTGGCGGTATTTTTGTTAACTGTAGAAACCCTTTTAGCCTCAGCCAACACCTTCTCAGCAGCCTCTTTACTTTTAAAGACTTTGCTGATTACTTTGCCACCAGCTTTAATAACAAACCCACCAGCACCACCTGTCACAACCGCAAGGGCAAGCTCTTCTAGTGTGGCGGTTAATACACTTTTTCTTTTGTTATAAATACAAAAAATAAACGCTCATATTAAACTAAATCAAAGTCCAGCACCTAGCAAATTCAATGAGTGATGACAAATGTTTGAGTTGTGCCATCACCAAATAAGCTTACTAGGATTTAATCATATAAGCAACCATCTTTACTTGCCTTATGATGGGAAGCCCTAATTTTTTCCAGAAATTCTTCTGGTATAGAAAATGGTTTTAGGTTGATGTTATGTGCATCGCTAAAAATTTCAAATTCTCGATCTCCTTTTAGAACAACGAGATTGTCTAAATGCCTGTCAATCACATAATAATATTTATCATTATTCCATAAATGGTATAATCCTTGTTTATCGCATAATTTTATAAATAATCCATACGGTATGTAATAATCTTTGGTTTGATAATAATCAATTACTCCGATATCAGGTATGGGTATGTATACCTCTGGATGGCGTGAATATAAAACATACCATCGCTCATCAGGGCTAAATTGTTTTAGATAGTAAGTACCACTCAAATTAATCTCCCTGTCTTCGTAGTATAAAATTACCGCAACACACAATAATACAAAGCAGAGTGATAAAAATAATACCTTGATAAATCTGAACATGGTGTTAATCCTTAAGTTTGATGATATTTTTCGGGTTGTAATTGGTTTTATTAAAGGAAATTTTAAAGCCAATACAACCACTTAAAAATCCACAAATAGGTTCTCCAATTTTGGTATTGATATTTCTAAGAACTTCATCTGGCTTCAAGGAATGATGCATTTCAAAATCATATGTATCATCATAAAATCCATAAGTTCCATCGGTTCTTTTTACCAAAGTTAAGGTGCCAAAAATTGCCCATTTGAACGGATTTACTGGTCTTGCAGTAACTCTCAAATTACCACTGCCATTTTTGGCGGATTCCCAAGAGTCTGTTACTAAAACTTTGCCAACATCATCAGCACTAACTAATATAGTTAAATTTTTATCTGTATTGAGCTGATAGAGATAATCCAGGTTTTCTTTGTTCATCTTAATCCCCACCACAATAAACCAACCACACACTCTGCAATAAATGGGATAATTCAAAACGATGTGGGACAAGTTAAGACAGACCATTTTGCAAGGGCGTTACACTGGGTGCAACAAGTTGGGTGGGATATGAATTTTAAGTTTTTAGGAAAAGACAGGTAAAAATACCTGTCTTTTTTATTGCCTTATTTTAACACATAAACTGGCGGACAGGTTTTAGGTGCCAGATGTCAGGGCGGATAGGGCGACTTCTATTAACCGTCTGTCACCATCGCTTTGTAATTGCCCATCAGAGGAAACGGGTAAAAATGGGCGAGCGGGTAGTGTTACCGATTTGACCTTGGCAAAACCATTTGGGGTGGCAAAGACAAGATGGGATTTTTGCTTTGGGGTGATTGTACCACCAAAATGATGAATGCGGGCATAAATCATATTGGTGCCGACGGTGGCGGTTGTACTGCTTGCCGAGCTTGTAATGCTATCTCTTAGCTCGCTTGTATTGGTTAGGGTTTTTCCATCACCAAAGGCTTTACGCACCCACGCCTGTCCGCCAAAGGCTTCGTTTTCAAAGTTGTCGGCGGTCATTGTCTCTAATTCTGTGGCAAGAGATTGCATAATGACACGGCTATTACTGGCATTTCTTAATAATTGAGCCAAAGTGCGTTGAGCTTGGCTGTCGTCTAGGTTGATAATGAGCATTGGCAAAGTTTCCTAAGTTTGGTATAATGTGGATATTCTGCAACGAGTCCTGCGTGGGCGGGGGGAGTAACACACCTAGGTGTGCCAGTTCGGTTACGGTTCGAGTCCGTCAAAGTTGCAGAATTTTTTATTGGATTTTGGCAAATACATTGCCATCAATAGACCCTTTAATGCTGTTTAAATCTTGATAAAATCCACTTATCACTTCCGCCCCATTCTTGGTCATCTGCACCGTCAGCTTAATCACTTTATCATCAGACATTTTATAAACAAGCAATAAATTGTTATTTTGGGTGTCCCAAAGCTCCCAATCAGGCTTGCCAAACTCACGCACAATTTTTTGTAGTGCCACTTCGTCCAAAGCGTCATTGTGAGCGGTGTGCCGTGTATTTTTACGACCTGTGATGACCTTATCACGAAAGCCTACCACAGGCGATAGCTCGTTCAAGTCAAGCCCTTCTTTCTCTGCCAATTTTTCCAATGACTTTTGGGGTAATATGCCCACCCCATAAGTCCGACCCTGTACTTGTCCATTGATTTGACTTTGGCGAACCCACGCCAAAAACCCCGCCACTCGCACATCAGATGCCATATCTTTGGCAATCTCTTGCAGAGCGTGTTGTTGCCCTAGGGCTTGGCGGGCTTTGTCATACCAAAGTTTATCAAACAAATGACTGGCAACAGGACTACCACCAAAACCATTTTCGCCCAAAACCAGCGTATCATTATCACTTTGGCTAATGCCAACCCTATCAGCTTGTTTTGCCGTGATTGCCTTGACGGTACATCGGCAACCAAAGCCATTTGGTGGATACGAATGCGACCAAAAGGGGTCGTCGTGGGCATAGACCGCTCCGTGCCTTGCCGAGTGGCTAGGGCGGGTGCGATTATCTAGAATGGCTGAGTATTGCCAATAAGGGTGGGTGTGAGCCGCTTCTTTCATTCGCTCGTATTTGGCGGTCATTATGGCGGTTCGGCGGTTGGTGTGGTAGATGGTTTTTAGGCGACGATTTGAGCCTAATTTGACTTGTTCTGTCTGACCTGTTTTGGGATTTCTTGCTAGTGTTTCGCCCCACCAACCCTGCTGTATCAAATAGGGTTTGATGGTATGTTCAAAACCCTTGTAGCCTGTGCCGTCTGCCATCGCCTGCTCTATCGCTTTTTTGGTGGTGGAGAGCATATCAAGGGCGGTCATTTTGGCAACCGTAAAACTGCGTGCATGAGCAAGGGCGTGTGTGTCCGTCCAATCCCAACCGATGTGTAAGCCTTTGGATTTTAGGTGTTCAATGGCTCGCTCTGGGGGCATATCAAATAGAGCTTTGATTTCCTGATTGGTAAGTTTGTCAATATTACCCATTTTAATTTAACCCCATTTCTTCTTGGGTTTGTAGCCGTGAGAGTGTGTCGGCGATAAACAGCATTTGGGTCAGTTTATCTTGGAGTTCATCAATGTTCATTGTGGGATAAAGACTGGCTAATTTTTCCAAAAGAGCGGTTTCACTGTCCAAATTGACACTGTCCAAACTGGTAAAATCATCTAGCATTTGCACCACTTGGGCGGTCAAATCATCATCACTTGGCACGCCTATCGCCAATTTATCAGACAAATCGCCCTGCAAAGTGAAAGATTTTTCACTAAAATTGGGGGTGGTTGGTACGGTGTGTGTAGGCATTGGCTTGGCATTTAGGGTAAATTCATCTGCTGACAAATTATACGCCCGCTCATAATAGCTTTGGGTAAACGACACGCCAAGAGCGGTCAAAATCTGGTCTCGCTCCGCTAGGGTTTTGTCGCCCACCTCGTCTTCATACAGCACAAATTTGGGTGGACTTACCTTGTGAAAATTCAGCTCACAAATCCACGCCAAAAGCGTATTAAAACAGCTCTCCACCACACGGCAATCATTATCACGAATGTCTTTTGTAACGGTAAGCCCTGCCATTGCCGAAGCGTGGCTCGTGTCTTTTTCGGTGGTTTGGTCTTGACCCAGTAAGGCGATGTTAATCTCGCTACGGCAATAACGAATAAAGTCGTCAAACACCTGCGATGAGCCTGTTTTGCCTGTGGCTTCTTTGATTTCAACAGAACTGTCGTTGGGGATTGTTGCCACCGCATTACCCATTAAGTCTTCTAGGGCATCAAGGAGTTTATTGGTATCATCATCGGTATTGGAGCGAGGTTCGTGTCCGATAATCCAAGGCGAGCCAAACTTTTCGGCAAATTCTGCCCAAAACTTTAACCCGCCACGCTTAAAGACAGTCGCCCAATACACGCAAGACAGCTCGGCGGTGCCGTAGGGATTGGTAAAGCTGGCGTTGTTGGTGGGGCAAAGGATTTTAAACGGCGGCGGTGTGGTCTTGGTAATGCCATCAATCAGCAAAAGTTCGCCATCAGCGTCAAAGCCTGCCCATTCTTGGGGGATTGCGATGAGTTTGGTGGGCATCCAAACGCCATTTTTAAACTGCCAAATCACTTCAATGGGCTGATAGCCATACAATACCGCCTCTAAAATCTGCCCAATCAGCCCATAAATGTCTAGACTGTCAAAAATTTGGTCTATGACGGCTTGCTCTTTATCTGACAAATCACTGTCAAGGCGGTAATTTAAGCCTGCCACGCTTGCCTTACGACGGCGTACCGCCCCTGCCACAATGGGGTCAATGAGTAATTCACGATACGCAGACAGGCTGGATTTGCCCAGTCGTCTTAGGATAATATCAGGATTTGGGAGGATTTGGCTAAATCCATACAGCCCAAAATAGCGATGGGCGGTGGCGATTTGGCTTGTGAGTTCTTTTTTGTCCAGTTTTGGGGCTTGGTTTTGGTTTGTCATTTAAAATCCTTGGGTAAATCTACTTTTCTTTTTTGGGTTTCGGCTAGATACTCGCACTGTGCCTGCATCATTGCTTGCTCCATACAGGGCAAGAAATAACGCCCAAGCTCGGTCAGCGTGTCCGCTGTTGTCACTTTCAGCGATAAATCTTGGCGTACCTGTGGGGGAGGTGACTTTTTTAAGTTTGTGCAAGTCAGCTCGCAAATCGGTGTCGCCCATTGGAATGCGCAAGCGTTTATCCTCAAAGGCTTGTTTGCCTGTGGTGGCTAGGACGAGCTTGGTGGAGCTACTAAAAATCACGCCCTCCACACGGCTTGACCCATAGCGAAATTTGGCATCTTCCACAGGTTTTTCGCCAAGCCCTGTCTGGTCGATACAGCATTTGACGACACGGTAATTGTCAAACACTTCATCAAGTAGGGCATCTTGCTCGGCAAAGCTAATACGCTTTCTTGCAATCACTTGCCTTGTCCAAAACACATCGCCAACTTGCTCAATCACCCAAATCACAAATAAGTCATTGCGAATACCAATATCCACGCCAACAAAGCAAGCCCCGCCTGTGTAGTTATCCATATCGCCAGCATTGGGGTGTTCTACGCTGTCAATCAAGTCATAAGACAGCCACGCACTTGCCTCGTCCAGCCATTTTAGCTCATATTCTTGTTGCCAAGCGTCATCGTCATTTAAACCCTCTTTTAATTCGTCAATGTCTCGTGGCAAGCCGTCTGCCACGGCGGTATAAATGTCAGCGATGTGGCGAGACCATGCCTTGTTGTTCACATCGGTCATCAACTCATAAAATTTGTTGCCCTTGCCATTGGGTGTTGAGACCACTCGCAGTTTAAAGCCTGCACTGATGACAGGGAATAAGGCTTTCCAAATGGTGCGACTGTCAGCGTGAAAGGCAAATTCGTCCAAAAAGACATTGGCACTAAAACCCCTTGCCGTGTCGGGATTAGCGGGCAGGGCGGTGATTTTACTACCACCTGCCAAGATGACTTCAAGGGCATTGGTGGTGTTATCAAAGGGGACTTCTAGGACTTCACACGCCATACCAAAGGCTTCAAGGTGCTTTTTGACCCCCTCATTCATCGCTTCTTTGGCTTGGCGTTCGCCCCTTGACAAGATGACCCAACGAGCCTTTTGACCTTTACTTTCTTTGTCCAGACAGTCGAGTACAATTTCAAGCGTGGTGGTAAAGGTCTTACCTGTTTGGCGGGCAAACATACCAACTTTAAAACGACTGTTATCATTTAGCCATTTTTGCTGATAAGGGTATAAGATGATGGCGGAGTTTTGCATTGCTGTTTATCCAATCAAGCCGTACACTTCGGTGCGAATGCGTTTTAGGGTATGTTCATCTAGTGTGCCTTGTTTGCTTTGGGCTTCTAGTTTTTCAAAGGCTTTATCCATATCGGCTTTGAGCTTGTTTTGGAACTGTTTTAGTCTGGTGCTGGCACTCATCAAGGGAGCGACATTTTTAGCAACTTTACCCATTAAATCAAGTTTTGCCACTTCATCAAGCTCACTGCTTGATAGCTCACCAATGGCAATCAGGGCATCAAATACTTCGGTTTGTAGCATGGCAATCAATGCTTCCGAGCGAGTGTCGCTCTCATCGCTTGCCCCTTCTGCAATCAGCCGTGCCGCCTCGGTGCTTGCTTTGATGCTAGCAAAGCGTTTTTGAATTTTTGCCCCATAGCGATGCACCGCACTTCGGCTAATTTCATAGCCTTGCGATTTTAGCCACTCAGCAAGCTCGGTATAATTGCCAAAGCCATTGTCGGCAAGTTTGCGTTCTAATTCGTGGCGGACAGTCTCTGGCAACCGCTCAACACTGCTTCGTTTTGCCATACTGCCCCCTAAGATTGCCAGTATTTGTCAGGTCGCCCAATACCAAGAGGGCAATCGGTGGTGTACTCGGCAATGTCCACCCCTGTGTGGGTCAAATCACAAAACCAAGCACCGTTTGGCTCTTTGGTAAGCTCAATAAGCCTACGATCAGACAGATATTCAAGCTGTTGGCGTAACTCTAAGGGGGTTGCATCGGCATAAATGCCCCGCATCACATCAAGCAAAAACACCTCGCTTGTGGTGTAGGGGCGAGCCTTGTTTAGGGTATTGATGATATGCCAACGCATACCCTCACGGCGGATTTTTTCTTGCATTTTTTGTTCTCTGTTTAGATTGCTTTTGGTTATTAGCTATTAGGATAAACTTAAATTTATTCTTATTTAGCCTTTGAACTCTCTAAGCGAAAAAGCTCGGTTAGGGTCTTTTGAATGCTGTCCATTTTGGCTTCTAGCACCGCTTGGTTACGGATATAATCTTCTCGTAGGACATACTTTTCAGGTAAGACGGCTTTTTGTTCGGCAAATAAGTTTTCTAAGACTTCCACCTTCTCGCTAAGGCGGTCTTGGGCTTTTTGGCGTTCGTCCTGTTGTGCTTGAAACTGGGCAAGGAGCATTTTGCCAAAACCCCAACAAGTCCCCAAGAATGCCAACAAAAAGCTCACTAATTGCCAAAACTCAATGCTGATAAAAGTCTTATCCACGGATTACCTCCTTGCTTTTTTGGCTTTTTGGTTTTCAAAATCGCTTTGGCACGCCACACACCGCTGACAACCTGCCACTTTTTGTTGTCTAAGCAAGGGAATGGGTTCATTGCAGTCAATGCAGTGAGTGGCAGAGGGTAGGGAGGTTTGAGTGATTCTTGCTCGCTTAATGTGCTGAGCCAAAATCAACTCGGTCTGATGTTGAGCTTGGTCGATAATATCTGTCATCACATCTCCTCTTGCTGATTTTTTGTGCCATCACGAGCTGCCAAAAACCGTCTTGCCACCGCATAACCGCCCACGGAAGCCAAATAAACCAGCCACAGCTCCCAATCGCTGGTATTTAGGCGGATAAATTGCACAGTTGCAACAAGGCTTGCCACATTTGCCCAAAGGCGAGTGTGTGACAAGCGGTTTGTTTGTGGGTTTGTGATAAGGTCAAGTAATTTGTTCATCATCAACCCCGAATGCTGACAAGACCTGCGATGGTGCTGGCAATCGCACGGCAGATGAGCCATTTTTTGGCATACCAAACTGCCAAATCCTCATCATTGCTGATAAAAAATGGTTCAAAAATAATACCACCAGACTGAGCATAGCCAAGACGAGAATGCTGACCTGCATTATCTGGCTTGTAGCCTTTATCGCCACGAAGTTTCCAGCCTGTAATATCAGCAACAGATTTGCACAAGGCTTGAGCGGTTTCTTTATTTTTGGCAACAGTTAATGCTTCAATACCTGTGGCGGTTTTATTTGTAGCAGCGTTGCAGTGAAATTCGATGGCAAGTTTTGCCCCACGAATGAGCTTGATGGCATCTTTGAGTGGTAGGTTTGTACGGTTTATGCCGTCTGTTTTGACGGTTAATCCATAATCAGCACGCAAGATATGGCTGATGATGTTACGCATATCGACAGCGATGTCCGCTTCACGAGCCAAGCCATTGACCGCACCAGGGTCAAGATTAGAGTGTCCAGCAGTCAGTACGATGGTCATAAAAACTCCTTAAAAATGTTTTGGGAGTATTATGACAAAGAGTAAAAAAGATGTCCTTTAAAGCGTTTTAAAAATTGCTTGGGCGAGGGTGGTTTGATGGCAATAAAAAAAGACTTGCCAAAAACAAGTCTTGTTGGTATGATATGGACAGAGCTACTTTGATAGCCAAAGCCCCCAAGTTTACGCTTGGGGGCTTTTTAATGGTTATTTTTTACCTTTTGTAGGGCAATTTTTCCCACTACCACCTGGCAAGCAATCACACGCCCGTCCATCGCCATCTCTGTCTAGACTTTTCCAACCTGTCTTTCCTGCCTTTTTGAGTTTTTCATAATGGGCTTGGGCTTCTTGTTGGGTTTTAAAGTCGCTACATTTTTTGGCGGCAAATGCTGGTTGGCTGATTGCCAAAACCGCTAGGGGTAACAGTAAGTGAACGAGTTTCATTGGATTTCCTTATTTTTGTAAATCCTTGATAATAGCTTGTTGGATTTCGTCCTTGTAAAGTATTTCACTTATTTTGGAGCGTGAATACCCTTTAAGCACAAAATCAGCACTGGTATCAGCAACCAAATCCTTAAAATCTTTGGCATCAGTGTGGGCTTGCAATGCTTTTAGGGCTTGCTCTTTGGTAACGGTTAATGTTACCGGCTTGACAATGACCTTGCTTGGGTCTTGCATATCTTTTACGCCAGCACTCACAGTGATTTTATCTATGTTGGTGTAGGTAAACGGTTTATAAATGCCATAGAGTAAGGCTTTGTTTTGTTCGTATGCTAGATTTTCTTTGGTGTTGGCTTCGGTACTGATTTCGTAAAGTTCCAAATGCACAGGATTATCACCTGACACCTTAAATTGCCCATCGTACTGATAGTCGTTAAAGGCGGTCATCATGTCTGATACATTGTCAAAAGTTACTACGCCGTCTGCATTGAGTGTGTAGGACACGCCATCCATTAAGCTGTCTAACCGCTTTTTGTATTCATCATCAGACATTGTGGGCTCAGCAGCAGGCGTGGCGGTTTCTATGCTTTGGGCGGTTGGCTCTTTGGTGGTTTCACTGGTAGGCTCGCCACAGGCGATGAGTGCCAGTGGAAGCAGTAGGGGTGTGAGTTTTTTCATGTTGCATTCCTTAGATTTTTAGTCGTTTAAGTTCTTCGGTGTATTCATGTGCTTTTGCATCTGCATTTTTCTTGATTTGCATAGCAATAAAACAAATAATGAATGATAAGATGGCAATCAGCTGGAGACTACCCTGTGATGGATTTAGTAAAAAGAAACATATAGGTGTGATAAAAAATGAAATGGTTAAAACCAATCCTGCACGCCATGATGATGTTTCTAATTCACTAATCTTGTATTGTAAATCTCGGCAATAACGATATTGCTTTAAGTTGTAATGACAAAATGGGCAGTAGTCCATATCATTCCACACAGCATGTTGGCAAGCATGCCTAGGGCATAGCATTGAACCAATTTGTCCGACGCTTGGCATTATGGGAGGTATGGGATTTTTTGAGAAAAACACATCGCCATGATGCTCACCATAGTTGACATAACCATTATTATCCAAACTTCACATCTCCTTTGTGTTTACCTTGATTGATATAGCCATGATTGGGGGTTTGATTTAAATTAATATCGCCCTGTGCCTGCATTTGTGAACCAACCGAACCGTGAATGGTGTTTTGAAAGGTAGTTGATTTTGTTTCATTGGTAACTACTTCTGAATTATCTGCCAACAACATTAGCAGTATCTGCTTGCGTACTTGTTCATTAGCGGTGCGGTATTTTTCTATGATGAGCTGTTCTTCATTACTCAAATGAAATTGGCGATTATTCCCAACTGTCATCATTTTTTCCTTGCCATGTACCAAATATTCCAATGAATAGTCTGTCAATTCTTGAAGTTTGGTTAAAAATTTTATATCTGGCTGACGCTCGTCACTCTCATATCTTTGCAAAGTTGCTGTACCAATATCCAGACTTTTGGCGAATGAATGGCGTGGTTCTTTGCCACGAATTGCCAAAATTCGCTGACCGATGGTTAAATCTTCCCAGTCTTCCATAAATTTTACCCGATTTGATAAAAAATTATTGACACATTTAATCCATTCGGATTAAAATAAATACATCACACAAACTTACCTTAAATCACACATTTATCCATAGGAGTTGTTATGACTACCAAAACCGTTGAGCAAGTCAAAGCAGAATATCGTGCCAAAGGCATTCCTATTGCCAAAGTTGCTCGTGAGCAGGGCTGGACACCGCAAGAGGTCTATAAAGTCTTCAATGGGCAAGCCAAAGGACACTTTGGGCGTTCACACGACATTGCGGTATTTTTTGGCTTAAAACAGGGTGAAATGCGTGTTTAAAACTTGGGTATATTTTAGCACAAGTTTGCACATTTTACTATTTCAACCCCTTATTTCATCAGGTCTTGGAGTAAAAATATGAGCGGTAAAGGCACTCGTATCCTGCAAGTTTTTAAGGCATTGCATAACCACCCCTTGATTGGGATTAGCAATAAAGAGATTGCCGATAACTTAGGATTTACCCCCACCCAAGTCAGCCGTGATTTGGCAGATTTAATCAGTGAAGGATTGGTGCAAAAGCTGGACAATGGCAACTATGCCTACTCTATTCGCACCCTGCAAATCGCTGAAAACTATCGTAAACAGCACGAACGGCTAAAAGCGAGAATGGACGAAATCCAACGCAATGTCGGTATCGGCTATTAGGCAAAAATCCCGACATCGGGATTTTTAGGCAAATGTGCCGATGTCGGCACATTTGAAAATTAACCAAAGCAAAAGGTATTAAAAAATGAGTGAAGCCACAAGCGTAGAAGTCATCACCGCTGACCAGATTAACCAACAAGCCCTGCACAGTATGCAGGTGATGGAGCAATGGGGTAATGGCGAGGTGTATAACGAAGCCACTTGGATTGAACGAGGTCGCCAAGCGGTTGTCAAAACCTTGGAGGGTATGTTTGAGCTTGGAAAAACTTTGATTGTACTAAAAGAACATACTGAACACGGTCGTTTTCGTGAGATTGTAGAGACTGAGTTTGGCATTAAAGGCTCTGAAACCGCAAGGCTTATTAGAGCAACCCAACGCTTTGCTACCCCACAAATGCAAAAAGCCCAGCCCAAACTGATTGGACTTGGTAAATCCAAACTGCTTGAGCTTTTGGTAGAAGATGACGACACCCTAGTGGAGCTTGCTGAAGGTGGCGATATTAACGGCAATACGCTGGACGATGTAGACAGAATGACCATCAAAGAGCTACGCCTAGCCCTGCGAGAAGCCCGTGAGGACAGCAAAGCCAAAGACAAGGTGATGAGCGAGAAAAATGCCAAGATTGATGAGCTTGCCGAAAAACTTGCCAAAAACAAAAACAAACAGCCCAAACCTGCCGATGTCGCACGAGAACTGTCTGCACAACTGGCAAGTGCAGAAGTGTCCGCTCGCTCCGAGATTAGCAAATTAAAAGATATTTTTGATGGTCTTATGGCTCACAAAGAAGCACACGGAAGCGACCATACCGCTCTGATGGTGGGGGCTATCAATCAGCTTATCCTAGACTGCGAAATCCTGCGTGGGCAATACCTGCTACCAACGGACGCTCCGACAGGCGAAGTCCCTGTTTGGCTAACACAAGATGAGCCTATGGGGGCGGATGATAGGGATATGCCGTTGCCTTTTGATGAAGATGATGAGTGATTGGCAAAGATAACAATAAGGGTCAAAACAATGGCAACCGATAATACAGCCCCAAACCCAGCTTTGATAGAACGCCTAGGCGAAATTGCCAAAACCGCCCAAAATCTAGGGCGTGGCGAAAAATCACGCTACTTACAAACCAAAGCCGATGAACTGGGTATGAGTGTCTCTACCTTGTATCGCAAGCTAGAAAGCGTAGCGGTGAAGCCTACTCGCAAAGCAAGAAGTGATAAAGGCGAGATGACTTTGACCCTTGATGATGCCAAGCTCATCAGTAGCGTGGTGATGGAAGGTATGCGAAAAAATGGCAAACGCATTATGACGGTGGAGCGAGCGGTAACGATGCTTCGTGCCAATGGCATGATACAGGCGTGCCACACAGACGGAACGGCATTGTCAGTGGGGGCGATTGTGCGTGGGCTAAAAGCCTATCATCTGCACCCAGACCAGCTGTTAGAGCCTGCCCCTGTGGTGTCTATGAAAAGCCTACACCCCAATCATCTGTGGCAAATTGACCCAAGTCTATGCATTTTGTACTACCTGCCACGAGCAGGTAAAGATACAGGACTTCGTGTCGCAAGCCACGATGAATTTTATAAAAATAAGCCCGCCAATGTCGTCAAAATCATCAATGACCGTGTGTGGCGATACACGGGTACAGACCATACCAGTGGGGCGGTGTATTGTCATTATTATTTTGGTGGGGAGACTTCGGCAAATTTGTGCGACTTTTTTATTCGTATGATGTCGCCCAAAGCCGACATTGGTAAAGACCCTTTTCGTGGTGTGCCAAAAATGGTCATGCTTGACCCTGGCTCGGCAAACACCAGCTCGGCTTTTAAGACCTTATGCCAAGCCCTAGATGTGGTGGTGCAAATCAACAAGCCCAACAACCCACGAGCCAAAGGGCAAGTGGAAAAAGCCAACGACATTGTCGAGACGCATTTTGAAAGTGGCTTAAAGTTTGTACAAGTGGGTGACATTGACACCCTAAATGCCCTTTGTAATAAGTGGCTACGCTATTTTAATAGCCAAGTCATTCACTCACGCCACGGCATGACCCGCTATAAAGCGTGGCAAAAGATAAAGTCGGACGAACTTATCATCGCTCCGCCAGCCGAGTATTGCCAATCGCTTGCTTTGTCTGTGCCAAAAGAAGCCAAAGTTACCCCAGAGCTTGAAATTCGCTACAAGGGCAAGGTGTACGATGTCTCCGCATTGCCTGTTTTGGTTGGGCAAAAGGTGCTGGTTGCCCAAAATCCGTGGGAAGTGGACGGTGCTAGGGTCTGTGTACTGACGGCAGATGGTGTTGGCGAGAATTGGGTGGCTGTGCCAGAAGTTATTTTTGACGAGATGGGCTTTCGTGAAAATGCCATCGTTATCGGTCAAGGCTATAAGGCTCACAATGACACCACAGCCCAAACACACGCAAAAGAACTTCAAAAAATCGCCATGGGGGCAGATACGCTTGAACAAGCCGAAGTCAAGAGAAAAGCTAAGGCTCTGCCCTTTGATGGCAAACTTGACCCGTACAAGCACAATGACACTGTGCTGGATAATGACATTACTCTATATATGCCAAAAAAAGGCGTGCAGAGCGTGGAATATGGTCGCTATGAAAAAACTATTGCCGAGCCTATCCTATCCAAAGTGGACATCGCCAAACAACTAAAACCACGCTTAGAGGCACTGGGGGCAGATTGGAGCTTGGCGGTCAAGGTGCTACAAGAACGCTATCCTGATGGTATTCACGCCAGTGGTCTTGATGAAGTGTTTGAAGTATTGAGCGAAAGTAGCGTGCTAAAAACGATTTTAAAAATTGCATAAGGATTAGGAATGAAAACTGCCTTTAACGAGCTTGGAAAATCTTATCAGACCGTGGCAAATGAGCTGGGTATTAGCAAAACCGCTCTTGTTAATGCGGTGGTTCACGGTATTTTTCCAAGCAAAAATACCAAACAATTTAAGGCAAATCTTGCCAACTATTTTATAAAAAATAAGGTCAGCGTGCCAAGCATTTTGACCCAAAGCCAAAACCCCAAAACCCCCATAAGTCAAGATAAGGATACGCTTATGCTACTTAGAAAATCCACCCTAAACCCCCAAACTCGCCGCCATTTTGGGCTTGCCAAAGACCCCTTTGATGACGAAATCCGCTCATCGGACGATATTTTTAAATCTGACGATGTCCGCTATATCCGTGAACGCCTGTATGATGTGGCGAGTAATGGTGGGTTTCTTGCGGTCATTGGCGAGAGCGGTGCAGGCAAATCTACCTTGCGAGAAGACTTACACGACCGACTTTTTAAGGACGGCAAACCTGTCATCATCATTGAACCGTATGTGTTGGCGATGGAGGATAATGACATCAAGGGCAAAACCTTAAAATCGGTACATATTGCAGAAAGCATCTTGGAGGCGGTCGCCCCAAGCGAAAAACCCAAGAGAAGTCCAGAGGCTCGCTTTCGCCAAATCCACAAGGCTCTGACCGAAAGCCACAAGGCGGGCAATCGCCACTTGATTGTCATTGAGGAAGCTCACGGCTTGCCCATTCCCACCTTAAAGCACCTAAAACGCTTTTATGAATTAAAAGCAGGATTTGACCGCTTGCTTGGTATTGTGCTGATTGGACAGACCGAGCTTGCCACAAAACTTGCCGAAAATAATCCTACCGTGCGTGAAGTAGTGCAACGCTGTGAGATTGCGACCTTAGAGCCTTTGACCGATGGTAAATTGGCGGGTTACTTAAAGCATAAATTTGAGCGAGCAGGAGGCGATATTAAACAAATCCTAGATGAGTCCGCCCTTGATGCCATCAGTCAGCGTCTAACCGTCAAATCTCGCACCAAAGCTGGCACGCACGAACACAGTCTACTTTATCCTTTGGCGGTCAATAACCTAGTCGCCCACGCCATGAACGAAACCGTTTATCTAGGTTTTGATAAGGTAGATGGCGATGTTATCAAGAGTATTTAAACTTGATTTAATTTTAAGGAAAAAGCCATGAATAAGCATTCCAAAAACACACACATCACCCCTGAGAAACTTGCCAACCCCTTAACGGTTGGTCAGTATCTTATCTTACAAGGCAAACGCCAAGAGCTAGATGGTATGCGTTTTGAATTATCACAAATCAAGCTCCGCCAAAACCGTCAAGCAGGTTGGATTGTCCTACTGCTTATCTGCGTGATGGTGCTAATGATTGCCATGCTGTTTGTATTGACAGTCTAGGAGCGTGTTATGCCAATGATTTTGCATATTGATGATAATACCGATGCCAAAAACTCGCTAGGCTTGCTCATGCTAGATGAGGCTTTGCAAATCTTAATCAAAAATGGCGAGCTTGACAAAGACAAACTCATCAATGCCATTGCTCAAGCCAAAGATGAGTTATTTAAACTTAACAAAGACAGTGACGACAACCTGCTAAAAATGAGACTGTTTATGACCGCTCACACTTTGCAATGTCGTTATGTTGAACTTTAACCCCAACCAAACGGAGTATTTTATGAAAAAACCCACCAAAACCAAAGCGGTCGCCCTACAAGCATGCCAAAGCCTTGATGAAGCCCAAAGCATTATCAAAACCATTGGCGAGCATAACCGTGAAATTACACGACTGACAGGACAAATGAACGATGAAGTGGCGGACATTACCCAAAGCTATGCCGAAAAAATCAATCCTTTAAAACTTGCCGTTGATACGCTGACACCCAAGCTACAAATTTGGTGTGAAGCAAACCGTGCAATGCTGTTAAAAGACGGTGGCAAAACCGCAAACCTTATCACAGGCGAGGTGTCGTGGCGTATCCGTCCGCCATCTGTGAGCTTGCGTAAGATTGATGAAGTGATTGAGCGACTAGAACGCTTTGGATTGCACCGCTTTATCCGTACCAAAAAGGAGGTAAACAAAGATGCTATTTTAAATGAACCCAATGCCGTAACCGACATCAGCGGTATTACCATCAGCACAGGTGTGGAGGATTTTATCGTCTCGCCCTTTGAAATTGATGTCAAACCTTAATTTCAACCTAAAAAGGAAAACCCCTATGAATAAACAAGAACTGATCCAAGCCGTAGCCGACAAATCTGGCTTGACCCAAAAAGATGCCAAAACCGCCCTTGATGCGACTTTGGCGGTTGTTTCTGACACCCTAGCACAAGGCGATGAAGTAGTGTTGGTGGGCTTTGGCACTTTTTCGGTGCGTGAACAAAAAGCCCGTACAGGGCGTAACCCCCAAACAGGCGAAAAAATCCAAGTACCCGCCAAAAAAGTCCCATCGTTTAAAGCTGGCAAAGGCTTAAAAGAAGCGGTTAATTAAACACACCAAGCCCAAATGATAAGCAGGGGCAAGCCTTGCTTATCATTACCCATTAAGGAAAAATCAACATGAGCCAACATAAAACCAAAAGAACTGCTTTAAACAGACCTAAACTTATCCAGCTTATTCACATTGGTAAAAGCCAATTACACCTTGATGATGATACTTACCGCTCGCTCCTCATGTCAATGACTGGCAAAGACAGCACCAAAGCGATGAATATCGGCGAATTAAACAAAGTATTGGCAAGATTAAAACAGCTTGGGTTTGTGGTAACGCATAAGAAAAAAGACCCAAAGCCCATAGACGATAAGGCAAGTCTTTACATAGAACGACAAATCAAACTTATCCGTCATCTGTGGCTAGAATTGCACGAATTAGGAGCGGTTAGAAATGGTAGTGAGCAAGCACTGGCAAGCTATATCAAAAATCAAACCCAAACCGCCATAGAAGCCCTAGATAGTGAGCAAGCCAGCAACATCATAGAACGCCTAAAAAACTGGCGTAAGCGACTAGAAAAGCCAAACCAAACAAACACTTAACCAAGGAAGCCAAAATGAGCAAATCTCGCCAACACGAATTTAGTCAAGCCCTATATGACATCATCTACCACGCCCTGCTCGGTCAAGGCGTGGATAAGACACAGGCAACCGCCATTGCCGAAGAAAGTACCGACACCGTGCTTGATGAGTTTGGCGGCGAGAATTTGTACATTCCAAAAAACATCTCAGGCAAAGCCGCTCGCCGTAACCGCCAAATCTATGATGAGTTTACAGGCGACAATCACGATGAGCTTGCCAAAAAATATGACATCACATTACAGCGTGTCTATGCCATCATCAAAGAACAACGCCAATTTGAGTTTAACACCCGCCAGTTTTGCTTGTGGGACGATTGATGTTACCCAAACGCCCCACAAAAGGCGGTCAAAAACGGTCAAAACCGTTTTTAAGACCCTTATCCCACCAAATCCCCACATTACCCCAAATACGCCCTAAAAGCCCCTAAAATCGCCCATCTTCAAATCCTAGTAAAATCCTTAAATTTCCCACCGAATTTCTTAAAATGTTTTAAAAGACCAATCCGCCAAAGTCTTGCATAATAGCCCAAAAAATATGGGGTTAATGTTATGCAAACCATACAACACGAAATCTTTATCGCTGGCACACGAGCCGATAACTCGGGCAAAGAAGTTACCATCACGCCTGACGACCTTAATGCCATTGCACAGGGCTACAATCCAAGTTTTCACGAAGCTCCTATCGTCATCGGACACCCTGATGACAACGCTCCCGCTTATGGCTGGGTCAAATCGCTATCCGCCAAAGGCGACAAACTGTATGCAGAATTTGGCGAAATGGACGCAGGCTTTGTGGACTTAGTTAAACAGGGTCGTTATAAGAAAATCTCAGCCTCTTTTTATCCACCCAAACACCCAAGTAACCCTAAGCCTGAGAGTTGGTATTTACGCCACATTGGGTTTTTGGGGGCTTTACCTCCTGCGGTCAAAGGCTTATCGCCTGTGAGTTTTAATGATAATAGCAACGGTGTTGTCAGCTTTGGCGAGCTGTCCGAGAGTGAAAAACTCATCTTTGATATTAAGAGCGTCTTTGCTAGATTTTTTAATTTTAGCGAAGCCCCTGTCAGCCAAGACGATAACCCCAATCCAAGCGTAAGCACAGATGAGCCATCAAAAATTGCCACCAGTGGCGATAAATCTGATAACCCTAACCCAACCCCTAACAACCAAAGCGAGAATACAATGAATCAAGATGTAACCGAAGCACTGGCACGAGCCGAAAAAGCCGAAGCTGAACTTGCCAAGTTTAAAGCTCTTCAAGCCAAAAAAGAGCGAGATTTGGCAAATACCCAAAACGCAAACTTTGCTGAAACTCTGGTTAAAGCAGGACAGATTAAGCCCTGCGACAAAGATTTGCTCGTTCAAGTGTTAAACTTTGCCGAATTTCCAAACGACACCACTGCTGATTTTGGCGAAGGCGATGACAAAAAGCCATTGGCGGTCGCCCTTAAAGAATTTTTGGGCAACTTGCCAAAACAGCATTCACATTTAACCGACAAAGTTACCAAAAGCACGGTCAATTTTAGCGAGAGCCTGACCCACCACGAGCGAGCGGTTGCCTTGATGAAATCTGAAAACATCAGCTACGAAGAAGCGGCACGCCGTACGGCTTGATTTTTAAATAATTTTAGGAGTATATGATGAGTGCAACACATCTATCACATCTGCGTGGCAAAGACGAAGTTTTAAGCAATCTTGCCTTGGGCTATATGCAGTCAGATTTTATTGGCGAGCGGATTATGCCTGTGGTTTATACCGATAAAGAGGGTATCAAGGTACCAGTTTTTGGCAAGGGTTCGCTGGTGGAATACGAAACCGAGCGAGCAGTCGGTGCAGCAAGCAACATCATCACGCTAGACAAACCCACGACAATGCCTGTGGTGCTAGAAGAACACGATTTAGCCGCAGGCGTGGATTACCGTGAAGCTCACGAGAGCCAATTTGACGAACACGCCAAAGCCACCCGTCGTGTCACCCAAGGCGTACAGCTTCGTCAAGAAGCAGAAATCGCTCGCCTTATCCAAACCAAATCTGTCTATGCTAACGCCCACAGCAAGGACTTTGCGTCTGCTAAATGGACGAGCGAAGATGCTGATATTCAGACCATCATTGACGATGCCAAAGAGCAGGTTCGAAGTGCCGCAGGTGTAACGCCCAAGACACTCGTGCTAAGTGGGCAAGTTTACAGCCAAATCCGCCGAAGTGCCAAACTTCGCTCACTGATTAGCGATAATAGCAACAAGCCTTTGCTGAATGTTGCCACGCTCAAAGAGCTGTTAGAGCTTGATGAAATTCTCATCGGTAATGCGGTGTCTATCCCTGTGGGCAATAAGCAAACTAAGCCAATCTGGGGTAATTTTGCCAGTCTGATTGTCCGCCCAGACCAAGTACCGAGCGGTAATGATGAGGGCGTACCTGCCTTTGGCTATACTTTCCGTCGCCGCGGGCTACCTATCGTGGACAGATATGATGGCGAAGGCGGTAAGGTGCAATATGTGCGTTATACCGACATTCGCAAAGCCGCTGTCGTGGGCGGTGCGTGTGGCTTCTTATTTGAAAATGTGATTTAACCTTTGGAGATTAAAATGACCAAAATTACCCAAGAAGACTTGCAAGCCTTGATTGCAAAAGAAGAATATGCTCGCTTTGGCGAAACCTGCACGGTGTGTGCCTTGACTTTAAAAAGTGGCTATACCGTGATTGGCAAATCTGGCTGTATTGACCCCAAGCAGTTTGATGAAAACATTGGTCGTAAAATTGCCTTTGACAATGCCATTAACGAGCTGTGGGCATTGCACGGCTACCACATCAAAAACACACTTTTACAAGGGGAATAACAATGGCAAATCCAACCAAATCAGCACTCGTTGCTGTAACCATGCTGGCAATGAGCGAACTTATCGGCAATCGCTTTGTCAGTGCAAAAGGCAGACAAGCCACAGCCGATGACCCTATCTTTGGCATTGTCCCTGTGGACGCCAAAGCTGGCGAGTCTGTGGCAGTAGAAATTTTGGGTGTAGGCATTGTGGAATCTGGCGGTGCGATTGAGCAAGGCGATAAAGTGGCTTCCGATGCCCAAGGCTGTGCCATCAAATCCGAGACAGGGCAATTTCTTGCCCTATCATCAGCAAGTGGTGCAAACGAACCAGTCAAAGTCTTATTGCGTTAGGCGTAGGGGCGAATTGCAATTCGCCCTGATAAATCGTACAAATTAAAAATTTTTAAGGAAATAATCCTATGAAAAAAGTCCAAGTAAACACACCTTTAATCCTTGAACAAAATGGCGAGCTGGTACGCATTGACACAGGCTCGGTGATTGAATTGCCTGATGATGTCTATGCCGAAGTCTCAGCACATACTACGCTACTTGATGATGTGTCAGATGAACCTGTTTTTGAACCTGAGCCAATGCCAGAAATTCAAGATGAGCCAACTAATGAAGTTGCTCCACAAGTGGACGAAACCGCTGATGACGACACAGTCAGCGATGAAGTGGCTACCACCGAAACTGCTGAACCCAAAAAATCCACTCGCAAAAAGGCTTAACCAATGAACCACACCGCCCCTTATGTCAGTCGTGAAGATATGGTTGCCTTGTGTAGCAAGGTAGAGCTTATCCAGCTTAGTCGTGATGACCTAGAAAACCATTATGATTATCAAGACATCGAGCCTGATTGGACGGTGGTGGATAAAGCAATCAGCCACGCTTGCCAAGTGGCGGACGGTTATTTGGCGGGGCGTTATGCTCTGCCTTTGCAATCTGTGCCAACGCTACTGAATACTTGGTGTGGCGACATCGCACGCTATTGGCTACACAAACGGCGGATTAACGCCAGCGAACTGCCAAAGCCCCTACAAGCCGCCTATGACGATGCTCTAAAAATGCTAGGACTTGTGCGAGATGGTAAGGTGCATTTATTTGCCACCGACCTTGCCAAAAATGAAAACGCCTTACACAAAGAGCGTGGGGCGTACCGAGTACGCTCTCGTGGCAAGAGTGATTGGAGTGGTTACTGATGGCGGACAGCATGACTTTGGCGATTTTGGCAAGCGTGCGAGAAAAACTTCGTCAAGACTTGCCAAGCGTAGAAGTGGATTTATTTCCTGATAATCCTGCTACTTATCGCTTTATTCACGCTGTTGGGGCGGTATTGATTGGTTATCAGGGGTCGGATTATGAGATGACGGACGACACGCACGCCATTGTCCAAACTCGTAAATTAACCTTTTCACTGACCGTCTTTGGGCGTGGCGTACACCACGATAAGGGGGCGATTGCCCTCTTGGATAAAGTGCGAGCAGTCATCACAGGCTTTCGCCCTAAGCATTGCAACAAAATTCATCTATTAAGCGAACGCTATCTGCACCAAGACGGTGGGGCGTGGCAATATGAGCTGAAAGTACGCACCGAGACCCAAAGTGTGGAAGTTTGTCAGAGCGACAATCGTCCCAAAGTGGTGCAAGTCCACACAAGACGCCCCTTTGACCCTTTAAATTCAACCCTTAAAAAGAAAACCCCTTAACTTAAAAGGAGTATTTTATGTCTTTTCATCACGGCACCGAAACCAAACGCATTGACGGTGGTTCTAGCCCTGTCTATACCGTTAATGGGGCGATTACCGCCATTGTGGGGACTGCCCCCATTGGTGATGTCAATGTGCTAACCCTATGCCAAACCACCAAAGACTTTGCCAAGTTTGGCGGAGACGAGGCGACCCGTGCAGGCTTTACCTTGCCTGATGCTGGCCATATCTGGACACGCTACAAGGCAGGCATTGCTTATGTGGTCAATGTCTGCGACCCTGCTCGTCACAAAACTGTGGTTACTGACGAAGTCTTGACGGTAGATGCCAATACCTTGACCGCCAAAACAAAAAAGCCAGCTATCCAAAGGGGCTACACCATCAAAGACGGTCAAACCGTGCTAAATGCCAACCAATACACCATGAACACGCTGACAGGCGAGATTACCTTTAATGCTCGTCCCACCGCCCCAACGATTAGCTACACTTACACCGACCCTGCCAAAGTTACCGAAGCTGACATTTTGGGTGGATTTGTAGCAAGCACTGGCAAACGCACAGGCTTAGAGCTTTTGACCGAAGGCTTTGGTAAATTTGGGGCGGACGCCAAAATCATCATCATGCCAGAGTATGATAAGACCGACACGGCAAGTAGTGCGATGATTACCATGGCAAATAAATTAAACGCCATCACCTACTACAACGCCCCCAAAGGCACAAGCCTATCTGCTGTCCTACAAGGGTGTGGAGCAAGTGGCACGATTAACTTTAACACAAGTTCCGACCGTGCCGAGCTGTGTTATCCGTATGTCGTGGGTATTTTGGGTACAGAACACCTTGCCACGCATTTGGCAGGTCTGCGTATGAAAGTGGATGTGGATAAAGGCTACTGGCATTCAAAATCCAACCACGAGCTACTTGGTGTAACTGCCCTAGAAATCCCTTTGACCGCTCGTATTGATGACCCACAGTCTGAGACCAACCGCCTAAACGAAAAAGGCATTACCACCGTCTTTAATAGCTATGGTACAGGCTTTCGTGCTTGGGGCAACCGTTTAGCGTGCTTTCCGTCTGTCAGTCATCCCAAAAACTTTGAAGTGGCTCAACGCACAGGCGACATCATTGATGAGTCTATCCGTCAGTTTGAGCTGCAATATGTGGACAGACCGATTGATGATGCTCTGATTGATAGTCTTATCGAGGGTATTCGTACTTATTTGGGAACGCTTAAATCCATTGTTGGCTATTCGGTAGGGCTAGACTACGATTATGACCTTGTGGACGCATTTAGTAAGGGGCAAATTCCGCTCGTTTATGACTATACACCAAAACTGCCTGCCGAACGCATTACCAACGCCAGTGTGATGACTCGTAAATATCTGGTTAATTTGACTGGTAAAAAATAAGGGGAAACGCAATGCAAATTAACGCCATTTTTAACGCCAACATTTATGTAAACGGCAATAGCCTACTGGGACAAGCCAGCGAAATCAAACTGCCAGAGGTGGAAATTTCCCAAGATGAATATAAGGGCTTGGGACTTGCTGGCACGATTAAACTGCCGTCAGGCGTAGAAGCACTGGAAGGGGAAATCACTTGGAACAGCTTTTATGAACAAGTTTTTGCCACCGTGTATCACCCATTCAAAGCCGTTCAGCTGATGGTGCGTGCTGATATTCAAAAGCACGATGCACAAGGCTTAGCGGCTGAGGTGCCATTGGTTACCATTCTGACAGGCACATTTAGTAAAAACCCTTTGGGAAGTTACAAACCCAAAGAAAAGGCGGAGTTTGCCAGCACCTTTCAAGCTCATGAAGTGCGTCAGCTGGTGGACGGTAAAGAAGTGTTTTATTTTAATGCCTTTAAAAACGAATATCGTGTCAATGGCACGGATGTACTGGCGAACTTCCGCCGTGTGGTCGGTGCTTAAAGGATTTTTCTTAAAATCCTTTAAAAGACCCAAAAGCCCAATCTCTCTAAAATACGCTTATCGTTTGATGAGCGTATTTTTTTAACCTTTCATTTACGGAGTTTGTTATGTCAAACCAAAATCAAAACACCGCCAATCCTGCCCACCTTGTTGCCGAGCAACTAAACACTCATACCACGATTGTGCTTAAATTTCCCATTAAAAATGGACTTGGCGAAACGGTGAGCGAGCTTAAAATGCGTCGTGCCAAAGTGGGTGATTTGCGAGCGGTTGGGCAACTTAAAAACGAAATGGAGCAAGAGCTTGCCTTATTTGCTCGTCTGACAGGGCTTGTTCCAGAAGATTTGGATTTGCTTGATACCGCAGACTATAAACAAATCCAAGACACTTTTCGCAAATTTAGCGAATAACACAGGCAAAAAACCTGACCCCAACTGGCTTGATAAGCTCTATGATGCCATTGCTGACCTTGCATGGTGGTATGGGTGGGATAGTCAAGCCATTGATGAGCTGACCCTTGATGACTTTGATGTCTGGCTAAAACAACTATCCCGCCAAGTCAAGGCGGGATATGGGAGGGGTGGGGGTTAGATGGCTTATTGGCTTGTAATGTGTTGCAATTGTTTGTTTGCAAAAACACTTACAATGGCAGATACGACAAGCCAACCAACAAAAAGCAAATATGCTGGCACATCGGTCAAAATAGCAATGCCAATAAACAAGGCGGTATAACCCATACCAATCAAACCTACCTTCAACTCGAGTTTTTCTTTGGCGGTCATCGGAGTCGCAACCAATGTTTGTTTAGTGGCAATAGGTGTTTTTTTAGTGATTGTTTTTCTGGTGGTCTTTGGCAAAATCAAGCCAATGATTTGACATAGAGTCATCAACAAACCAAAAAACAAGCCTAAACCATAGCCAAGTAAGACTATAAGACCATAAAGAAATAAGAATATGAGCAAAATTTCCATTATATGTCGTTCATTTTTAAGTATTGATTTTTAAGGATATTGTAACTTATGGCGACCGAATTATCAATTGTTATTAGTGCATCTGCGATGATTGGCGGAGCAATGAACGCCATTCGTACATTGACAGGTGGACTGGATAGTGTTCGTCGCAGCTCAAATATCTTGGGTAATGAACAAAGACGGCTTAGAGGCGAGATAGACCGCTTGGGTGGCTCATCGGCTGTGCCTGCCTTGCAACGCCAGTACGATAGGCTTGGCAGGACAATGCAAGGTTTGCGAACCAATGCCGTTCAGCAAGCAGGCATTCAAACTCGCCTAGAAAACAACCGTCAGGCTCGTGCCGATATGCAAAGCCAAGTCATGGGATTATTGGGTGCAGGCATGACAATCGCCGCCCCAGTCAAGCTCGCCATTGACTTTGAAAGCTCGATGGCAGATGTCAAAAAAGTGGTGGACTTTGGTGATGACCCTATCATTGCCAAAAAGCAATTTCAAGAATTGTCTGATGAAATTCTGCATCTATCTACCATTCGTCCTATGTCAGCCAATGACATTGCTCAAATTGTGGCATTGGGCGGACAATCTGGCATTGCTCGTGGCGAGCTTATGAAATTCGCTGATGATGCGGTCAAAATGGGTGTGGCATTCGATGTGTCAGCACAACAAGCAGGCCAGTCAATGGCTGAAATGCGTACCGCTTTCGGCATGAACCAAACGCAGGTGGTTGAGCTTGCCGACCAAATCAACCATCTGGGTAACAACACCCCTGCTGCTGCCAAAAGTATCATGGAAATCGTTCAAAGAGTTGGGGCGTTTGGCGAGGTTGCTGGTTCATCAGCAGGGGCGATTGCCGCTGTTGGTGCAACCATTCGTGGCATGGGGGTGGCTGATGAAGTGGCTGCCACTGGCATTAAAAATATGTTTTTGGCATTGGGTAAGGGTGAGAATGCAACCAAAGGACAAAAGGCGGCATGGGAAAAACTTGGTCTTGACCATGAGCAAATCGCCAAAGATATGCAGACCAATGCCGAAGAAACCACGCTTAAAGTCTTAGAATCCATTTCAAAACTAGAAAAGCATGAACAAGGACAGGTACTCGAATCATTGTTTGGTAGTGAGTCCCTGTTAGCTATTGCTCCGCTGCTATCTCAGTTAGGCACACTCAAAGACAATCTAAAAAAAGTGGGCGATAGTAGTCAGTACGCTGGCTCAATGAATAAAGAGTATGAAGCCAGAGCCCAAACCACTGCTAATAATTTGCAAACCCTAAAAAATCAAATGGTTATGCTGGGTATTTCAGTTGGTTCGGTGGTATTGCCTGCCTTAAATGGGCTTATCAATGACATTAAACCTGTGATTGAAAGCGTCATCGCCTTTACCAAAGCCAATCCTGAGCTTATTGCCACACTTTTTAAGGTAGTGACTGCTCTTTTTGCCTTTAAAGCAGGCTCATTGGCGGTTCGATTTGGTTTTAATCTGCTATTTGGTGGTCTTTTATCTGGGTATGGGGTAGTAGCTCGTTTTATGGGTGCTTTTAGGCTGGTTAATGCGTCCATTCGTCTTTTCCAGATGGGCAGAGCCGTTTCCGCCCTGCGACTATTTGGACTGTCCGCTCGTCAAGCCCGCACCGCCATCAGCTTGTTCACTGGGGGCTTTAAACTGATTCGTTCAGGGGCGACTGGCTTTGTGTCTGTACTGGGCAAAATCATGAATTTTGCCAAATTGTTTGGCTCATCGCTTTTCAGTGTGGGTGCAAAAGTCGGTCAAGCCTTTATGATGATTGGACGAGTAATGGCTGTTGTTGGACGAGCAATGCTGACTAATCCCATTATTTTGATTGCGGCAGTTATTGCGGGTGTGGCGTATCTGATTTATAAAAACTGGGATACTATCAAGCCAATGCTTGTGGCATTCTGGACGAGCATCACGCAGGCGGCAAGTGACGCTTGGCAATGGCTGGTTGGTATCTGGAATGGCTTTACGGCTTGGTTTAGCAGCTTGTGGAATGGTGTTAGCAGTTGGATTGGTGGTGTCTGGACAGGTATCGTAAATGGTGCAAGCATTGCTTGGCAATGGCTGATTGGTATTTGGAGTGGTTTTACGGCTTGGTTTAGCAGTCTTTGGACTGGCATTACTGCTTGGGTAAGTGGTGTCTGGACAGGTATCGTAAATGGTGCAACAGCCGCTTGGCAATGGCTTGTCGGCATTTGGAGTGGTGCATCTGCTTGGTTTGGTGGATTATGGCAATCTGTTTTATCCGTTGTCATGTCTGTTTGGAGTGGTATCACTTCATTTCTGAGCGGTGTGTGGGCAAACATTAGGGGTCTGGTGTCAGCAGGTGTGCAAGGACTAATGGCTATCATCCGTGGATTTAGCCCCATCTCCGCCTTTTCCACTGCTTTTTCAGCCGTTTGGGGCTTTTTAAGTGGCTTGGTTGGTCGCTTTCGCACCTTTGGGGTCAATATCATTCAAGGGCTTATTGGTGGTATCAAATCAATGGCAGGAGCTGTGGTTGGGGCAATTAGTAGCACCGTGGGTAATGTTGCTGGTACCGCCAAAAGAATGCTTGGCATTAATAGTCCTAGCCGTGTGTTTCGTCAGCTTGGCTCGTGGGTGTCCGAGGGCTTAGCCATTGGTATTGATAAAGGCGGTCAAAAACCTGTGTCCGCCATTGGCTCTGTTGCAAGTGGGGTTACGGCAAACTTTGGGGCAAAAATGGGCAATCTGTCCGCCCAAATCAGCACCAGTGTGGGCGAACATCAAGCAAGAATGACAAACGCCAACGCCACCAATGCCTACAACTCAAACAACCAACAACAAGGCAACATTACTATCCATTTTAATCCCACCATCAACACAAGTGGCGGCGATGTGGGCAAAATTGAAAGAGCCTTGCAAATCTCACAAGCTGAATTTGAAAAACTATTTAACCGTATGCAAGCCGACAGACAAAGGAGAGCTTACTGATGTACGCCATGCTTGGGCAAATCCCTTTTGAAGCCACAGACAGCTTTACCGCTTTGACTACCACGCATGATGCCAAATTTGTTCATCATAAGGTCATACAGGGCAAGCCACGCACACAAGGCTTGGGGCTACTTCTCGACAAGCTCAAATTTAGCCTGCGACTGCATTGGCGACTGGGTGATGTAGGTGGGCAGTATCAAGCACTGCACCAAGCATTTATTTCCCAAGACGCACAGGCACTCGTTACAGGCTCAGGGCAGATGATGGGTTTTTATACCATTGATAAATTATCCGTAACCACCACCGCTCAAAATGACACGGGCGATACTTTGGCGATGGACATTGATGTGGATTTGACTGAATTTATCGGCGACCCTACCGCCCCAAATCCTACGCCAGCCATTGCCACCATGGACAGCGTACCGCTCTTATCCATCAAAGATGACAGTATCAATGCTCCCATCGATATTGAAACGGCAAGCCTGATAGCAGATGTGGGGGCGTGGCACAGAAGTGAAGGGCTGCTTGATGGCATTTCATCAAAACTTGCCTTATTGGGCGAACTGTCAAACGACCCTGCACGCTATGCTTTAACATTATCTGAGATTGTGTCGGACGGCACAGGTGTTATTAAGGGTCTATCAAATATTCCTGCTTTATCCGCTTATGCTGATAAATTGGACGGCATGGGTCGCTTTGGCGATGTGGTGTCTGATGTGATTGGCAAGGTAGGCACAGGTGTTGGGGCGGTACAAGCAGGTAATTTAACTGGGGCAAAAACCGCCTTTATGGGGGCAATCGGTGCAATGGGTGTGGGTAAATCCACCGTCAGTAAGCTCACCGCCAAAATTGCCAGTAAAAAGCCCCTAAAACTATTTAAAAGATAGGATTGTTTAAAAAATGAGTAGCGTACTAATCCACACCTGCAATGAACACGACCGCTTTGATTTAATCGCCCATCGCTATTATGGCACAATTGATGAGATTGGGCGTATTATGGACGCCAATCCACAGCTTGCCTTATCTGAGACCTTGACCGCAGGCACAACTGTCTTTGTGCCGATTATTCAAAAATCGCAAGCCAAAAATACCAATTTGCCACCTTGGTTTAGAGATTAACAATGATACAAAATACTGACAAGCCCAAATTTGCTGTTATCTATGAGCAAAAAGACATCACAAACGCCATTACGCCATACCTACTGGAAATCACTTATACGGACTATCTGTCTGACCAATCGGACGAAATCACGCTGACCCTTGAAGATGTGAATGGCGACTGGCTGTATGACTGGTATCCTGACAATGGCGATGGCGTGGAGCTGTCTTTGGCGGACGATATGGGCGAGCTGATGTCGCTTGGGCGGTTTGAGATTGGCGAGATTGAATACCGCTATCCACCGTCTGTCGTGGTGTTAAAGGCACTCTCCACAGGCATTAGCAAGGCAAACCGCACCAATCAAGCCAAAGTCTATAAAGACACCACGCTTGCCGACATTGTCCGCACGGTGGCAAAACGCCTAAATCTGTCGGTAACTGGGCAAATCAGAGACATCAAAATCACCACTGTAACCCAGTATCAAGAGCGAGATGTGGAGTTTTTGACCCGACTTGCCAAAACTTACGGGCATAGTTTTAAGATTGTGGATAAAACGCTGGTCTTTTATGACAATGAAAAACTGGGCGAAAATGAAGCGGTGGCGGTACTGGATAAAACATCTGTCATTGATGTGCGTTTTCGTGATGTCATCAAAGACACACCAAGCGAAGTACAGGTTTCCACCTACAACACTCAAAAGAAAGAAACCATTACCAAAACCGCCAAGCCCAAACCCAAAAGAAAAGGGGCGAAACCTACCACCACCGACACCCTAAAAATCACCGCCCCCAACAATGCCACAGACGGCGAAGCACAAGCAATGGCAAATGCCCACGCACAAAACCAAGCGGACGAGCAAATTGCAGGGGAGATTGAATTGGTTGGTAATGCCATGCTGGTGGCAGGTCAGACAATTCTAGTAACTGACTTTGGTAAATTTAGCGGTAAATACTTGGTAAAACAGGCTCGCCATACCCTAAATAACCAAGGCTTTTTAACCACGATTGAGATTAAAATGCTTGAATACATTGACCCAAAAGACAACAAAACACAGGAAAACACTCAATGAACTACGCCCACAATAACCTATCCGCTACGCTCCAATTTGGCGAAGTGAGTGAAATTGACCCAAAGACACACAAAGTGAAAGTAAATTTCAATGCCTTGGATAGTATGACAAGCGACTGGCTTCCTGTCATCTCGATGGGGGCAGGTGGCAATCAATTCTATACCTTGCCCGATGTGGGGGCGACCGCCGTGTGCCTGATGAATGCGGGTGGCGATGGCGGTGTGGCACTTGGCGTGATTTATAATGACCAAGATACCCCACCAACCGATAACGGTGAGCTATGGGTCAAGCGATTTAGTAATGACACCGTCATCAGCCACAACCGCCAAAACGGACAAATCATCGTAGAAACGAGTGGTGATGTACTGATAAAAGCAAAACAAGTAACGCTTGACACTCCAAGCACCATCATCACAGGCAATGTACAGGTAACAGGGAAACTTACCGCAAGCATAGATGTGGTGGGCGGTGGGGTCAGCCTAAAATCGCATACGCACGGCGGTGTCGCTGGTGGCAATAGCAGAACTGGCACACCTTAACACACCTTTAACATACGGATTTTTCTTAAAACCCTTTAAAAGACCCAAACTCCAAAACCCCCTACAATACACCCAATCACTTTGGGTGTATTTTTTTGTAGGTCAAAATGACAACCACCAACCACCGCCATTGGCAATTATCATCTGACAGCACGGCAATCACGGATATTGATGACATTCATCGCTGTATCGAGATTATTTTGGCCACCAAAAAAGGCTCTGATGTCTTGCGACCGACCTTTGGCTCGGCTCATTTGGATTATTTGGACGCACCAACTGATATTTTAATTCCTAATGTGGTGCGTGAGATTCATCTGGCACTGCAAACTTGGGAAAAGCGAGCCATCATCAAAGACATTTATTTTACAGGGCAAGCACCACATTTGACGATGATGATTGATTGGCAAGTGGCGGATAGTGTCAAAGGCGAGATTTATAAAAGCGAATTTATCTTGTAGGGGCGAGCGTGAAACTACCAAAACGAGAAAACTTAAAAATCGTGGACGATGACATCGGCACGATTTTAAGTGAGACAATCAAAGACTACGAACACCGAGCAGGCAAAGTGCTACAACCTGCTCATATTGAACGCCTTCTCATCAATGCCTTTGCTTATCGTGAGTTATTGCTACGAAAACAGCTTAACGAAGCCTACCGCCAGCAACATATCCCCTATGCCACAGGCTTAATGCTTGATGTCGCTGGGGCGGATTTTGGCACACATCGCCTGTCCGCACAGCCTGCGGATACTGTTTTGGAATTTAGCGTTAATCCTTCTGAAATTGGCAATTTAACCATTCAAATCGCCAAGGGCACACAAGTCTTGGCGGGCAATGTTACCTTTGCTACCACAGAGGGTGGACAGCTTAATCAAAACAGTCCAAGTATCCGCCTAAATGCCGTTTGCACTCAAACAGGTGCAGTTGGCAATGGCTATGCGGTGGGGCAAATTGGCACGCTGGCAACTCGCCCACACCCCACCATTAGCGTATCAGCCAAAAACATCACCATCAGCCAAAATGGGACTGATGTAGAGAGCGATGACAGCTACCGAGAGCGGATTATGCTTGCTTTTGAGCGTTTTAGTAATGCAGGCTCAAAAGGAGCGTATGCTTATTTTGTCCGCTCGGTCAGCCAAGAGATTATTGATGTCTATGTAGGTAATGCCATAGACCGTCAAGGACAGCCGATTGGCGGGACGGTGGCGGTGTACTTGCTTGGCAAGACTATGCCAGTTTCGGACAATCTGATTCGTGAAGTAAATAAGGCGTTGAATGACGAAAAGGTACGCCCCCTATGTGATACCGTTACCGTAAATTCTGCAAAAGTGGTTAATTTTACCCTAAATGCCGAGCTGACCGTCTTTACAGGGGTAAATGCTGATGAAGTCTTGGCAAATGCCAAAAGTGCATTTGATGTTTATCAAAAAGAGGCACAAAGCCGACTTGGGCAAGATGTCGTTCCCCTAAACATCGCCAAAACCTTGCAAGTGGCGGGCGTTTATGATGTTAAGCTCATTAGCCCTACCTTGACCGCCATTGCCCCTGATACGGTTGCCATTTGCAATCACATCAATATCCGTATTGTGGGGCAAACCGATGGATAAGCTCATTTATGCCGATGTGATTGCCAAAGAGCAAACCTTTACAGCTTTGGCGGATTTGGGGCTTGCCCTTGATGAGTTGCCAATAGATAAGCTCCTTATTCGCTTGATTGATTTGGTAGACAGTGAGCATTTACCAATTTTGGCAGAGAGTATGAGTGTCGCTGGAGTGGACGGCTATTGGCTTGCCGAAAGCGATGAAGCAAGGCGAAATCTTATTAAAGGAGCGTATGACCTGCACCGCTTCAAAGGTACACCGTGGGCGGTTAAGGAAATCGTCAGACGGCTTGGCTTTGGTAATGCCACGCTTGAAGAGGGCTTTGGTGGCAAACGACATAATGGCGAAATCACAAGGCGAGATGGCGTCTATAACTATGGGCATTCTGACCGCTGGGCGTATTATCGCATCATCATTCACGAACCTATTACCCTTGAACAGGCGAACCTACTTAGAAAGACTTTGTCCGCGTTTGCCCCTGCTCGCTGTATTTTGTCCGCCCTTGATTTTACACAGGCAAGCATTCGGCACAATGGCAAAATTATCCGAGACGGCAGATACACTCGTGGCACGGCTTAAACGACTTTAATTTGTAAGGAAAAGATTATGGCAAACTTGCAAGAAACACCCACTTGGGAAGCTGGTATTTATCAGCTTGAAACTTCTGACCCTGTGATGGGCGGAGAAAATGGTATTGATAATAGAGCTCCAAGACAACTCGCCAACCGCACACTGTGGCTAAAAAATGAGCTAGCAAGGCAGATTGGGGTGGTCAATAGTGGCAAACTTGGCAAAACTGAAAATGCGGTATCAGCAAGCAAACTTGCCACCGCTCGCAATATTGCAATGACAGGGACGGCTCGTGGAATGTCAATTTTGACGGCTCACAAAATGCCACAGGTGCCTTAACGCTTGCAAACAGCGGTGTTACGGCAGGCTCTTATAACTCGGTTACAGTAGATGCCAAAGGACGAGTAACAGCAGGCTTAACCCAAACGCACGGACTGGTAACCGCCACTACCGCACAAGGGACAGCCAATGTCGCCACAGGTAACGGCAACACCTTTCTTAACATTGTTGCAAGTGGCGTGGGTCAAACTGCGTCTGTTGGTTCATCCACCCAAATCACAGGTACAAATGGTATTACCGTCTCATCAGACACGGCTGGCAAGCTCATTTTAGGGCAAACACTTGCCAATAGTTTGACTGATGCTTCTACCGCCAAGGCTTTGACCGCCTTACAAGGTAAGGTGCTTGATGAGAAGATTACGGCTGTCAATAACGCTTTGACAAGCCACCGCCATAATTGGAATGAGATTGATAGCAAGCCCAGCACTTTTACGCCATCAAGCCATACACATACCATCGCTAATATTACCGATTATGATGTTAGGCAAATCAGTACTGAAGATTTGGATAGCATTACCAAATGGGGTATTTATGGACAAGGGGCAAACAATCAATCACTGACTGAGAGAAATTATCCTGTACCTAATGAAGCTGGCACATTGGAAGTTATGCCTGGCACTTACGGACTTCGCCAAAGATTTACTACATTTGCCACTCATCGTCAGTTTGAGCGCTCAAGAAACAATGCTCAAACAGGCTGGAATGCGTGGACGGAGCTATCAAACACATGGGACGCCATACGAGGCAAGCCAAATAACCTTGCTACCACCACAAGCAATGTCGCCTCTGCCACCAAGCTCCAAACCGCCCGCAATATCGCAATGACTGGCGATGGCTCGTGGAATGTCAATTTTGACGGCTCACAAAATGCCACAGGTGCCTTAACGCTTGCAAACAGTGGTGTTACGGCAGGCTCCTATAACTCAGTAACGGTGGACGCAAAAGGACGAGTTACCGCAGGCTTAACCCAAACGCACGGACTTGTAACCGCCACCACCGCCACAGGGACAACCAACACCGCCACCACGAACACTAATACATTTCTAAACATTGTGGCAAGCGGCGTAGGTCAAACTGCGTCTGTTGGCTCAAGTACGCAAATCACAGGCACAAACGGCATCAGCGTATCATCAGACACTGCTGGTAAGCTCATTGTTACCCGTGATAGCAACTCGCCCACCGCCACCAAACTTGCCACCGCCCGTAACATCGCCCTAACAGGAGCGGTAACTGGCAATGTCAATTTTGATGGGTCGGGGAATGTGAGTTTGGCAACAACTGTGCAATCCGTGAGTGGCAAAGTGGTTGTTATGACTGGTACTATCGAACATGGTGGCACCATTCCACTACCAGCAGGATTTAATGAAAATCAATGCAAGTGGATGGTTTCAATGAATGATGACAATCCAACTCGAACAACATGGGATATTAACGAAGGAGGGTATCATTTACATTATCGCCAAGAATGCTTTACGGAAGGTCGTGTGGTAACAGCTAGGACTTATCTAGGTGGACATTCTGGCTCATCATCTGTTGTGAACAGTAAGGCTAACTACATCATCATTGGAGTGAAATAATGTATTACATTTTTAATAAAGATGGTAAAAATATCGGTCAGTGCGACTTTGAGCCAAACGCAGAAGACTTAGCAAGTCGCCAAGAAAGCTATCAACTGTACAAAAATCCTTTACAACAAGGGGATGAAATTTGGCTTGTTGATGGAAAAATCACAATCATCAGCCCGGCTCAATTAACGACAGAAGAGCTTAAAGTCCAACACCAATCCCAAATCTGGGAAGCCATCAAACAAAAACGTCACACCATCACTCGTGGCGGGGTTTATGTCAAATCGGTCAAAAAGTGGTTTCATACCGATGATAGTTCTCGCACACAGTATTTGGCATTGCAAATCTTGCCACAGCTACCGCCTGATTTAATGTGGAAAACGATGGATAACAGCTTTGTCAAATTGGATAAGGCGTTATTGACCGAGCTTGCGATGACGATTTTGACCGCCGAGCAAGCTGATTTTGCTAATGCTGAAAAGCACCGTTTGGCAATGTTACAGGCACAAAATCCCCTAGAATACGATTATTCAAAGGGTTGGACAGCCATTTATGACCCAACTGACAAACAAGGAGCAAGCGATGAATAAAGTCTATTTAGCTTGCTATCGTGGGCGTGGCGACAAATTGACCCACCGCCTATGTGATGGCATTACCCGCTTTTTTACTCGTGGCAAATACAGCCACACCGAGATTGCCATCGCCTTGCCTGACGGTCGTTACCAATGCTATTCATCAAGCGTGCGTGAAGGTGGTGTGCGTACCAAGATAATGCCCTTAAATCCTGACAAATGGGACTTAATCGCCCTTGGTGGCATTTCGCCCGAACAAATTACCCGCTATTACCGACAAAATCACGGCTCGGATTATGACCTTTTGGGGGCGTTGGGCTGTGTGGCGGGACTACCACAGAACGCAGATAAATTCTTTTGTTCTGAGTGGTGCTACAACGCCATTTTTGGGTCAAATCAAGGCTTTCGGTTTAGCCCCAATCAGCTTGCCGAGATTGTTCGCCATTTATCCATTTTGGATAACTAATTTTGTTCTTATTTAGGAGAAATCAATGCCAAATCCAAGTAACTACCCAACCCAAATCACGCCACATTTTAGCTATCGTGAGCTGACAAGAAGCGAAACTGCCAGACGGCATGGAGTTGCAAACATCCCAAGCCAAAGCGATCTTGCCAACATCACTTATACCGCTCATCAGCTTGAAAAGGTGCGTGCTTATTTAAATGACAAATACCAAAAGCCCATCGCCATCATCGTAACTTCTTGCTTTCGTAGCGAAAGGGTTAATAAACTGGTTGGTGGTTCAAAAACTTCCGCTCATCGCTTTGGACTGGCGGCGGATTGTGATGCTACAGGCTTTACATCAAGGGCATTTGCCAAAGAAATCATTGAGATGCGTGATAAGGGCTTGATTGCCTTTGATCAGCTGATTTTGGAATTTCCAGAAAGAGGTGATGGAGCATGGGTGCATTTGGGCTTTAAAAAAGACGGCAAAGGTCAAAGAAATCAAATCTTAACCGCCACCAAACGAAACGGCAAAACTGTGTATTTGCAAGGCTTGCAAGGAGGTTAAGATGATTTAGATTAAACGATAAAAAAAGAAAAGACGGTCGGTATGACGGTGTGCGACCACCGCCATACCAGCCACGCAGTGTGAGTGCGTAAGCCCAAAGAACCGCCTGCTTAGCTAAGCGGTGTTATTTTACCACAAAATCCATAGGATTACGCAAAAAATGAAACAGCGTTGCACAAATTGCAAAAAACTTTTAGCCATTGGCACGGGCAATTTTGCCATCAAATGCCCAAGATGCAAAACTTTAAATCAAATTAACACGCAAACCAAAGAATGCCACGAGCATCATAACCCTTTAAATAAGGAAACCTATGAATGCTCAAAACAACCCCCAACCAACCCAATCCACCCCTAACCCCAAACAATACCCAAAATCAAAACCCAGTGTCGGCAGTCTCTTTGCTGGCATTGGCGGATTTGACTTGGGATTTGAAAACGCAGGTTTTTACACCAGCTGGCAAGTGGAAATTGACCCCATTTGCAAAGCGGTGTTATCAGACCGTTTCCCCCACGCCACCCAGTTTGACGATGTTAGAAACTGCTTGCCCAAAATCCAAGCCCTGCCAAATGGCGGAAGTGTCGATGTCATGTCTCCATGGCAGGCAAACGAGCAGGACTTCACGGACAGCGGACAGGCTTGTTCTTTGATGCTATCGGTATTATCCAAGCAATTAAGCCAAGATTTGTCGTGCTTGAAAATGTCACAGGTCTCATCAATTCCAACGATGGCAAAGACCTACAAACAGTCATTGAAACGCTTGCCCAATGCGGGTATGTGGGATTTTGGCGAGTGCTGGACAGCCGTTATTTCGGAGTCCCCCAAAAACGCCGTAGAGTATTCTTGGTTGCAGGTCTTGGAGAATACCCACCATTTAGCCTTATGGCTGACTTGGGGTCAGTGGAACGCATTTCTGGCAAGACTGAATCGCAATCGTGCTGGGCGGACGCACACCATACGCTACTGGCAGGGGTCGGCTCATCCGCCATCAACATCAATTGTGCTGATATCATCGCTGTGCCAAATGGACGGCATCAGATGGCTGTCAGGGAGCGAACGACTGTCGATGATGGGCTTTGCAAAGGATTGGATGAGACCAACGCTTGTGAGGCTAGGACTGCGGGAAACGCCGTCTGTCCGCAAGTCGCACAGTTTATCGCAAGCCACTTGATGACGTCTTTTAACCCATAATTGAACCAGCATTTCAACCATTTTGAGTGTCTTGAACGCCTTTAACTTTAAAAGGATAAGTTTATGACACTCAATTCACTTTCTAACAAACATTACAAAACCGCCCCTTTGCCATTTACAGGGCAAAAGCGAATGTTTTTAAGGCACTTTGAAAAAATCTTAAAAGATAATGTCTCAAATGATGGAGAGGGCTTTACGGTGCTTGATGTCTTTGGCGGTTCTGGACTGCTTGCTCACAATGTCAAGCGTATCTTGCCCAAAGCCAACGTCATTTATAACGACTTTGACGGCTATGCTGAGCGTTTGGCTCATATTCCCACCACCAATCGCTTACGCCAAGAGCTGTTTGAAATCTTAAAAGACGAGCCAAGAAGTGCCAAATTATCAAACACCACCAAAGCCAAAGCCCTAGACCATATCCGTAAAAGTGCCGACAACGGGACTTTTGTTGATGTGCAAACCTTGGCAGGTTGGTTGTTGTTTAGCGGACGACAAGTGGGCAATCTTGATGAGTTTTTGGCAGAGTCCACCTTTTATAACCGTATTGTCAAAACTGACTACGACACCGCAGATGGCTATCTGGAAGGTCTTATCATTGAATGCCTAGATTTTGAAAAGCTGTTACAAAAATACCAAGACACCCCAAATTGCTTGCTTCTGCTTGACCCGCCTTATGTTTGCACCGCACAGGGGGCGTATGCCAAGCACGGCTATTTTGGCATGACGAAGTTTTTACGGCTTATGCAGTTTGTGCGTCCACCCTTTATCTTTTTTAGCTCCACCAAAAGCGAGTTGATGGATTATATGGCTTATGTGGAGCAGTACGAGCCACCCACTTGGCAAAGGGTTGGGGGCTTTGAGCGGATTGTTGTCAATGCTCGCATTAACGCACAAATTGGCTATGAAGACAATATTTTGGTTAAGTTTTAAAAAGTGAAAATTCATTACAAAAAGACTGGACTACGCTCTATGAGTACGGCAGTATGTGCCTTATAAATTAACAAGTTAAAGGTAAATGTAATGTTAGACATTCAAACGGTTTCAAGTTTTGTCCAAGAGTATGGTGTGGTAGATTTTGACTGCGAGATGGACGATGGCGTACTTTGGTTTCGGGGTGTCAATTGTTATTTGATTATTGGCAAAGTTACTGACAAGCAGGTGTTTTTGACGGTTTGGGAAGATGATGAGTGCAATGAAGTCATTGAAAACTTTGAAATCCAGAACCTTGATGAATTGAATGTTTGCTTAAAGAAATACGCCTTGATTGCTCAGGTAAGCACCAAGCAAGATGAAACCATCCAAAAACCAACCGACACCACGATGATTGATATCTACTTTAAGCTCATTAAAGACAAATTGGCAGAACATCAAATCAACCTTGATTTTGAAAAACAAAGCCAAGCCGAAAAGCTGGTCATTCGCCACATTGAGGATAAACTGGTGGAGGTTATCAAATTTTTGCAATAACCAAGTAAGATAAAAAAGTAAATGCCCCAAGTAAGATTGGGGCATTTTTTATGGGGTAATTGTAAAAATGAAATTATCTTGCACATAGTGCAACAAAACCAAAAAGATATTTATTGCATAAATAGGCGAGATTTTTCGCGGCGGGCATCATCATCTCCAATCTTCCTGTATTTATTAGGGCTGCCAATCTATTTGCTTCTTCCTGATTGGCTTTTGGTGCATTTGCTCTAATTTTATTATAATAAGCCCCATTCCATCTCACCACCTCCTCAGCCATCTGCACTGCCATATTCACATCTTCTTCTGCTAGGGCTGCTACTGTCCCTGCGATGAGTTTGGCTTGGTTGATGATACTTTGTCTTTGAGAGTCTGTTAGGGTAGTGGGGTCATCTATTTGCCAATCTGCCCAGATTTCTGCCATACTAGCACCTAAGGCACCTGCTTGGCAAGTTGATCCTTGTGCTTTGGCAGATAGACAGCCTGTGAGTCCTGCGGCAAGTTTGTGGGCGATGTTGTTAATGTTGCCATCTGTATCAATGGGTTTAACCAAATGAGCAAAGGCTTGTTGATGTGATAGGGCAATCAGTTGATTACCAAGATTGGTTTTTAGGTTGTCTTCTAAGTCTGTGCCATAGATGGCAGATTGTAGTAGGCTTTTTGAAGTACTTTGGGCAATGCCTTTGATGAATCTGTCATTAAGACTTAACTGGGTTTGGTCAATGCCTTGTATGTTTAGTCCTTTATCAATCTTATTGCTGATACCAGCACTGGCGATGGCAAAGGCAAGCTGTTTGGCATTGTCTTTATTGCCAAGCTGCTTGATGGCGGCTTTGATGTTGCCTTGATTATTGATTAGGCTGATGGTGGCTTGTTCGGCAAGGGTGCTAAGAGCGGTATTTGCCATCGCTGTCAGGGTATGACTGCCCAATAAAGTACCGTTAATCGGTGCAATACCGCCTGTTGCCATTCCCATGGCAATGGTTAAGATGGCAGCCCCTGCTGGAGTAAGACCTGCTTGCTGGTAGTTCCATTCTTTTTGAGTGAGAATAAGGGTCTGCCAGTCGATGTTGTTTTGCTGGATGAGCGAATTTAGATAGCTGTATTCGGGCTGTTTGGCAAGTTCAAGGATTTGTTCCTTGATGACTTTTCTTTGGACATCTTTTTCGCTGATAGGGATTTGTACCACAAGACCGCCATCGGCAACAAAACTAGGCGGTGTACTACCTGTAAAGCTGGGTAAAACAGCTGTTTGAGTATATTGTCCTTTATCTTGCATTCGTTGCCAAAAGACTTCATTGGCTTGTGAGGTGGTGCTTATATTGAGAGTGCTAATCGCTGGAAGTAGATGAACTTTGCCGCCTGCTTCAATATTTGCACCAGACAGATAGCTAAATATACTGCCTTGTAGGGTGGTGTCGCCAAGAGATTTGGTATTGATATAACGAGCGGTCAAAGAGGCGGGCAGGGCAGTAATTTGCAATTTGTGATGATTGGTTGTTGCATTGCCTGCTTTAACGCCCAAGATGCGTCTTTTGACCTGAGTATCTTGATGATGCTCATGCACATCATTGACGCTAAATAGATTGATTGCACCTGTAGCAAAGACACTGATATTGCCTGTCGTACTCATTTTGGTGGCATAAAAGTCAGCATTACTTTGATGACCTTGAGCGGTTAATGAGATATGATGGGCAGCCAAAGAAGTCGGTAGGGCGGTGGAATACTCATCTTGGGTTTGAACATTGATGGTTTTGCGATTGAGTGCACTGCCTTTTTTGCTGCTACTTTCATCGTAGCGATGGGTATAATTGATGGCATGGTCAACGAGTAAATGATGATTAGCAGCGATGGTTAGGTTAGACTTAGCATCAATGTTGCCAGCTTGTACAACCAAATGGACTGGCTGCCCTGCTTGATTGGTCTTGGTGGCAGATAGGCTGACATTACTGGCTGTGATTTGACTTGGCACAAACAAAGCATGGTTGCGATAATAAGAGGAGTTTTCCTTGCCCATTTCATAGATGTTGTGTGAGCCATCGACTAGGATGCTGGCGGTGATGTTTTGGTCGTTTTTGTGGTATTTGTCAGTTAATGTACCCTGTGCTTGCAAAGTGATGTTATTGGCAGCGGTCAAGTTCGATGAACGGATTAGAATGCCTTGAGCAGCATTCATGCTGATATTGTTTTGTGCTGTCAGGGTGGAGGGCTGATATTCTGTACCGATTGGATTTCTTTTCAAGTCAGCCAGTTGGTCAGTCAATCTTGATACATCAGCTTGCAAAGCCTCCTCTTTTGATTTGGCAGGCAAATGCTTAGATAATACCGATTCTAATTCGTTGATTTTGGCGTTGGTTTGGTTAATTAGTCGGTCATAGTCAGCCACAGTCTTTGGATCTGCCGGCGAAGTGGGTGATGCTGAACGAAATCTAATCCCTGATGGTGGGGGAGGCGGTGGGGGAGGTAAGAGAGTGTCGCCAAGCGATCTGCTGTTTTCTGGTAGAGATGGCGTGGCAGGATTGCTTAATGCCTGTCTTTGACTATGATGCAAAGCTAGCTGAAATTGCAGAGAATTAATCTGAGTCTGCAATTGTCGATAAGACTGATATGCGTCAGATTTTTGAAAGATTGCTAATGCTTGCTTGGCTTGTTTGAGCTGTTTTTCTATATTGTCAATCGTATGTATGGGCAATGCTTGACCATCTAGGCGATTGCTTAGAGCATCAACCAGAACGGAGCCCTTCCCAGCATTTAGATGGATATTTTTACCTGTAATATTTGCCCCTTGTAAAACAATCTCTTGTGCGGATATGGTCAAATTTCCTTTTGGAGTAAGTTGTGCTAATTGACCTGAGCCAATACCCTTAGTGCCTTCATGACCGATTAAATCAATGTTGCCATTTTGGGACTGTAGCCATAAATCTCCATCAGCAGATAATTGATGTGTCTGAGGTCGAATGTGCAATGCTTGCTCGCTAATAATAGATAAGTCGCCACTTAGTGTCGTAGTTTGCGGATTTTTGGTTAACAGCTGTGTTTTGGTTGCATTAGCAAATAATTGACCCTGCGGCTTGATGGACAGCTTTTTGGTTTTTAATAAAATTGCACCAGCCGTCAGATTGGTCGATCCTGTAATCGTATGCAAACCAAGTGAAACGCTACTTAAGATACCCTTAGCACTTAAATTACCACCTATATTTTGATCGCCTGTGGTATAAAGCGTTAAATGATGATCGGCATTGGCAGTCGTGTTTTGCCAAACTAGGTCTTTTCTAGACTCAATAGAGATGTTTTTGTGTGCAGTTAAATTACTGTTAGTCAGCGTTTGATTTTGGTGTGTGTAGAGATTGATTGATCCATCTGCATTTAACTGGTTGTCAGTCATTTGTGCACTGCCAGCTAATGATGCTACAGTGATGTTGCCTGTTGTACGAATACTACTTTTACCGATAGATAGAGCGTCTTTGGTAACTAACTGGACATTGCTGGCAGTCATATTGGACTGCTGTACGCTGAGCGTCTTGGCTTTGGTTTCAATGTTGCTGGCAGTTAAATTTGTTTGATGTAGATTAAGGGTGTTGTTTGTTGTTAAAAGGATGTCTCTCCCTCCTGTCACATTGCCTGCCAAAGTTTGATTGTTAGCATTTAGGTGGATATTGCCTTGTTTGGTGCTCATCACCCCTTGTGCCGACTGGTAAATATCTGTTTGGCTACTTAGTAGGATTTGATGATCTGCATGTATATTGCCTGTGTTTTTGATGTATCCATCACTACTGACATAGACTTGCTGAGCGGCGTTTAAGCTACCAGCATTATTGACACCAACGCCCTGATCGGTAACAATCAAACGAATATTGCCAGCATACATACCGCCAAGCTGACCTGTATCAATAGCAATGGTGGCAGCGGAAGATTTATTTGATGATGCTTGAACAGGAGTGGAAAGTCCATTGGTAATAATATTAGAGCCTGCAACAACATTAATACTATCATTGGCATGGATTTTGCCATTTAATTCCACTGCTTTAGCATATAGATTAAGATAATTGGCTTGATGCCTATCGGACATACCTGTTTGACCGATATTAATTTTACCAGCATTGATTTGATGGCTAATGTTGCCCTGCAAATGACTAACCGTGCCAGTTGTTAATGTTGCCTCATTTGTGTTAATAAACCCAGCACCAGAAACTACAATTCCTGACGGGTTGGCAATGATAACATTGGCTGTTTGTCCAGCAACCTCAATAATACCAGCAATATTGGTGGCTTTACTACTGTTAATTTCATTGATGATGGTATGGGCAGAACCTTGTTGTAAAAAAGGATTACCCTCAATCTGATTGGCAAGCTGTGTCTGTGTACTACCACGAGCATTGTTTAGCACGACACCTATGTCATTAACATTGAACCTTTCGTATTGATTATGAGATATGCCATTAACAGGTGTGCGAATCTGTACCACAGGAACAGCTTGTCCATTAGTATGAGTTCCTGCAAGAATAATGGGTTTTTTATTAGAATCTGCTTTTGGATCGCTGATAACTTGGGCAATGCTTGATGTTGAAATTGATAAAAGAATGGCAGAAATGGCAATATTCAAAGATGATTTTGAAAATAGCATTTTAACTTCCTTGTAAAATTGTCAGCTCCTTCTTAGATTTAGTGAAAGTTTAGCAAATACCAAAAAATAGTTCAAGTCGGAATTGGTATGATTTTTGAGGAAATTTAATCACGGGTTGGTGTGTATGAATACCTTATTTAACTAATCTTTTATGTAACGAACTTCAAAATTATAATAATATTAAAAATCAATTATTAACTAATTTCTTTGATTTTTGAGTTCATAAACAAGCATTTTGTTCGTCTTATTATGCCACATCTTATAGATATTATAAGTCTTTTGCTTGCAGAAATGCCAAGACAAGACTGCGAAAAAATTAAAAAAATGAGAGTTTGGTTCCCACAAGAACGGGAGAGGAGCGGTGTTCTTATGTGTCATGTAAAGCAGACTATCTGTGCAATACAGCCTAAAACAAGGCATGGAGCATCCGCTAAAACTGATGGCACGCACCACCTTTATCCCATGGATGGATGACATCTGGGATCGGGGTATGTACGAAAGACAGAGTGCTGATTATTACTGGCAAGGTTATAAAGATTTGTGCTTTAGAGTGCAGGCGTATGTCAATGAGAATCCCAAGCTAAGAGACATGTATCCCTAAACCGCTTTATCAAGAATAAAAAACCACCATCGAAAAGATGGTGGTTGGTGGGGTTGGTTATGCAGTGTACTAGCACAATGCTGAGTCTGATATAACTATAACTTACTAGCCCAAGGACCAAAATCAAACCTAGAATAATCCTCTCCAACTTGTGAAAATACATGTAAGAAATATTCATCTAGCATCTCTTGTGGGTTATTGATTTCATAAATTCCATTAATAAAGTCGCCATCTTTTACCCAAAACATACGATGGTCATAATAGTAACACATGAGTATTAAATCATATTCTTTTGGGTCTTCATCAGGCTTACAGCAATCTATCATAACCCTTAGATTGGGAAAACCATCTGTACGATATTTTTCTTGTTTTTCAATACCTTCAATTTCAATATCAATAAAAGCATAGGGAATTTTTTTAACCAAACTTTCAATTGCTTGCTTGGCTTTTTTGCGTGAGTTGGGTAAGTAAATATCAAATGGTTTCCAACAGCTATATGGGTCTCCGATTAGCATGGTTCCCCCTTGAATATACCTAACACTATCAGATAGTAACACGCCACCAAATGCCTTTAACCAACCATCTTTTAAATAGTTTGGTAGCCAATGGTAATAATCTTCACTAGGGTCAGTTAAAAAATAAATTCTTTGGTTTAACTCAAAAAATGTTGATAAAGATAAATTTAACTCAATTAATTCATACCAATAAACTGTTAATTGGCAATTTAATTGGAAATCATTTAAATATTGATAGGTTTTTGGATAATGGGCTTGTAATGATAATATGGATTTGTGAATATCCAATCCTAACTGTCTGATTTGTTCATCATAAATCCACTTATAATCACTGTTATTGATATAATCCATTTCTTTGTGCTTCATATCAGAGACAAAATCTGCAACATACTCAACAATTTTATTTGACATATTTTGCTCAAGTTTGTCTTTTGTATAGATAGGCATAGTTTTCTCCATAAAAACATATCTAATTCTATAATCTAAAAATCCACCATATATGGAGTAAAATCAAAGTCGCCATCTTGACCCGAAAAAATATGGGCTGCGTAACTATCAATGGCTTCTTGTGGATTATTCAATCTTTTTATGCTAAATACATCAGCATTTTGGATAATATAGATATTTTCTCCCTGATCAATAGATGAGCAAAATAATTGGAAACCAGTGTTGCTATAGTCGTCCATAGTTCGTGTATCTAATAGATTTCTTAACTCAAAATAATCATTTCTATTATCCCCTGTATACTGATCGTCATCATAATCTCTCACGATGCGATGATTAAACTTAGCATCTAAAAAATCACAATATTTATCTCTATTTTGTCTAGTTTCAAAATTATCTATAATAGAGTGAATTGGACTTTGTAAAGTTGTTGGCAGACGGCTTTTAAAAGGACTAGTAACTGTGTCTTCTGCAATATGCCACGCATCTGTGTGGAGTATCCAAGAGCGAAGAACAAAAACTGGTAAATTTTTGTAAAAAATACTATCAGGATCTTGTTCGTAGCAAGGAATTGATGGATATGATAAATAAAAACATTGATGATTAACAATTATACCAAATTGAGTAATATCTCCCATAATTTCTGGATAAGGTGATTTTTCTACAGCATAGAAGAACTCTGCTTTTAAAAGCAGCTGATAGGTTTTGGGTTGAAGGCTTTCAAAGGGTTGGACTAAATATTCCTTTAAATCGCCTTTTGAAATAAAATGGTAGCCATCATATTTTCTTTCATTGCATTTTAAACTTAGTTCCATAAATGGAATATCATCAAAATCATTTTGATAAAAGACTTTATCACAACTTTCCTCTAACTGAGTTTTAGTCAAAAATAGTTTCATGATTTTTTTCTCCGCTTAAATAATTCTTGATGAACTTTTTCGGTTGCATCTTTGAGTATCTGCTGCTGTTGCCTTAACAAATATGCTCTATATTTAGGAGATATTTCTTTATTCCCCTTAACATATTTAACCCATCCATCAGTACCTGTTTCAATCTTAGAACCCTTAGAAGAGTTAAGATGTTTAGGTAGTGGCTGTAAATTAGAAGGATTATTTATGAGCTTTTCTTGTACATCTTTTGGCAAATCATTAAAGCCTGGAATTTTTTTAAATTCCGCTCTGGGGAGAATATGATCAAAAGATGCTACAGCGTCATCGGGAAAGAATTTTTTGGTATTTGTAAAAGGATCCAAATACATTACCTTGCCAGTTTTAGCATCTACCCAATCACCTTTGATTAAAATCTCGGCAGCATTACCATATTTGTTGCCAAAATCACAACAATTCGCATTATGCACCCACACACCCAATCTGCCCACATGATAGGTGTGAAAGTCATCCACTTCGATATTATAGACAGTGTCGGTGTGGTTGGGTAGTAGGTATTGGCTTATAACTTCTACTTCTTGATTGTTTCTATCAAGTAGTATCATGCCTTGTTCTAGTAAAGACGCTTTTAGCCAGCCTGTATCTTTAATCCAAAATGGGTGTTCAGCTGTGGTTTCTAAGGTTTCAATTTGACCTTGATGGTTTTTGACCGTTACTTGGAAAATGGGTTGGTCAGGTGTTGCTTTGGTGGCAATGACAGGACGATAGCCGTATTCTAGGGTAATGTCATTTCTTGTCCAAATCAGTTCACCACCTGTGAAGGTTTCGATGGTTTTCAAGCCTTCTGATGTTTCAATCAGGGTTCCTGCGGTAAAGCAAACGGTGCCTTTCTTGCACAGTTTAGAGATGCTATTGATAATAGCGGCACTAGCACCAGCACCAAAACCACCACCCAATCTATTTAAACTGGTGGTTGCATTCCACCTAACCACCTCCTCAGCCATCTGCACTGCCATATTCACATCTTCTTCTGCTAGGGCTGCTACTGTCCCTGCGATGAGTTTGGCTTGGTTGATGATACTTTGTCTTTGAGAGTCTGTTAGGGTAGTGGGGTCATCTATTTGCCAATCTGCCCAGATTTCTGCCATACTAGCACCTAAGGCACCTGCTTGGCAAGTTGATCCTTGTGCTTTGGCAGATAGACAGCCTGTGAGTCCTGCGGCAAGTTTGTGGGCGATGTTGTTAATGTTGCCATCTGTATCAATGGGTTTAACCAAATGAGCAAAGGCTTGTTGATGTGATAGGGCAATCAGTTGATTACCAAGATTGGTTTTTAGGTTGTCTTCTAAGTCTGTGCCATAGATGGCAGATTGTAGTAGGCTTTTTGAAGTACTTTGGGCAATGCCTTTGATGAATCTGTCATTAAGACTTAACTGGGTTTGGTCAATGCCTTGTATGTTTAGTCCTTTATCAATCTTATTGCTGATACCAGCACTGGCGATGGCAAAGGCAAGCTGTTTGGCATTGTCTTTATTGCCAAGCTGCTTGATGGCGGCTTTGATGTTGCCTTGATTATTGATTAGGCTGATGGTGGCTTGTTCGGCAAGGGTGCTAAGAGCGGTATTTGCCATCGCTGTCAGGGTATGACTGCCCAATAAAGTACCGTTAATCGGTGCAATACCGCCTGTTGCCATTCCCATGGCAATGGTTAAGATGGCAGCCCCTGCTGGAGTAAGACCTGCTTGCTGGTAGTTCCATTCTTTTTGAGTGAGAATAAGGGTCTGCCAGTCGATGTTGTTTTGCTGGATGAGCGAATTTAGATAGCTGTATTCGGGCTGTTTGGCAAGTTCAAGGATTTGTTCCTTGATGACTTTTCTTTGGACATCTTTTTCGCTGATAGGGATTTGTACCACAAGACCGCCATCGGCAACAAAACTAGGCGGTGTACTACCTGTAAAGCTGGGTAAAACAGCTGTTTGAGTATATTGTCCTTTATCTTGCATTCGTTGCCAAAAGACTTCATTGGCTTGTGAGGTGGTGCTTATATTGAGAGTGCTAATCGCTGGAAGTAGATGAACTTTGCCGCCTGCTTCAATATTTGCACCAGACAGATAGCTAAATATACTGCCTTGTAGGGTGGTGTCGCCAAGAGATTTGGTATTGATATAACGAGCGGTCAAAGAGGCGGGCAGGGCAGTAATTTGCAATTTGTGATGATTGGTTGTTGCATTGCCTGCTTTAACGCCCAAGATGCGTCTTTTGACCTGAGTATCTTGATGATGCTCATGCACATCATTGACGCTAAATAGATTGATTGCACCTGTAGCAAAGACACTGATATTGCCTGTCGTACTCATTTTGGTGGCATAAAAGTCAGCATTACTTTGATGACCTTGAGCGGTTAATGAGATATGATGGGCAGCCAAAGAAGTCGGTAGGGCGGTGGAATACTCATCTTGGGTTTGAACATTGATGGTTTTGCGATTGAGTGCACTGCCTTTTTTGCTGCTACTTTCATCGTAGCGATGGGTATAATTGATGGCATGGTCAACGAGTAAATGATGATTAGCAGCGATGGTTAGGTTAGACTTAGCATCAATGTTGCCAGCTTGTACAACCAAATGGACTGGCTGCCCTGCTTGATTGGTCTTGGTGGCAGATAGGCTGACATTACTGGCTGTGATTTGACTTGGCACAAACAAAGCATGGTTGCGATAATAAGAGGAGTTTTCCTTGCCCATTTCATAGATGTTGTGTGAGCCATCGACTAGGATGCTGGCGGTGATGTTTTGGTCGTTTTTGTGGTATTTGTCAGTTAATGTACCCTGTGCTTGCAAAGTGATGTTATTGGCAGCGGTCAAGTTCGATGAACGGATTAGAATGCCTTGAGCAGCATTCATGCTGATATTGTTTTGTGCTGTCAGGGTGGAGGGCTGATATTCTGTACCGATTGGATTTCTTTTCAAGTCAGCCAGTTGGTCAGTCAATCTTGATACATCAGCTTGCAAAGCCTCCTCTTTTGATTTGGCAGGCAAATGCTTAGATAATACCGATTCTAATTCGTTGATTTTGGCGTTGGTTTGGTTAATTAGTCGGTCATAGTCAGCCACAGTCTTTGGATCTGCCGGCGAAGTGGGTGATGCTGAACGAAATCTAATCCCTGATGGTGGGGGAGGCGGTGGGGGAGGTAAGAGAGTGTCGCCAAGCGATCTGCTGTTTTCTGGTAGAGATGGCGTGGCAGGATTGCTTAATGCCTGTCTTTGACTATGATGCAAAGCTAGCTGAAATTGCAGAGAATTAATCTGAGTCTGCAATTGTCGATAAGACTGATATGCGTCAGATTTTTGAAAGATTGCTAATGCTTGCTTGGCTTGTTTGAGCTGTTTTTCTATATTGTCAATCGTATGTATGGGCAATGCTTGACCATCTAGGCGATTGCTTAGAGCATCAACCAGAACGGAGCCCTTCCCAGCATTTAGATGGATATTTTTACCTGTAATATTTGCCCCTTGTAAAACAATCTCTTGTGCGGATATGGTCAAATTTCCTTTTGGAGTAAGTTGTGCTAATTGACCTGAGCCAATACCCTTAGTGCCTTCATGACCGATTAAATCAATGTTGCCATTTTGGGACTGTAGCCATAAATCTCCATCAGCAGATAATTGATGTGTCTGAGGTCGAATGTGCAATGCTTGCTCGCTAATAATAGATAAGTCGCCACTTAGTGTCGTAGTTTGCGGATTTTTGGTTAACAGCTGTGTTTTGGTTGCATTAGCAAATAATTGACCCTGCGGCTTGATGGACAGCTTTTTGGTTTTTAATAAAATTGCACCAGCCGTCAGATTGGTCGATCCTGTAATCGTATGCAAACCAAGTGAAACGCTACTTAAGATACCCTTAGCACTTAAATTACCACCTATATTTTGATCGCCTGTGGTATAAAGCGTTAAATGATGATCGGCATTGGCAGTCGTGTTTTGCCAAACTAGGTCTTTTCTAGACTCAATAGAGATGTTTTTGTGTGCAGTTAAATTACTGTTAGTCAGCGTTTGATTTTGGTGTGTGTAGAGATTGATTGATCCATCTGCATTTAACTGGTTGTCAGTCATTTGTGCACTGCCAGCTAATGATGCTACAGTGATGTTGCCTGTTGTACGAATACTACTTTTACCGATAGATAGAGCGTCTTTGGTAACTAACTGGACATTGCTGGCAGTCATATTGGACTGCTGTACGCTGAGCGTCTTGGCTTTGGTTTCAATGTTGCTGGCAGTTAAATTTGTTTGATGTAGATTAAGGGTGTTGTTTGTTGTTAAAAGGATGTCTCTCCCTCCTGTCACATTGCCTGCCAAAGTTTGATTGTTAGCATTTAGGTGGATATTGCCTTGTTTGGTGCTCATCACCCCTTGTGCCGACTGGTAAATATCTGTTTGGCTACTTAGTAGGATTTGATGATCTGCATGTATATTGCCTGTGTTTTTGATGTATCCATCACTACTGACATAGACTTGCTGAGCGGCGTTTAAGCTACCAGCATTATTGACACCAACGCCCTGATCGGTAACAATCAAACGAATATTGCCAGCATACATACCGCCAAGCTGACCTGTATCAATAGCAATGGTGGCAGCGGAAGATTTATTTGATGATGCTTGAACAGGAGTGGAAAGTCCATTGGTAATAATATTAGAGCCTGCAACAACATTAATACTATCATTGGCATGGATTTTGCCATTTAATTCCACTGCTTTAGCATATAGATTAAGATAATTGGCTTGATGCCTATCGGACATACCTGTTTGACCGATATTAATTTTACCAGCATTGATTTGATGGCTAATGTTGCCCTGCAAATGACTAACCGTGCCAGTTGTTAATGTTGCCTCATTTGTGTTAATAAACCCAGCACCAGAAACTACAATTCCTGACGGGTTGGCAATGATAACATTGGCTGTTTGTCCAGCAACCTCAATAATACCAGCAATATTGGTGGCTTTACTACTGTTAATTTCATTGATGATGGTATGGGCAGAACCTTGTTGTAAAAAAGGATTACCCTCAATCTGATTGGCAAGCTGTGTCTGTGTACTACCACGAGCATTGTTTAGCACGACACCTATGTCATTAACATTGAACCTTTCGTATTGATTATGAGATATGCCATTAACAGGTGTGCGAATCTGTACCACAGGAACAGCTTGTCCATTAGTATGAGTTCCTGCAAGAATAATGGGTTTTTTATTAGAATCTGCTTTTGGATCGCTGATAACTTGGGCAATGCTTGATGTTGAAATTGATAAAAGAATGGCAGAAATGGCAATATTCAAAGATGATTTTGAAAATAGCATTTTAACTTCCTTGTAAAATTGTCAGCTCCTTCTTAGATTTAGTGAAAGTTTAGCAAATACCAAAAAATAGTTCAAGTCGGAATTGGTATGATTTTTGAGGAAATTTAATCACGGGTTGGTGTGTATGAATACCTTATTTAACATAATATACATTATGCGAAGTGTAAGCAATCGACTTAGGGGATTGATGAATGCTTGATACGCACACTTTAAACGATGTGTTTGGCATGATTACTCATCAAGTTGCTCGTTGTGATTGCTTGGGTTTGAAGCTAATGACGGCACTCATCAAGACCAACTGATGGCGATTTGGTTTTGGTGCTAGTCATGCTTGGTCAATGTGCATTCATCAAATGTGTTAAATATACCTCATCAAATCATCAAAATAATGCCAAAAAATCAATCAATTTGGGCGAAAACCCCACCTGTATTTATGTTAATTATCTTCACAAAATCAGTACCACATAGTCGATAATCGGTCTTGTGAATATCGCTATATTCATCTATAATAGCTTGTTATTTGTGCAAAAATTTTGGCAAAATACTTGATTTTACGAAGAATTTGATGCCAAATCGATGTTTTTAATACACCAAACATGATAGGAGTTTTTTATGTTGGACTTGCTGATTAACACCGCTCACGCCACACAAGGTGCGGCTGGCGAACAGTCGCTATTCATGAATCTGTTGATTCCTGTGGCATTTTTTGCAATTTTTTATTTTCTCATCATTCGCCCACAATCAAAACGCAATAAGCAACATAAAGCGATGGTTGATGGCTTGTCAGCTGGCAATGAAGTGGTATTTGCAGGTGGTTTGATTGGTAAAATCAAACGCATTGAAGGCGATTATGCGGTCGTAACGCTCAACAATGGCGGTACAGAAGTTAAGGTTCAGCGTGCCAGCGTTTTGATGGTATTGCCAGCAGGCACTGTTGATAATATCTAATTTTATGCTTGCCCAAACAGCTTTTTTGCAAAGATTTTTTTGCAAAATTGACCGTTTGGGTTGTTTTATTTCTAAGCCAATCGGCTTATCAATCAAATAAGAATATCTATGCATTATCCCGCTTGGAAATATGTGCTGATTGCTCTTGTGTTGTTCATCGCAGGCATTTATGCACTACCAAATCTCTATCCTGATGAACCTGCGGTACAAATCACGGGTGCTAGTGCAGGTACACAGCTGACTGAGGAGGTCTTAACTCAGGCTCAATCAGCATTAAGCGAGGCAGGACTTGACCATCATGATGGTAGTTTTGCCAATAATAGTGCCTTAGTCCGCTTAAATAATTCCGAAGACCAGCTAAAAGCCCAAGAAGTTCTACGCCGTAAATTGGGCGAAAACTATGTGGTTGCTCTCAACCTTGCCCAAACCACGCCAGAATGGCTGACCAAAATCGGTGCAAAACCAATGAAACTGGGTCTAGACTTGCGTGGCGGTGTGCGTTTTGTGCTTGAAGTGGACATGGACAAGGCATTGGAACAACGCCTAAGCACTGCCAGCCAAGATGTTCGCCGAGCTTTGCGTGCTGAGCAGATTCCTGTGCAGTCAATGCGTACCACCAAACAAGGCTTGATGCTGACCTTTGGCAGCAATGAGCAACGCAATCAGGCTCAAACTGTTCTACAAAAAAACATGGGTCTTGATTTTGCTTTGCGTCCGCTCATGGATACACAAGGCCCTGCCCTTGAAATGGTATATACCGAAGCCAAACTTGCTGAGATTAACGAATATGCCGTCAGCCAAAACTTGACCACCTTGCGTAATCGTATCAATGAGCTTGGTGTGGCAGAGGCATTGGTTCAATCACAAGGTTCAAACCGCATCGTGGTTGAGTTACCTGGCGTCCAAGACACCGCCGAAGCTAAGCGTGTGCTTGGTCGTACTGCCAACCTAGAATTTCGTATGGTGAGCGAAGAAGCTGCCAATTATACAGGCGGCATTCCACCTGCTGGTACGGAGGCTTTCCCGTTTGGTACCACAGACGGCCCTGCGGTTTTGCTTGACAAACAAGCCATCGTAACAGGCGAAAAAGTACAAGGTGCACAGCCAGGCGTGGGTGAAGATGGTCGTTCGGAGGTTTCTATCACGCTAGATACCGCAGGCGGTCGTTTGATGCAAAATGCCACTCGTACAGCCGTAGGCAAACAAATGGCGGTCTTGTTTATTGAGCATAAACAAAAAATCAGTTATGAGCCAGACCCAGCCACAGGCGAGCTGGTCGAAAAACGCACCCCCTACTCTGAAATGCGTGTCATCAACCGAGCCACCATTCAAGCGGTGCTGGGTTCGTCATTCCGCATCACAGGTCTTGACAGTGAGGCAGAAGCGTCTGAGCTTGCCCTATTGCTTCGTTCAGGAGCATTGGCAGCACCGATGTACTTTGTTGAAGAACGCACCATTGGTCCATCATTGGGTCAAGAAAACATTGATAAAGGTATTTTCTCAACGCAAGTTGGCTATCTGCTGGTGTTTTTGTGGATGATTATCTTCTATCGTGCTTTTGGTGTGATTGCTAATATTGCATTGGCATTCAATGTCATCATCATGGTGGCAATCATGTCAATCATTGGCTCATCATTGACCCTGCCTGGTATTGCAGGTATTGTTTTGACCATCGGTATGGCGGTCGATGCCAATGTGCTGATTTTTGAACGCATTCGTGAAGAACTTGCCAATGGTGCTCGTGCCAAAGGTGCGATTGTGGCAGGCTTTGATCGTGCATTTAGCAGTATTTTTGATGCCAACATCACCACGCTGTTGGTGGCGTTTATTTTATTTGCCATCGGTACAGGTCCGATTAAGGGCTTTGCCATCACTTTGGCAATCGGTATCGTAACTTCGCTATTTACTGCCATTTTGGTGACTCGTGCCATGATTCAAATTTGGTACGGTAAGCGTAAAAATTTAACCAAACTAAGTATCGGTTAGGAGTTTATTATGAGTTCTGAAAATCACCCAATCGATGCCAATGCAGCTGACCGCCCTACTCGCCGCCGCACGCCACGCCGTGACGGTAAAGGAGCAAATGCCAGTGCCAACCAACATCTGGCTGACCAAAGTATCATCGCCCAAGCGGACGAATTTGCCGAAAAAGAAGGCGGTGTCAAGCTGATTGCCAATCAAAAAATCTTAGGCTTTATGAAAATTGAAAAGCCGATGATGATTTTGTCGCTGATTTTGGTCATTGGTAGTTTGATTGCTATTTTTACCAAAGGTCTTAATCTGGGTCTGGATTTTACGGGCGGTGTTTCTGCTAATGTCATCTATCAAGAACCTGCCAAACAAACCGAGGTCATCGGTGCGTTAAGTCAGGCTGGTTTTCATGATGCGGTGGTGCAATATCTAGGCACAAACCAAGAGTTGCTCATTCGTTTACCACCCCAAGATGGCAATGCTGAGAGTTTGACTCCGCTACTGGATAAGGCATTGGACTTGCCAAACAACACCGCAACGGTTGATAGCATCAGCATCGTTGGCTCGCAAGTGGGTAATGAAATTTACCTAAATTCTCTGCTGGCTTTGGCGGTGGCACTGGGCATGATGTTGCTGTATGTGGGTACTCGCTTCCAGTTCAAGCTGTCTTTGGGTGCAGTTTTGGCACTGTTTCACGATGTCATCATTGTGGTCGGTGCATTTGCCCTATTCCAATGGCCGTTTGACTTGACGGTATTGGCGGCAGTATTGGCGTTGATTGGTTATTCGATTAACGATACGATTGTGGTGTATGACCGTATTCGTGAAAATTTCCGCCGTGTGCGTGGTCTTAGCCCAACACAGGTGCTTGATTTATCTTTGACTGAGACGCTACGCCGTACTTTCATGACGGTGGGAACAGTATTTGTGGTTGTGATTGCAATGCTATTTTTGGGTGGCGAAGGTCTGTACTGGTTCTCTGTTGCCCTATTCATCGGTCTGATTGCAGGTACTTATTCATCGGTCTATATCGCCAGCTCCATTCCGCTTCGTTTGGGACTGTCTCGTGAGGATTTCATCGTGCGTGTTAAGCCTGAGTTTGAAGAAGAGATGGTGGTGTTTGCCGATCCAGAGCTTCAAAATAGCAAGGACTGACCCTAAGATGAATATGCTTTCATCACACAATACGCCTAAAATTACTTTTAGGCGTATTTTTATCATCGCCATTCCTGTATTGCTTGCTAATCTGGCGATGCCCATACAAGGACTGGTGGACACCGCCATCATTGCCCAAATGGGTCAAGCCGCCTCTTTGGCTGGGCTTGGCATTGCGGTGCAGATGATGACGGTGCTATTGGCAAGTTTTAATTTTTTACAATACGCCAGTTCAGGCTTGACAGCACAACATCTGGGAGCGACTGGCTTGACCAGTGGCATATTAGCAATAGCGTGGCGTGCATGGCTGATTGCTGCCTTCATTGCCATCATGTTGTGGCTGGCACAGATTCCTTTGGTGCAGCTCGGCTTGACGCTATTTTCTGCCAGTCAGACCGCCAGCGACATTGCCAAAGAGTATCTTGGCATACGATTTTTTGGGGTGTTTGCTGAACTTGCCAATTATGTATTTGTTGGTGTGCTGGCGGGCATGGGGCGAACTCGCCAACTGCTACTATTACAAAGCACCATCGCCCTGCTAAATATCGTCATCAGTATTTTATTGGTGAAATTTGCCCACTTGGGTGTGGCAGGTGTGGCATGGGGAACGGTGCTTGCTCAATGGCTTGGCGTGCTGATGGGGCTGTTTGTTTTTGCCAACAGTTTGGGCATATCCATCAAGAAGATTTGGCAAATAAACATGCAAGCCTTTGAAAAATCAAAACTATTTTCCCTGCTACGCCTAAATAAAGACATTTTTATTCGCACCATTTTATTGACGCTCAGTTTTGCTTGGCTGACTAAGCTTGGGGCAATGCATGGCGATGCTGCGTTGTCTGCCAACATCATTTTGCTACAAATATTAAGCCTATCAGCATACGCACTTGATGGGCTGGCGGTGGCGGCAGAAACCCTGTGTGGTCAAGCCTTTGGGCAAAAAAACCGCTCATTATTTTTGCTGGCATTCAGACGAACAGGCATCAGCATCATGGCGATTGCTGCATTATTATCTGTTGGCTGGCTCTTGGCAATGCCAAGTTATCTTGATATGATGGCAAAAGACCCAGTCGTCCATGCCATCGCCACACGCCATTCGTTATTTGCTAGCCTATTGCCCATCGTGGGAGCATTGGCATATTGGATTGATGGTGTGTATTTTGGTATGACCGCAGGCAAACAAATCCGTCAAGCCGCCATGATTGTTGCCGTCATTTATTTTTTGGCGAGTGTGATTTTGCACACCAATTTTGGTATGATTGGGATTTGGTTGTCGGTACTTTTGTTATTGGCATTACGCTTTGTGGTGTTGGCGTGTTTTTTGCCAAGCACTCTTAATACTTTGGAAACCCAAGATGAATAAACTTGATTATATTGCCGTCTATTGCGGCTCAAATTTTGGCACAACTCCCGCCTATCATCAAGCCACTCAAATACTGGGGGAGATGATGGCAAAGCGTGGTTATACGCTGGTCTATGGCGGTGGCAAGGTGGGCTTAATGGGGACGATTGCCGATGCTGTGATTGCTCATGGTGGTCGCACCATTGGTGTCATTCCAAAGTTTTTGCTTGAAAAAGAGGTGGCGCATTTGGGGCTTGATGAACTGATTACCACGCCAGATATGCCCACTCGTAAGACCAAGATGATTGAATTGGCAGACGCTTTTATCGCATTGCCTGGTGGTATTGGTACTTATGAGGAGCTGTTTGAAGTGATTTCATTGGCTCAGCTTAGACAACACGCCAAGCCGATTGGTTTGCTAAATATTGCAGGATTTTTTGACCCATTGATACAGATGCTGACCCAAACTGCCGAAGCTGGATTCATGCCTAAGCAAAATGTTGGCTTGGTCTGCGTGGACGATGATGTCGAGCGTTTGTTTGAAAAAATGCAACATTATCAGTTTATTGAAACTCAAAAATGGGTCAAACCTGACTGGCTTGATGAGCTAAATGTACCAAAATTCATTTAAATAGCAACATTTGTGGCAAAATATGACAAAAAACACTTGCAATAAAATAAAACGAATGTACACTATACATAATGAAATTTTGGTATTTAAGAAATCAACTCAGCCCAGCCGATGGCAAGGTTGATTTGATGAGCATCTTAAATAAAATTCTTTATTTTAACTTTTTTTAATTGGAAGGTGATGGCAATGGACATCAAAAAAATTCGTGAACTTGTTGATTTGATGGAAGAAAAAGATTTGTTAAGTCTAGAATATGGTCAAGACGACAACTACATCAGCCTAACTCGTAATACCGCTGTACAGACCATTGCTGTGCCGCAAGCAGCACCGATGGCAGCCGCTCCTGCTCCTGTCGCTGCCCCTGCTCCAAAAGCACCAGCGGGCAAGGTAGAGACTTCGCCAATGGTTGGGGTGTTTTATTCAGCACCTAGTCCAAATGACCCTCCATTTGTCAAAGTTGGTCAAAAGGTAGAAGCTGGTGATACACTGGGCATCATTGAGGCAATGAAAATCATGAATCCGCTAGAAGCCACCCAAAGCGGCATCATCGAAGAGATTTTGGTGAGTAATGCTGAGGTGGTTGAATTTGGTCAGCCTGTCATTCGCTATAAAGCCTAACAGGATAGTGCC